>CANDJR010000001.1 GCA_947385105.1 uncultured Eubacterium sp.
TGCGGTATCTTTGGGTCAAATTCAGGTTACATAGCCCACTATGCGCCCTTTATTTGACCCAAATCTCCCACAAATTGTGACATACATCTGGCAGAAAGCAATTAGACAGGAGCTACGAGATCTTTCAAGAGCTTATTGATTTTGAGAGCATATTTAGATATAATAAAATTAGTTGTAGAAAGAGGTAACAAAATAGAGGTAACAGGGCTGTGAATGCAACGACTGTTTCATGAGGACGAATGGGCATGTTCAAGGAAATACAGAGCCTGTTTTACGCAAAATAAGAAGGTGCTAACAGCACAGGAGGTAGTGGTATGAAATATGTGAGAACGGCTTTGACAGCGGAAATAATAAAATATGAAAATGGAAAAAAATTAGAGGACGGCTTTGAGCTTTGGGCGGACGTCGTAATTAAAGGATGGATTGTTACAGACTCTTTAATTAAGATTAAATTAGAAAATGGTGATATTGTATGTCCGTATATCATTCACCGCAGAGGTCGTACGTTTATTAGCGAGGGTGACTATATTATTATTGAGGAGGACGGCACAAAGCATGTCTGTGGTGCTGACAAGGTATTTAAAAGATATCATAAATTAGAAGATGGATCACCAGAATAATATGCAAAACCTGATAGAGAAAATGAAACAAATTAAATTTTCTAAATAGGATAGGCCGGCTGTAAACTTATAGCCGGTCTTTTTAATAAGGATAATGCTTGCCATTGAGCATACAGGTAACTAATTGATCATCTACATATTGCAGCTTCAAAGAGAAAAAAGCTGCTTCTTCTTCAATGAGACGGAAAAATATTTTATCCCCTTCCCAAATAGGAAGATGACAGACGTCTTTTTTTGGAATCCATTTAAGCTCTCCCTCATCGCAATCTGTAAGCTCCCCCTGATAGCAATCAGCAGTATATAAAAACATATACTCTGTCTGCCAGTGATCGCAAAGAAACGTAATAATTCCCCGCAGCCTCCAGGAGGTAAGCTGTAGCCCTGTTTCATCCAAGACCTCGCGCAGCAGACATTCTTCCGGTGATTCATCAGCCTCAAAATGGCCGCCAATGCCAATCCACTTATCTTTATTCACATCATGCTCTTTTTTTACTCTGTGCAGCATTAAATACTGATCATCGTGTTCAATGTAACAAAGTGTTGTTAAATTACTTTTCATCATTTGAAACCGCCTTTTTATTCAGCATAGCATAAGAATAAGATAATGTAAATCACAAAGAGTGTAAACAGTGTTACTGAGAACGGAGTGAACAGTAACTAAACAGTAACGAATTAAAAAAAAGTTTACACTTTTGTAATGACAAATGATAGGAGAAAGAGTAACATAGAACTATCAAATAAAGTATACCATTCGGACGACCTTTCATCTATGTCCCTATGGGACTGACGGATTTTGTCTGACAAAGTATACGTTTTGGGGAGGTTAACATGGATCATAACAAGAAAACAAAGGAAATGATTGAACAAGGAAAAGCAGTACTGGGTATTGAATTTGGTTCTACGAGAATTAAAGCAGTGCTGATTGGGGAGGATGAAGTTCCAATTGCTTCGGGAGAGCATGATTGGGAAAACAGGCTGGAAAATGGGATTTGGACATATACGTTAGAAGACATTTGGACTGGCCTGCAGGACAGCTATCAAAAGCTGACAAATAATGTAAAACAGCGTTATGACGCAGAAATTACGCAGCTCGCAGCGATAGGTTTTTCTGCAATGATGCATGGTTATATGGTATTTGACAAAGCAGGGGAGCTGCTTGTACCATTCCGTACATGGCGCAATACAATTACAGAGCAGGCTGCAGCGCAGCTGACAGAGCTATTTGACTATAATATCCCACAGAGATGGAGTATTGCGCACTTAGATCAGGCAATTTTAAATAACGAAGCGCATGTAGAAAACATTGATTACCTCGTGACACTTTCCGGTTATATCCACTGGCAGCTGACAGGTGAAAAGGTGCTTGGCGTAGGAGAAGCTTCTGGTATGTTTCCAATTGATATCCAGACAAAAGACTTTAACCAGAGAATGATCGAGCAGTTTGATGAGCGGATTGCAAAAAAAGGCTATTACTGGAAACTGCGGGATATTCTGCCAAAGGTACTATCTGCTGGCGAAACGGCAGGCGTTTTAACAGCACAAGGGGCTAAAAAGTTAGATGTATCCGGAAAATTGCAAGCTGGCATCCCGCTTTGCCCGCCAGAAGGAGATGCTGGTACAGGCATGGTTGCGACAAACAGCGTAGCAGTCTGCACAGGCAATGTGTCAGCTGGCACATCAGTATTTGGCATGGTAGTTATGGAAAAAGAATTATCCAAAGTGTACCCAGAAATCGATCTGGTAACAACACCAACAGGTAATTTAGTTGGTATGGTACATTGCAATAACTGTACTTCAGATTTGAATGCATGGGTGAATTTATTTAAGGAATTTGCAGAAAGCTTTGGCATGTCCATTGATATGAATGATCTGTTTGGGACGCTGTACAAAAAAGCGCTGGAAGGAGATAAGGACTGCGGCGGTCTGCTTGCTTACAACTATTTTTCGGGTGAACCGGTAACAAATTTAGAAGAAGGACGGCCGCTATTTGTACGCAAGCCTGACGCGAAATTTAATCTTGCAAATTTTATGCGTGTACATTTAATGGCTTCTTTAAGTGTATTAAAAGCAGGATTTAACCTAATGCTGAAAGAAGAAGGTGTCAAAGTAGACAAGATGTTAGGGCATGGCGGATTATTCAAGACAAAGGGCGTTGGGCAAAGCATACTCGCAGCGGCAATCGATGCGCCTGTATTTGTTATGGATACAGCAGGAGAAGGCGGTGCGTGGGGAATTGCACTGCTGGCATCTTATATGGCACATAAAGCAGATAATGAGACGTTAGATGCGTATTTAAATCAAAAAGTGTTTGCCGGACAGGAAGGCTCACGCATAGACCCAGATCCAGCGGATGTAAAAGGATTTGATGAGTTTCTGGCAGTGTATACAGCAGGACTTCCAATCGAACAGTCCGCGGTTGACATGTTCAGATAAAAGATAACAGACAGGATAGGCAATATACTCCCAATTACTATAATAAAAATATGTAATTGGGAGTTTTTGTTGTATTCATTGCATTTATTTGCTAATATATCATATAGAAAATAGATGTAACAAAGAAATAAGAAAAATGATCATACGCAAAAGCAAGAAATCCTTTAGAAATAGATTGGATCACAGGTTAAAAACGATAAAAAATAGATGGAATGGAGAGTTGCAAGATGGCAAATAAGGAAAAAATTATTTTAACAGGAGATCGCCCAACTGGAAAACTACATGTAGGGCATTATGTTGGTTCTTTAAAGCAGCGTGTAGAGCTGCAAAATTCCGGAGAGTACGAAAAAATTTATATTATGATTGCAGATGCACAGGCACTGACTGACAATGCAGACCATCCGGAAAAAATACGTAATAATATTATGGAGGTTGCTTTAGATTATCTGTCTGTAGGGTTAGATCCAGAAAAATCAACCCTGTTTATACAATCTCATGTTTCGGAACTGACAGAATTATCATTTTTCTATATGAACTTAGTTACCGTATCCAGGCTTCAGCGCAATCCTACAGTGAAAGCAGAGATACAGATGCGCAATTTTGAAACTAGTATCCCGGTTGGATTTTTTACTTATCCAGTCAGCCAGGCTGCAGATATTACGGCCTTTTTAGCAACGACTGTTCCAGTTGGAGAAGACCAAATGCCGATGCTGGAGCAAACACGGGAAATTGTACACAAATTTAATTCTATTTATGGAGAGACACTGGTCGAGCCGCAAATTCTGCTGCCAAATAATAAAGCATGTCTGCGCCTGCCGGGAATTGACGGCAAAGCAAAGATGAGCAAGTCGCTTGGAAACTGCATTTATTTATCAGAATCCGAGGAGGATGTGCGCAAAAAAATTATGTCTATGTTTACAGATCCGGGGCATATCCGCGTGCAAGACCCGGGAAAATTAGAAGGAAATACAGTCTTTACTTATTTAGACGCATTTTGTAAAGACGATCATTTTGCAGAGTACTTGCCAGAGTATGCTAATCTGGATGAATTAAAGGCACATTATACAAAAGGCGGACTGGGCGACGTAAAAGTAAAGAAGTTTTTAAATAAAGTCATGCAGGAAGAATTAAGTCCAATCCGGGCACGCCGCAGCGAGTATGAAAAAAATATTGGCGAGGTATATGAAATTTTGCGGGAGGGCAGCCGCAAAGCAAAGCAGGCAGCCGCAGAAACCGTAAATAAAGTAAAACATGCAATGCGAATTGATTATTTTGAAGATGCTGTATTTTTAGAAGAGCAAAAAGCAAAATTTTTATAAAAAAGAAAACCTCTGTAAGGTATAGCAAAGCTGACCTACAGGGGTTTTCTTTAGTAAGTTGTTCGAGAATATTTTGGTATTTTTTTGCATGTATTTTATTTTGCTATTGCTGCGCAGTTGTCTGCAGGCCGCGAAAGATTTGAAGGAGTGATATAACTGCGACTGTAGCTAACAGAACCTCTGCAAAAAGCGGTGCATAAGCAAGCCCGTAAAGCGGAAACAGCATGTTTAACAGAAACAACGCAGGAATTTCCAGGATAATCTTTCGCAGCAGTGCAAAGATAAGGGACTTTTTTCCCATGCCGCATGCCTGAAAAACACCTACTGTTAAAAAGTCCATACATAAAAACGGCAAATGCAGACAAAGCCCCCGCAGCAGGGGCGTACCATAAGCAACAATTTTGGCATGCTTCATAAACAGACAAATGAGCGTCTCTGCGGATAGGTAATAACAGACAGTAATGACTGCCATACTTCCAACGGCAAACTTTGCAGCAAACAAGATTGCCTTTTTCATACGGATACGGTTTCCGCTTGCATAATTATAGCTGACAAGCGGCATAATACCCTGTGAAAAACCAAGTGCAATCTGCAGTGGCACCATATTGATTTTTTGTGCAATTCCCATAGCTGCAACTGCATTGGAGCCATAAGAGGAAGTAAAGTTATTGAGGATTGTCATTCCTGTAACGTTCAGCAAATTTTGAATGGACGCTGGTATGCCTACCGCACAAATCCCAAATATGATTGATTTGTGAAACCGAAACATGGACGGACGGATACACACGTACGTAGTCTCCCGCTTGATGAAAAGTAATATAAAAAAATACAGGCATGCGACACAGTTTGAAATAAATGTAGCAAGCCCTGCACCAGCAGCGCCCAGGTTGAAACCCCAAGGTAGAATAAAAATAGGGTCGAGCAGAATGTTTAACATGCATCCGCTCATAGTACCGATGCTGGCATGTAAAGAAGCGCCTTCGGAACGTACTAAATAAGCCAGCACAACATTTAGTATAGCAGGCGCTGCCCCAAAGGATACCGTCCACATCAAGTACGATGCAGTAGCAGCGGAGGTTCCTGCGTCTGCGCCTAATACATGCAAAAGCGGGTTTCGCAGCAGTGTAAACAATAAGGAAAACAGCAATCCACAAAAGAGAGAACAGTAAAAACTGATTGCGCTGCTGTAAGATACTGTGTCGTAGTCCCTTTTCCCAAGCGCACGGCTCATCATGCTGGAACCGCCTACACCAAACAGGTTATTGATTGCATTAAATGCCAACAGTACCGGAGCTGCTAATGTTACGGCAGCGTTTTGTACGGGATCATTTAAAATGCCGACAAAATAGGTATCAGCCAAATTGTATATGACCATTACGAGTGAGCTGAGAATCATTGGTACAGATAGTGTCATGACGGCTTTTGGGATAGGCGTTTTTTCAAATAAAGTTACTTTTTCTGCTTGTTCCATTTTCAAACACCTCTTTTTCCGATAAAAATTATAATGACAGATGGGACTATTCTATCACAGCAAACATGCATCTGTCAAAATTAGAAATACTGTGAGATGTCTGTAAGAAATAAACAGTAATTTGTGAGAAAAAAATAACTGAAATGAAAAGACAGCGGATAAGAAAATTTTATATACTACTATTAGATGAATAGATACAGAATACAAAACGTGAAATAGTATCATAAATATAATATTGCATGAAAACACCAGGAATGGGGTTTTATGCTTAGAAAAACAAACTCGGAGGTATACCATGGTACGGCAAAAATCTGTAATCAGGAAAAGGAAATTGAAAAATAAAAGGAGACGCGCAGGTATACAGTCAGCTGTCACGATTTGCCTTTTCCTGGCAGTTCTTGTAGTGATAAAAGCAGCATCCAACTATTTTTTAAAACAGGGAGCAGCGCAGGAAAATTTGCAGACATCTGCAGTTACGGCAAAACGTGTCGTACAACCTATCCAGCGGGAGAATTCACAAATTAGCAATGAATTGGAACAAATTGCTTCTAATAGCCAGGCAGCAGCTAAGATTTATAAAAATTATAACAAATATCCAGAGGCGTTAATGGCTGCCTATTTGAATAATCCGGAAATGGAGGAGTTTGTACTCGGGTATTTGCAGGCAGAGCAGACGCCAAAAGGAGGTCTGACAAGCGACGAATGTGCGCAGGAGTTCCCACTGCTTTTACAATGGGATCAGCGTTGGGGATATGTGCCGTATGGGGGAAGTGTGATAGGACTTTCGGGATGTGGGCCGACTTGCCTTTCCATGGTAACTGTTTCGCTAACAGGGGATGCAGATAAAACGCCTGCATGGATGGCACAGTTTAGCGAACAAGGCGGATATTATGTCAAAGACAGCGGAACAGCTTGGGCACTGATGACAGAAGGCGCAGCGCAGCTGGGCCTTTCGGCAAGAGAATTGGCTTTGGATGAATTTGTGATGAAATCTGCACTGGATATGGGACAGCCAATTATCTGCTCGGTCGGTGAAGGTGATTTTACAACACAAGGACATTTTATTGTAATCTATCAATATAATGCACAAGGCTTTCTTGTTAACGATCCAAATTGTATTGCACGCAGCGAACAAACATGGAGTTTTGAGCAGCTGCAAGGACAAATTAAAAATATGTGGGCGTATACGAAAAACTAGATTTTGAATAAAAAGATACAGGCAAAAACGTCTTTTTAAAAATATAAGAGCCGGATAAAATCAAGTGAAAAGGAACTTTCTCATTTGATTTTATCCGGCAAATTTATGAAGACGCACGTACCGTTTTCAAAAAGTATTGATCTAATTGTACGTTGAGCGGAACACCAAGTGAACGCAGTACATCGTCCAGTGCATAGAGCGTATCCACCATATTGCTGATGGTAGCGTTTGTGCCCATATGGCCGATGCGAATGACCTTACCCAAAAAATCATCAAAGGATCCTGCCAGCATAATTTGGTGTTTTGCTTTCATAGATTCTAAAATCTGCGCTGCAGTTATTCCTTGCGGGATATCAAATACAGTTACTGTGTTTGAAAAACCGCTTTTTTGATGCAATTTTAATCCAGCGGCAATCAGAGTGCTGCGCGTAGCATCTGCAATTATTTTATGACGATGTAACATATCAGTATCATTTGCAATCTCATCGATTGCAGCACGCAGACCATAAATATCACTGATTGGCATCGTATAAGGAAACCATTTCTTTTCATAATAGTTTTCAAACGCCATGAGATTAGCATAAAAAGAAGCTATTGGCGTGCTGCGGTTTTTCATAGCTTCTTTTGCAGCTTCGCTGATCGTAACAAAGGTTAGGCCAGGAGGAGCAGAAACAGCTTTTTGTGATCCGCCGCAGAGAATGTCAATTTGAAAGGCATCAACATCAATCGGCTCCCCAAACATAGCTGATACAGAGTCTACGACAGTTAAGATTCCGTATTGCTTTAGCAGCGGACAAATTTGCTGAACATCATTTAATATACCGCTTGGCGTGTCACAGTGAACAACAGTTGCATATTTATAATCATGATGTAATTTTAGATAATCAGCTAATGCGTCCACAGAAAGAGTATGTTCATAATCAGCGTGATAGACCTCGGCGTTGCCTCCATAAAGGCGGACAAAATCAGCAAAACCCTTCCCAAAAATACCGTTATCAAGGACGAGTACCTTGTCACCCGGTTCTGTAAGAGATGCACAGGCGGCTTCTAGTCCCAGTATGCCTTCTCCATCTAAGATGAGCGTTTCATTTTTTGTATGCAGTAAAGAGCTGATCAGCATACACGTATCTTTATAAAAATCAAAAAATGCAGTGTCCAGATCTGGGTTCGTACATGCCAGACTTCTGGCCATTCTAACTTTTTCCAGGACTTGTGTAGGACCTGGCGTCATAATTTTATACATAGATCCTCCTCATGTTGTATGATTGTATGTATAGCAGCATTACAAGGTAAGCGTGCCTGTTAATAATTTAACGTGTATCATATCACATTGTTTACAGTCTTTCAATCTATTTTGCATGTTTTTAGCAAAAAAAATGGGCATGCTGCCAGCACAAAGTATTTGATTTCTTGTAAAAGTAAGGCATGCTGCCAGTACAAAGTATTTCGTTTCCTGCAAAAGTAAGGCAGCAATTATGATAAAAGATCGTTACTATTCACAGCCAGAAATGCGCATAAACTGCGCATTTCGTAAGAACATGATTCAGGAGTGAGGGGCGATTTTGCGAAGCAAACTTTAAATATCGCCTCGAATTGTTGCTATGAGCAGCCTTTAGGCTGTGTATAGTAACAAAAGATCCGGGGTATGAATAAAAATTACCTGATCTGGAAATTTTAGTAAGAAAATGTAACTACAAAATCTAAGAAAAGAGGCTAAAAATCATGCAAAAAATTATCATGATAGATGAAGCACAAGCTTATACACAATATATCGAGCCAAAGGCTGCAAACGATATCTGTACAGGAAATGCGCAGACGTTTGAAAGCTATAAAAATTATATTTTGTTTGTATTTTACATGTATGATATACATCAAAAAGGATTGCCGGCAAATGAAATCATTATTTATATGGATCATGAGGATTTGTTTTTTTTATGTGAAAGCCGGAGGGGTTATGAGCGGGTATGCGAGCTTGCATTACCAAAAGAGACAAATGAAAAGTCATTGTGGGAATTTTTCCAAAATTTACTAAAACACGATATGGACCATTTAGAGGACTTTGAATGTGAAATTGCAGATGAAGAAATGGCTGCTATGGTACGGCACCATGATCATGATATTCGGAAAATAATTGCGTATCGTAAGGAATTGCTGCATTTGAAACGCTATTATGAACAGCTGGACGCACTCATGGATAATTTAGCTTTAAATGAACATCATTTTCTTACAGAAGACGGTGTCAGGCATTTTTCCATACTTGCAAACCGTACGGCTCGTTATTTTGCAAATGTATTAAATTTACGCGATTATGTCACACAGATGCGTGAAGCGTACCAGGCGCAGATTGATATCGAACAAAACAATTTAATGCGTCTGTTTACTGTCATTACAGCAGTCTTTTTGCCGCTGACGCTTATGGTTGGATGGTATGGTATGAATTTTAAAAATATGCCGGAACTTGACTGGCCATATGCTTATCCAATCTTTTTAGGGGTAAGCGTGCTCGTATGCGCAGGGCTATTGATGTATTTTCGTAAAAAGAAGTGGTTTTAGCCTTTACAGGCTTTTTGTGAATTGCTATAATGCAAAAAAACGGGGAGCCAAATCCATGAAAACAATCGATAAAACAACAATTCAAAATTATGCAGGTAATCAGCTAGTATCGGATCAAGGGTATGACTTATTTTGTAATGATGCGGTACAAAGCATCAAGCTCAAAGACTGCCAGGATGGGACATATGAGCTGGAAGGGGAGATTGCAGACAGTAAAAACAATGTATACCATACCAGTGCAGTCATTGCTCCATGGTCAGAGAATGTGATAATTAATTCAAAATGTAATTGTAAGGGATCTGCAGAATGTTCAGGTGTGTGTAAACATATTGTTGCGTTATTATTTGAATATAATTATCAGTATGAGGATGTAGAAATACAAGACAGCTATCTTAGGATGCCGTGGCTGGAAGACATCATGGAAGATTGGCAGGAGGAAGAAGCAGAGCAGCCGGATCAATCTCGGATGCAGGAGCAGCCTGCTGCTGATAAGATAGTTAGAAGACAAGCAGCGTCTTGTGCCAGTGATTTAGAATTAAAAAATCTTGTTGAGTATTATGTACTACAGGAACGCAATGAAATATGCCGGGATTATGTGAATGGGGATGTAGATCTTATGCCCATTTTGCACCTTGAAGCAGAAAGAGAGGCTTTAGAGCTAAAAATCGGCATTTCACAAATGTATGTGGTAAAAGATATTGGCAGCTTAGTGAATCATATTAAGCAAATGAGTCATGTAAGATATGGGAAAAATCTGGAGTTTGTGCACAGTCAAAGTGCGTTCACAAAAGAGGCGATTGAGATTGTAAACTTGCTGTTTGAAATGGATCAGGAGGATGTGTTCTCCTTTCAATATTATGGGTGGGGACACACGGGCTCTCAGACGCGCCGTTTTTGTACGCTTGAGCCGGCAATGCTGGAGCGGCTCATTGAATTATATGAAGGGAAAAGCCTGCATATCAAAGACCATCTGACAGACATGGAAATGGATGTATTGGTCGTACGAAGCAATCCGCCCCTTCCGATTCAGATTACTGGCATTTCCAAAGAAGGCAGTCAGGGCGCACAGATAGAGATGGAGTCTATTTTTTTGGCGCAAGGAGTCAGGCAGTGGTTTGTTTTATGGAATCAATGTCTCTACATTTGCTCCAGAGAGTATTACGAGCAGACAAAAAGCTTTTTAAAGCTCATGGCGCAGGTTCGTAAAGAGGCGGTAGACTACGGCTATTACGGGCGCTTTGTACACTGGTACAGAGACAATAAAAAGACTTCTTTTTTCCTCAGTGAGCAGGATTTTGGCGCATTTTCCAATCATGTACTGCCTTTTATATCTGATAAGATGGATGTGCAAATTAAAAATGTGGAATTTGCAGCATATGAACCACAAGAAGCCTTCTTTCAATGCTTTTTGGATAAAGTCGGAGAATTCATTGAATGTAAGGCAAAAGTACAGTACGGCAAACAAGAATATTATCTGGCCAAAATTCCGAGCAAAGAAGAAGCAGTCCGTGATATCCGTAAGGAATACCAGGTACGTACATTGCTGGAAACGTATTTTACTGTACAAAAGGATCATACGATATACCAGAGCAAGGATGAAGATTCTATGCTGGAGTTTTTAGAAACAGGTATCAAAGAGCTGGAAAAAGTTGCAGAAATATTTGCAACAGACCGCTTTAAAAATATGCGCGTAATACAGATGCCAAAAGTTACGACAGGTATTCAGATCAAAGGCAATCTGTTGGATGTCAGTTGGAATGTCGAAGGTATGAGTGCGCAGGAAGTGATAGATATTTTGGCTGATTTTCATAAGAAAAAAAAGTACCATAAGTTAAATACAAATGAATTTTTACGTTTGGACAACAACTCTTTAGCTGTTTTGCAAGAATTAAATGCAGGACTTCATTTGAGTAAGGAGCAGCTTAAAAACTGCAGGGCAAAAGTGCCGCTGTTTCGATCTTTATATTTGGACACACTGATGAAAGAAAATGCTGCATATATCCATATGGAACGGGACAAGCAGTTTAAGGCAATTGTGCGGGAAATACGTTCTACAGAAGATGGAGAATATGAGATTCCAAAACAAATTCATGCACAGCTGCGCCCTTACCAGGAACTGGGGTTTCAGTGGCTGTGTACATTGGCAAAATATGGATTTGGCGGTATTTTGGCAGATGATATGGGACTTGGAAAGACACTGCAGGTGCTTACAATGCTGGCTGCACATCAGGGGACGCATACACTGGTTGTCTGTCCGTCGTCACTTGTTTATAATTGGGAGGCAGAATGCCAGCGTTTTTATCCAGATGCACAGATACAGACGATTATCGGGACTGCGGCAGTACGTAAAATGCACATTCAAGAATGGGACAAGCTGGATATTTTGATTACGTCTTATGAGTTGTTAAAAAGAGATATTGATGATTATATAGACAAACAGTTTGACTTCGTCATTTTGGATGAAGCGCAGTATATTAAAAATGCTTCTACACAGGCTGCCAAAGCTGCCAAAGCCATTGCATGTACTTGCCGATTTGCACTGACAGGCACGCCGGTGGAAAACAGGCTGGGAGAACTGTGGAGTATTTTTGAATTTTTAATGCCAGGCTATTTGTTTTCCTATCAGCGGTTTAAAGATGAACTGGAAGTGCCGATTGCAGAAAGCCAGGATGAAAAAGCCAGAATGCGGCTGATGCGTATGGTAAAGCCATTTATTTTACGGCGGTTGAAAAAGGACGTACTAAAAGAGCTGCCTGAAAAAATAGAGGATGTCATTTATGCCAGGATGGAAGGGGAACAGAACCGAATTTATCAGGCACGGGAAAAACAGCTGTTACAGATGCTTGCAAAACAGACAGAAGAAGAATTTAAAATGAAAAAGCTTCAAATTTTGGCAGAATTGACAGCACTGCGCCAAATATGCTGTGATCCGGCACTTGTATATGAAAACTATACACAAGATTCTGCAAAAACAAAGACCTGTATTGAGGTAATTGAAAATGCAGTAAACGGCGGACATAAAATCTTGCTTTTTTCACAATTTGCATCCATGCTGGAACGGCTTGCTGAAATCCTTGCAGCACGCGGTATTCAGACGTTCCTTCTGACAGGCAGGACAAACAAAGAAAACCGCCGCAGGCTGGTTGCAAAGTTTCAAGAAGGGGAGGCAGATGTATTTTTGATTTCACTAAAAGCAGGAGGAACAGGTTTGAATCTGACAGCTGCTGATGTAGTGATCCATTATGATCCTTGGTGGAATCTTGCTGCACAAAACCAGGCGACGGATCGGGCTTACCGTATTGGGCAGGACAATAAAGTGACGGTATTTCGCCTGATTATGAAAGGTACGATAGAAGAACGGATTTTAAAAATGCAAAAAGACAAGCAAAATCTTGCAGATTCCATTATTTCTGAGGAAGGGGTATCCATGGCAGGGCTTGATAAAAAGCAGCTGCTGGCAGTATTGGATGTATAAATTGATAAATTTTTCTTAAATGCTCATGAAGTGACCATAAATTTTTCTTAATTTTTTGAAAAAAATTTCAGAATTAGACGCGTATTTTATATAAATTTACTATAGAAAAATGTGCATTTTACTGATAGAATGGTTCTACGCATTTGGAGGGTTGAACTCCATTGCGTAGCTACTATTTTGATAAAAACCATAAGGATTGTATAAAAAACAATTCAGCAGGGAGGCTATTATGGAATTTGGACAGGAAAAATACTTTGACTTACTTTTTGGGAATTATTCGTCACCAGAGGCGATCTGCCAGGAGATTATTAATTTAAATGTCGTGTTAAACAAACCAAGGAATCAAATCAGTTATTTTGAAAATGAGGAATTTCAAGAAAGAAGAAAGCAAATATGGCAATAAACAAAAAAACAAAAGCCAACCGCAGTGTACTGCTTCGGCTGGCCGCTTATTATAAGCCATACGCAGGGGTATTTTTTACAGATCTATTGTTTGCATTGATATCTGCTGCGGTGGCACTTACGATTCCGCTCGTCGTACGCTATGTGACGTCGACCGTGATCTACATGGAACATGCACAGGCGCAGGAGATGCTCATCAAGCTTGGCATACTGATGGTAGTTCTAGTGCTCGTGCAATGGTACAGTAATTATTATATAACTTATTATGGACATGTAATGGGGGCAAGAATTGAGTATGATATGCGGGCAGAGATTTTTGACCATTACCAAAAGATGTCATTTTCTTTTTATGACGAACAAAAAGTCGGGCAGCTGATGTCCAGGGTTACAAGTGATTTGTTTGATATTACAGAGCTGCTGCATCATGGACCGGAAAATATTGCAATTTCGCTGATAAAAATTGCAGGTGCTTTTTTGATTTTAATGTCTATCAATCCATATTTAGTTGTCGCAGCGTTTGCACTTGTGCCAGTTATGCTGGTATTTGCGTATGTATGCAATATACGAATGAAACGGGCCTTTCAAAAAAACCGCGAAAAAATTGCAGAGATTAACAGCCAAATCGAAGATAATCTGTCTGGCATCCGCGCGGTCAAGTCATTTGCAAATGAAGATGTGGAAAACGAAAAGTTCAAAGCTGGTAATGACGGTTTTTTGGCTGCCAAGAGAAACAGCTATTTTTATATGGGCCAATACCATTCTGGGCTGACGGCATTTACGACACTGATTAATGTGTTTGTAATTATGGCCGGCGGCTGGATGGTTCTGAGCGGGATTGTACATGTCACAGATTTCGTGACTTTTTTGTTGTATATTAATGTTTTTACAGATCCAGTAAAGACTTTGATTGATTTTACAGAGCAGTTTCAAAACGGTTATTCTGGCTATGAACGTTTTATCCAAATATTGGATCTGATGCCGGATATTAAAGATGCGCCGGATGCGCAGGATTTAGGACAGGTAAAAGGAGACATCTGCTTTGAAGATGTATCGTTTGGGTATTCGAGCGAAAAAGAGACAGTATTAGAGCATATTGATTTAAATGTGCCTGCAGGACAATATGTGGCGCTGGTTGGTTCTTCTGGTATTGGAAAAAGTACGTTATGCAGCCTGATCCCGCGTTTTTATGAGGTATCTTCTGGCCGTATTACATTAGATGGAAAGGATATCCGTACGCTGCGTCTTAAGAGCCTGCGGCAAAATATCGGTATTGTACAGCAGGATGTCTATTTATTTGCAGGCACGGTATACGATAATATCGCGTATGGCAAGCCAGGTGCTTCAAGAGAAGAAGTCATCCGCGCGGCAAAAAATGCAAATGCACACGACTTTATTATGGAGCTGCCTAAAGGCTATGATACGGATATCGGGCAGCGCGGAATCAAATTATCCGGCGGACAGAAGCAGCGCCTTTCTATTGCGCGCGTATTTTTAAAAAATCCGAGGATCCTAATTTTTGACGAGGCAACTTCCGCATTAGATAATGAAAGCGAAAAAGTAGTACAAGAATCGCTGGAAAAATTGGCAGCGAACCGTACGACGTTTGTGATTGCCCATCGTCTGACTACGATCCGAAATGCACAAAAGATTCTCGTACTTACGGAAGATGGGATTGCAGAGCAGGGAACGCATGATCAGCTGCTTGCAAAAGACGGGATTTATGCCGGGCTGTATCGTGTCAGCTAGAGATATAATCAAATGTAATCAGATGTAATCATGTGCAAACCCAAGGCGAGCGGCATGATTGCTCGCAGCGCAAAAGCGGCTTGTGAAAGCCGCTGGATGCGCAGCCAAGGAGGGATTGTGATGTTATTTCGAAAAAAAACGAAACAAGAAACAGTTTCTTATGACAGAGAGAACGAAAAACCGGTTTTAAAATGCAGTATTTGCAATGGTGAGCAAGTAGCAGGATTTAAAAATATTCAAAATGGGTGTTTCCACGAAGTGATGTTTATACGAAATGAAAAGGACTTGCAGGACTTTAAGGAGCGTTATGGCATTGCAGAGGAAATAGCAAAAGAGTATTAGTGATTCTGTGATGTTTTTTTTTCGTACATTGCTATTTTTTATTGTAATTTTGCACTACCTATGGTATATTTCTGACGAACGGTATTCTAAAGAAACTGTATCAGGTGGTGATAGTTATCACAGATAGGTTATCGTTTTGCAGATGTCTTTGCGGTAATCTAAATGGGGCCGCAGTAAAAGCGCAGATTGCTGGGACATATGGCAGGCACTGGCAAAGAAAGGCTTGACCAGATAAGAAATGTTGACAGCAAGGCATGAAATGCGGAGTAATTAATTTAGCGTATTAACGCGTTATCATCCAGCTCATGATATAAATTCAGTATGCCAAACAAGGCAGCTCTATTTGTTGTCCAATGTTACCGTTCAGTAACAAGATTATCAAATTTTAAGAAGGGAAAATTGGATTACATGAAAAACACAGTTGTTACATTTAAAGAAGCAAAAGCCAAGGGTGAAAAATTGTCCATGCTGACAGCTTATGATTACACAACGGCAAAATTAATTGACGAGGCAGGCATTCATGCGATTCTTGTAGGAGATTCGCTAGGGATGGTGATGTTAGGATATGAGGACACGCTGTCTGTTACAATGGAAGATATGATTCACCATAGTGCAGCCGTGTCACGTGGAGCGAAACATACGCTTTTAATTACGGATATGCCATTTATGTCTTATCAGACATCTGTGTATGATGCTGTAGTTAATGCTGGGCGTCTGGTAAAAGAGGGACATGCACAAGCAGTTAAACTGGAAGGCGGTAAGGAAGTATGCGAACATATTAAGGCAATTGTAAGAGCATCAATTCCTGTTTGCGGCCATATTGGGCTAACACCGCAGTCTGTTAATGCATTTGGCGGTTTTAAAGTGCAGGGAAAGGGAGAAGAAGCGGCACAGCGTCTGTTAGACGAGGCACGTGCATTGGAACAGGCAGGCGTGTTTGCAGTAGTCTTGGAATGTGTTCCGCAAGCATTGGCAGAAAAAATATCTGAGAGTATCAGTATCCCAACAATCGGCATTGGAGCAGGAGCAGGCTGCGATGGACAAGTATTAGTTTACCAGGATATGCTTGCTATGTATTCTGATATGGCACCAAAGTTTGTGAAACAGTATGCGCAAATAGGGGAGCAAATGAAACAAGCGTTTGCTGCTTATAAGAAGGAAGTACAGGAGGGAACTTTCCCGGCTCTTGCACATACGTTTAAAATGGATGAGACGATTATCGAAAAATTGTATTAAAGATATATGAACTAAGCTTTATATGTAAGAAGTTTACATGAAATGTATGTTTATTCCCGCGAGCAACGAGCCAAGTGGCTGCTTGCAGACATTTGGCGACTGCCGCGAGGGTCAAAGACCCCGCTGCTCTGCAGCGCTGCAAGTTTGATACCCCGTTGCTTGCAGCGGGGTCTTTGATTAAAATTGGAGTAAAGTAGTTAACAGGCAGGAGAATAGAGAAAATGGAAATATACAGTGAAATTGCAAAGGTCAGAGCACAAGTAGCAGAATGGAAAAAAGCTGGCATGACCGTAGGGTTTGTTCCTACGATGGGGTATTTGCATGAAGGGCATATGAGTCTGGTAGATGCTGCCAAAAAAGGAAACGACCGTGTTGTTGTCAGTATTTTTGTAAATCCGATGCAGTTTGGGCCAAATGAAGATCTTGCAAGCTATCCAAGAGATTTGGAAAAGGATGCGAAATTGTGCGAAGCAGCAGGGGTTGACCTGATTTTCCATCCGCAGCCAGAGGAAATGTACGCACCAGGTTTTTGTTCTTATGTGGATATGGACGGGCTGACCAAGGAATTGTGTGGAAAAAGCCGTCCGATTCATTTTCGCGGAGTACAGACTGTTGTCTTAAAGCTGTTTCACATTGTGACACCGGACTGTGCGTACTTTGGACAAAAGGACGCGCAGCAGCTTGCTGTCATTCAGCGGATGGTAAAGGATTTAAATGTAGGGACAAAGATTATTGGCTGTCCAATTGTGCGGGAGGATGATGGACTGGCAAAAAGTTCCCGCAATACGTATTTGAATGCAAAAGAGCGTCAGGCAGCATTAGTGCTTAGCCGCAGCCTTCAGACAGGCAAAGCATTGGCAGAAAGCGGCGAGAGGGATGCAGGCGCGATTAAGCAGGCAATCACACAAGAAATTGAGAAAGAACCTATGGCAAAGATTGATTATGTAGATATCGTAGATTTTGAGACAATTACGCCAATTGATACACTGACAGGATCTGTGTTAGTTGCGATAGCAGTTTATATCGGTAAGACACGGTTGATTGATAATTTCATCATAGAGTCTTAAGGAGTTGTTTATGAAGCTTACAATGTTAAAAGGGAAAATCCATCGTGCAGTTGTAAAACAGGCAGAGCTCAATTATGTAGGAAGTATTACAGTTGATCCAGAATTAATGGAGGCGGCAGATATTTATGAGTATGAGTTTGTGCAGATTGTAGATGTGGAAAACGGAAACCGCTTTGAGACGTATACAATTGCCGGCGAGCCAGGCTCAGGAATGATTTGCTTAAATGGCGCAGCAGCCAGGCAGGTTGCTGTGGGCGATCATATTATTATTATGAGTTACGCGCAGATGACACCCGAAGAAGCAAAAAGCCATAAGCCAAAGGTTGTGTTTGTGAATGAAGATAACCGGATTGCCCGTGTTACGAACTATGAAAAATATGGAAAGCTAACAGAAGAATTTACTTCTAATGCAAAGGAGTCAGGCTGTGTGGATTGCAGATAATTGGAAAGATTACGAGGTTATAGATTGTTCAGAAGGAGAAAAGCTGGAGAGGTGGGGCAGTTATACACTGCTCCGCCCAGATCCCCAGGTAATATGGCAGACTCCTAAGACAGATAAGCATTGGAGACAATTAAATGCCCATTACCATCGCAGCAGCAAGGGCGGCGGAGAATGGGAATTTTTTGATCTGCCAAAACAATGGGACATCCATTATGAAGCACTGACTTTTCGCTTGAAGCCATTTAGTTTTAAACATACAGGGCTGTTTCCGGAACAAGCAGTAAATTGGGACTGGTTTTCAGAAAAAATACGTGCAGCGGCACGTCCTGTCCGGGTATTAAATCTATTTGCTTATACTGGCGGCGCTACGCTGGCAGCCGCTGCTGCAGGGGCCAGTGTCACACATGTGGACGCATCCAAAGGGATGGTAACTTGGGCAAAAGAAAACGCTGCTGCGTCTGGATTAGAAGATGCTCCGATCCGGTGGATTGTAGATGACTGCGTGAAATTTGTAGAGCGCGAGATCCGGCGCGGAAAAGTATACGATGCGATTATTATGGACCCTCCTTCGTTTGGACGCGGGCCAAAAGGCGAGATCTGGAAACTAGAGGAGGCAATTTATCCGCTGCTTTTGACATGCAGCAAAGTGCTGTGCAGTCAGCCGCTTTTTTTCCTGCTGAATGCTTATACAACGGGACTGCAGCCAGCAGTGCTTTCTTATTTATTAAGCACTGCGCTTGCATCATATGGCGGCCGGGTAGATGCACAGGAAATCGGGCTGCGGGTATCATCCAATGGGCTGGTACTGCCATGCGGGGCATCTGGACGGTGGGAATGCTTGTAACAGGAAGCAAAAGCTGCCTGCTTAGGAAAACATAGGGGTCGATAAATAGCGTTCGCCAGTATCCGGGAAGACGGCTACAATCGTCTGACCTTGGTGCTCCGGACGCTTTGCCAGTTCTGAGGCTGCACACAAAGCAGCGCCGGAAGATATGCCTACCAAAATGCCTTCTGTACGCGCAACTTCTCTGCCGCAGGCAAAGGCATCTTCATCCTTTACAGGTATGATTTCATCGTAAATATCTGTGGAAAGTGTATCTGGAACAAAACCAGCGCCAATTCCCTGGATTTTATGTGTCCCTGCTTTTTGACCAGATAAAACAGCAGAGGATGCAGGTTCTACAGCTACAATTTTGATATTTGGGTTTTGTGATTTTAAAAATTCTCCGGTACCAGTAATCGTACCGCCTGTACCTACTCCTGCGACAAGGATATCAATTTGTCCGTTTGTATCATTCCATATTTCTGGGCCCGTTGTTTCACGATGCACTTGCGGGTTTAACTGGTTGACAAATTGCCCAGGGAGAAAGCTGCCTTGGATCTTCGCTGCAAGCTCGTTAGCTTTTGCAATCGCGCCTTTCATGCCTTTTGAACCATCTGTTAAAACTAACTCAGCGCCATATGCCTGCATCAGGCTGCGGCGTTCCATACTCATTGTTTCTGGCATTGTGATAATAATACGGATACCGAGCGATGCTGCGATAGATGCCAGGCCAATACCAGTGTTGCCGCTTGTTGGTTCAATAATAACGGAATCATGGTGAATCGTTCCGTTTTCCCAGGCATCTAAAAGGATTTTTTTTGCAATGCGGTCTTTGATGCTGCCTGCAGGGTTAAAATATTCTAATTTTGCCAGTATTGTTGCGTTCAGGCTGTTGTGCCTGCAATAGCTGCCAAGCTCTAAAAGCGGCGTATGGCCGACCAATTCTGTTACATTTTTATAAATTCCCATATAAGTTTCCTTTCTGCGAATGATTGTTCTATTTGAAAACAAGCTGCGTGCTTCTTTTTTATTATCATGCTCTGTGTTTTTGCCTTTAATGCAGCTATCATAATATAATATTCCTAGTATGTCAATAGGAATATTATATTATGATAGTTCAAATATTATGTTACTGCTCACTTTGTTCTCAGTAACATGCAAAAATTCATCAAAAATTGCCTATGGCAAAGGAATTTTTGCACTCCTGAATCATATTCTTACGGACTTTGCAGAAAATGCAAAGTCCTGTGTGAACAGTAATAAAATTATTGCTATATTTCACAAAAAAAGCTGGGAGTAGTTGCATAATTTCCCATTCGTTGTTATAATAGTGTAGAAAAAGTGTGCAAATGGTGCTGTAAAGTATTGTTTAAAACCTTATTTATACAAAAAAGCGGCTTGTTATAAAATCTGTTGTATATCAAAACGGCTGTTTTTGGGAGAAAAACGGCAGGATTTGCATAAAAAGAAAAGGAGAGGAAAAATACTATGAAAAGAAAGAGTGTAATGACTAAATTGTTTGCAGGCGCACTTACTGTTGCAATGGTAAGCTGTCTGGTGCCGGCAGACATGGCAAAGGCAGTAGTAAAATATGAAAAGGAAACAGCTACGACTGAGGGAACAACCGCGCCAGATGCGTCAGATGACACAACCACACCAGATAACACAGAGACGCCAGGAGATACAAATACACCAGGAGATACAGGTACACCGGATGATACAAATACACCAGGTGACACAGCCACACCGGATGAAACTGCAGCGCCAACGATTTCTTTATCACCATCCACATTGAGCCTTGCAGTAGACAGTTCTTATAAGATTTCTGCATCGGTAACGCCAGAAAACGCATCAGTTACATGGAACAGCAGCAATGAAGAAATCGCGACAGTAAGCGCCAGCGGCGTAGTAACAGCAGTGGCAGCAAAAGAATCGGAAGCTGGTACGGGTTTAGCAAATGTTACAATCACTGCAACAGTAACAGCTGGGGATAAGACAGCAACAGCTAGCTGTGGGGTTACTGTAACGCCAAAAAGTTCTCCGTCAACGCCAACAGAACCAACGACACCAACAGAACCAAGCAAACCAACAGAGCCGACAACACCAGTAGAACCAGAAAAACCAACAGAGCCGACAACACCAGTAGAACCAGAAAAACCAACAGAACCTAGCCCGGTACCTACAACAGATCCGGAAAATACGGTACTGACAGATGTGACAGCAAATGCAGACGGTACATTTACCAATGCATCAGGTGCAGTCGTACAAAACGCAATTGTACAGACAGCAGACGGAACAAAATATGTTACAGATGGCGCTGGAAAGAAAATTACAGATACATTAGTAACATGTAAAGACGGTACGATGTACTGCACATTGGAAGATGGCAAGGTAGCAGTAAACCGTTCTGTGACTTATGACTTTGAAAAATATTTTGCAAAAGCAGACGGAACAGTTGCAAAGAATGAGTTTTACAAAAAAGCAAGCGGAACAATGGTTTATGCAAAAGCGGATGGAACGCTGGCACGGTTTACGACTTTTAATGTAGACGGTAAAAAATATTTCTCAAGAGTGAGCGGAGCTGTTGTAAGAAGCGCATTCAGCCATACTCCAGCTGGCAATAGGATTTATTCAAGAGCAAACGGTGAAGTTGTAACGAAACAGTTATTCGAAGTAGACGGAAAAAGCTACTATGCAGAAAAGAGCGGTGATCTTTCCACAAATAAGTGGGTAAAGGTTGGCAATAAGAAATACTACTGCAATAAAAACGGTGTAATTACAAAGACAATTAATTTGTAATCATATGTTACTGAGAACAGAGTGAACAGTAACAATCATATTGCTCCTTTTAATTTACGTTTAGAATAGAAAACTCCCAGCAGGCAGTGCCTGGTGGGAGTTTTGTTAAGGGTTTTAAATAGAAAAATCTCCTTCTTTTTGCAGTTTCCAATCTACTAAGTCTGCCAATGTGATATTGTCAATCACTTCATTGACCGCTTCATTCATTTTCTGGAATACGAGCAGGGTAATGCAGTCATTACTTTTATCACAACTGCCCGTTTCTGTATCCAGGCATTCTACGGGTGCAAGGCTGCCTTCTGTTAGGCGCAGAATCATGCCTACGGTGTATTCTGTAGTCGGTCTGGTTAATAAATAGCCGCCTTGCGGGCCGCGTACACTTCTTACATAGCCAGCCTTGTTTAAGACAGAAATAATTTGCTCCAAATATTTGTCTGAAATTTCCTGCCTTGCGGCAATTTCTTTTAACCGTACCGGAGTTGGCGTATTATGCAGCGCTAAATCCAGCATTAAACGAAGCGCATATCTTCCTTTTGTTGAAATCCTCATCTGTATATACCTCCAAATTCCGTCATCCATACCGTAAAAGAATAGAATTCCCACTAACTATATATGATACACGCTCATACCATAAATAGCAAGTGGGAAAATCCAGCAAGTCAAAACAGGTTTTTCTTTGCAAAAATAAATGCAACAATGACGCTGATTAGGACAGACAAGACAATTACAATTGCAAATCCTTGCAATTCGGATGCAAACGGCATACCTTTGATGTTTACATTCATGCCATAGGCACTAAATATCATTGTGGGAATGGAAAGTACGATCGTAATGGTCGCTAAAAACTTCATAGCCATATTTAAATTGTTGGATATAATCGAGGCAAATGCATCTACCATGTTGCTCAAAATGCCGCTATAGATATTAACCATTTCCAGCGCCTGTTTATTTTCAATAATGACGTCTTCCAACAAATCAGTGTCTTCTGGGTATTTTTTTATGTTTTCTGCACGCATGAGCTTTTCCAATACGACTTCATTGGCACGCAACGAAGTTGTAAAATATACAAGGCTTTTTTCCAGCTCCATTAATTCCAGCAAATCGCGGTTTTGCGTAGATTTGTGCAGTTTTTCTTCTACAGCTTCGCTTTTGCGGTTGATCACTCTTAAGTAATTTAGATAACATTCTGCGTTTTTGTACAAAAGCTGCAGGACAAAACGTGTTTTCATCCGTGTATGGAAATGTCGTATGTGGGAGTTTAAAAATGATTTTAATACAATGTTTTCTTCAATACATACTGTAATAATCACATCTTTTAACAGCAGCACGGACATTGGAATTGTCATATAATATTCTCTTTCATTGCGCAGATCAATGGTTGGCACATCTACGACAATCATAGAATAGGTATCTTCGATTTGAATGCGGGCGCGCTCCTCCTCATCCATTGCGGCACGAATATCGCTTAACTCGATTTCATACTTGCACGCAATTTGTTTTAGTTCCTGTTCAGTAGGATCGGTTAACATGATCCAACAGCCTTCTTCCGGCTGTTCGATCTGCATGGCAATCCCCTTTGTTGACTTATAAATATGAATCATAGTGTACTCCTTTTCCTACAACGCCGGATACGAAGCGATTCCAAGCACTATACAGAGCAAGTACAGCAACAGCAAATGCAGCGGATAAAAAAGATAAAAGAAATATTTTAAGTTCCAGCCGCGTGATCCATTATAAAACCAGATAGGAATAAATGCGAGCAACGCTGTGAGCTCCCAAAAAAATGCGATGCAGCCAGCAATGATTTGATACGGCTTTGTCTTGCGGAAAAGATAAAGCACAGTAACACACAATACGCCAATTGCAGCATAGTCTGTAAAAAGCAGCTGAGCTGTCAGCATGCAGATTGCTATAATACCAAAGCGGAATAATGATTTTAAGAAAGGCGCAAGGTTTTCCTGCTGATCCATATAGTTTAAGCCTATCATGGAGAGTAACCCTAAGAAAAGCGTAAAGAACACATTTTGATATCCAAATTCTAAGAAAGAGCCATTAAAAAGTAAATCAAATGGTATCTCAGAGATTGCTGCAAACAACAATAACCTGCCTGCGTATTTCCTCCGGTCTTTTGTATGCTCAAATCCTTCTACGAGCAAAAAGCAATAGATTGGAAATGCGAGCCTGCCAATATTGCGCATTATAGAATATGCATAAAATAAAGAGCCATTTTGCTCCATCCACATAGAAACGGCAGATGTATTTGCACTATCCAGCTGATTGATCCCGGAAAGTGATAAATATCTGCCAAGCACTCCGGCTGCAAAATGATCAATCAGCATGGATATTACAGCAATTAATTTTAATGTGCTACCGCTAACGCCTTTTTGTCTGCCTGCCAAGGCAGGGGGGCGATCCGTATTGGTATATTCATTTGAATCCAGTTCCATAAAATCCTCCTACAATTATTTGCCATATATATTGTTAGCGTGTACTTGAACGCATAACCGATCCATAGACGTTTTTCTAAAAAAAGTTTAACACACTATGACCTGGATTTCAATCGTTAAATAAGAGGCAGCAGCTTTTAGGCTACGTATACATACATAAAGATAAAGTGGCAAATACTTCCACCCATGACAAATAAATGAAAAATTTCATGCGATCCAAAATATTTATGGCGCTGGTTAAAAATCGGGAGCTTTAATGCATAGATAATTCCGCCTGCTGTATAAATGATTCCGCCAGCTAACAGCCATAAAAATGCTGCAGGCGGCAATGTATGAAACAGTGTTCCAAATACTGCGACACAAACCCAGCCCATACAAATATAAAGCAAGGAAGAAAACCATTTCGGACATGTGATCCAAAGTGCTTTAATCAAAATCCCAGCAGCAGCAATCCCCCATACAACCGCCAGCAGTGTCACTCCCTGCCGCCCGCCTAAAACAAGCAGGCAGACTGGTGTGTAAGAGCCCGCAATTAATACAAAAATCATCATATGGTCGATTTTGCGGAATATGTTTAATATTTTGCCGGATACTGATACAGAATGGTACATGGTACTGGCCCCATATAATAAAATCATACTGCACATAAAAACACCCATTGCTATCAAACATTGTGTCCCAGAAGCAGTTTCTGCTTTTATCAATAACGGGATAGAAGCAATGATAGCTAGTAACATGGCAATAAAATGGGTGAGTGCGCTTGCGGGTTCGCGAATTGTTAATTCCATAGTGATTCCTCCTTCATGATCTAGCTTATGAGCTAGTTACTAGTTAGGTGAAAAATAGTATCTTTACATCGTATGCCAGAGGCTTCTATGTATACAAAGTATAAACAATCGATCATAAAAACCTGTGCCTGCATCATGTAGTTTTACAATTTTATTATAAACATATCAATACCTTTATATGTAGTATTGAATACTATGTATATTATTACCAAAAATAATGGACTTGTCAAGTCGTTTTTTCATTACAGGCAAACATCGAATAGACTGCATTTCGTTACTGTGAGCACCAAAGGTGTAAACAGCAACGATTGTACGAAAAAAAATACAATAAATTTTGGAATTTACTTGCAATCTCACATTTCATCCGATATAATAGCAACTGCTGTGACATGATAGCGATGAAGTGTGAGGTTGCTGCCTACAGGCAGGTTTTCCGCGGAGCGAATGTCAAGTTAGGAAACTGGCGACAAGTCACTGTACGATTAGAATATCTACTGCATGTGTTGTAGAAATATGGTGTGTGATCATTACGACACACACGGATTCGTGTACAGTCACCGCTTGTCGTACTGAAATTTAAAGTGCGAATAAGGAGGCGACTTTTTTTATGGCAAGTCAAACAATGAGAATCATTCTCAAAGCTTATGATCATGAACTGATCGATGCATCAGCAAAAAAAATTATTGAAACTGTAAAGAAAAACGGGGCGCAGGTAAGCGGACCAGTACCACTTCCGACAAAGAAGGAAGTTGTAACAATACTCCGGGCTGTACACAAGTACAAAGATTCCAGAGAACAGTTTGAGCAAAGAACACATAAGAGGTTAATTGATATCATTACACCGACACAGAAAACGGTAGATGCATTAACCAGACTGGAATTGCCGGCTGGTGTTAATATCGATATAAAAATGAAATAGTAAGTGAACAAAAAGGCAACAATCCTGAAAGGTTTTAAATATATTTATTTCTAAACTGCTCTAGGATGAGCGCATGATATGGAAAAAAAGCATATTAGCGTTCCGCTGTAGATTATGCCGGCTGCTGGCAGGCGGCTGGACAACAGGAGGTAAATAATGAAGAAAGCAATTTTAGCTACAAAAGTCGGAATGACTCAAATCTTCAATGAAAACGGGGAATTAACCCCGGTTACTGTATTACAGGCTGGGCCTTGTGTTGTAACACAGGTAAAGACAGTAGAAAACGATGGATACAGTGCTGTCCAGGTTGGCTTTGTAGATAAGAAAGACAAGATTATTAACAAAGATGCCAACGGCAAAAAGGAAATTAGAAACCGCCATGGCGTTACAAAGGCTGAAAAGGGCCATTTTGACAAAGCTGGCGTTTCCGGAAAGAGATTCGTAAAAGAATTTAAATTGGAAAATGCACAGGATTACCATCTGGCAGATGAAATAAAGGCTGATATTTTTGCAGAAGGCGATAAAATCGACGCTACTGCAATTTCTAAAGGAAAAGGTTTCCAGGGCACTATTAAAAGACACGGACAGCATAGAGGACCTATGGCGCATGGTTCCAAATTCCACCGTCATCAGGGCTCAAACGGCGCATGTTCTTCTCCAAGCCGCGTATTTAAGGGTAAAGGGATGCCAGGACAGATGGGCAATGAGCAAGTAACCGTCCAGAATCTGGAAATTGTAAAGGTCGACGTGGAAAACAACCTGCTTTTAGTAAAGGGTTCCGTTCCAGGACCAAAGAAATCACTGGTAACAATTAAGGAAGCCGTAAAAGCAGTAAAATAGTGCTTGATTAGGAAAGGAGGACTTAACAGATGGCTAACGTATCTGTTTATAATATGGAAGGCAAAGAAGTAGGCAGCTTAGAATTAAGCGATGCGATCTTTGGCGTAGAAGTAAATGAACATCTGGTGCACATGGCTGTATTACAGCAGCTTGCAAATAAGCGCCAGGGAACACAAAAAGCCAAAACACGTTCTGAAGTGAGCGGCGGCGGCAGAAAACCATGGAGGCAGAAAGGAACCGGACATGCAAGACAAGGTTCAACAAGAGCTCCTCAGTGGAAAGGCGGCGGTATTGTATTTGCACCGACACCAAGAGATTATTCCTTTAAAATGAATAAAAAGGAAAAGAGAGCAGCATTAAAGTCTGTATTGACAACAAAAGTCAATGAAAATAAATTTATCGTATTAGACGAATTAAAGCTGGATGAAATTAAGACCAAACAGATGGCGCAAGTGCTGCAGGCACTGCATACAGATGGTGCGCTGATTGTATTAAATGAGAAAAAAGCGCAGGATGATGACAAGAACGTCATTTTATCTGCAAGAAACATTCCGCAGGTTAAGGTTTCACGTACCAATTCTATCAATGTATATGATATTTTGAAATACAAGACAGTAATTGTTACAAAAGATGCAGTAGCAACGATCGAGGAGGTGTATGCATAATGGCAAATATTAAATATTATGATGTCATCATCAAACCGGTTGTAACAGAAAAGAGCATGAACATCATGGCGGAAAAGAAATATACGTTTTATGTCCATCCAGAGGCAAATAAAACGATGATCAAAGAAGCTGTAGAAAAGATGTTTGAAGGCACAAAGGTGTCAAAAGTCAATACAATGAATATTCCTGGAAAATTAAAAAGGCGCGGTGCTACCACAGGCAGGACAGCAGCAAGAAAGAAAGCAATTGTCCAGCTGACAGCAGATAGTGCAGATATTGAGATTTTTAGCGGCCTGTAAAATCTACGGGATTTAGAATATGTGCAGCTGCTTGCACGATAAGAAAGCATTGAAAGGAGAAACAACCATGGGAATTAAGACATATAACCCATATACACCTTCCAGAAGAAATATGACTGGGTCCGATTTCTCTGAAATTACAAAAAAGACTCCTGAAAAATCTTTATTGGCTCCAAAGAAAAAGCACTCAGGACGTAATAATCAGGGTAAAATTACTGTAAGGCACCGCGGCGGTGGCCATAGACAAAAATATAGATTAGTAGATTTTAGAAGAAACAAAGACGGTATTCCGGCAACAGTAGTCGGTATTGAATATGATCCGAACCGTTCTGCAAATATTGCATTAATCGCATATGCAGACGGCCAGAAATCCTATATTCTTGCACCAGAAGGATTAACGGATGGAATGAAAGTAATGAACGGACCGGATGCAGAAATAAGAGTAGGCAATTGCCTGCCAATTGAGAATATTCCGGTTGGTACACAAATCCACAACATTGAGTTATATGCCGGAGCTGGCGGACAGCTTGTACGTTCTGCAGGCGTAAGCGCACAGTTGATGGCAAAGGAAGGCAAGTATGCAACATTAAGACTTCCTTCCGGTGAAATGAGAATGGTTCCTCTGAACTGCCGTGCAACAATCGGTGTAATGGGAAATGGAGAGCACAGCCTGATTAATATTGGTAAAGCAGGACGTAAGCGTCATATGGGTATCCGCCCGACAGTTCGTGGTTCTGCAATGAACCCGAATGACCATCCACACGGTGGTGGTGAAGGTAAAGCTCCAATCGGACGCCCGGCTCCATCTACCCCTTGGGGCAAGCCTGCACTTGGCTTAAAGACCCGCAAAAAGAAGAAAGCTTCTAATAAGCTGATTGTAAGAAGACGTGACGGTAGAGCAATCAAGAATAAATAGGAGGAATCGTAATGAGTAGATCACTAAAAAAAGGTCCTTTCGCAGATGAAAGCCTGCTGAAAAAGGTAGATGCATTAAATGCTGCGGATGACAAGTCGGTCATTAAGACTTGGTCCCGCCGCTCTACAATTTTTCCATCTTTTGTAGGACGCACCTTTGCAGTCCATGATGGAAGAAAGCATGTACCGGTATATGTTACAGAAGATATGGTTGGACACAAGCTCGGTGAGTTCGTTGCAACAAGAACTTACAGAGGCCATGGAAAAGACGAAAAGAAATCGAGAGTGAAATAATCTGTATTTGAGAAAGGAGGCTTTAATTCATGGCAAAAGGACATAGATCTCAAATTAAAAGAGAGCGTAATGAAAAGAGAGATACAAGACCTTCCGCAAAATTATCTTTTGCAAGGGTGTCAGTTCGGAAAGCATGCTTCGTATTAGATGCCATCCGCGGTAAGGATGTGCAGACAGCGCTTGCGATTGTGACTTACAATCCAAGATACGCTTCCGAAGTAATTGCAAAATTATTAAAGTCAGCAATTGCCAATGCTGAAAATAATAATGGGATGCACGCAGAGAACTTGTTTATAGAAGAATGCTATGCAAACAAGGGACCTACGATGAAACGAATCAGACCGAGGGCACAGGGACGCGCATATCGTATTGAAAAGAGAATGAGCCATATTACCATTGTGCTGAATGAAAGATAAGGAGGGAAAACATGGGACAGAAGGTTAATCCTCATGGCTTAAGGGTCGGTGTAATTGCTGATTGGGACTCTAAGTGGTACGCAGAAGGGGACTTCGCAGACTGTTTAATCGAAGATTATAATATAAGAAAATTCCTGAAAAAGAAATTATACGCAGCAGGCATTTCAAGAATTGAAATTGAAAGAGCTTCTGAGCGTGTAAAAGTGATTATTTATACCGCAAAGCCAGGTGTTGTTATTGGAAAAGGCGGTTCAGAAATTGAAAAAGTAAAAGGCGAGCTTCAAAAATATACAGATAAGAAGCTGATTGTAGATATTAAAGAAGTAAAAAGACCGGATAAGGACGCACAGCTGGTTGCAGAAAATATTGCACTTCAGTTGGAAAACCGTGTTTCTTTCCGCCGTGCAATGAAATCTTGCATGTCCAGAAGCTTAAAGGCAGGTGCACTTGGTATTAAGACTTCCTGCTCCGGACGTCTTGGCGGTGCAGATATGGCACGTACTGAATTTTATTCCGAGGGGACGATCCCGCTTCAAACATTAAGGGCAGACATTGATTATGGATTCGCTGAAGCAGATACCACTTACGGTAAAGTTGGTGTCAAAGTATGGATCTATAAAGGTGAAGTGCTCCCAGCAAAAGGAGAAAAGGAAGGAGGAGCTCAGTAATTATGTTAATGCCAAAAAGAGTAAAACATAGAAAACAGTTCCGCGGCTCTATGGCTGGTAAGGCTACTAGAGGCAATAAGATTACGAACGGTTCTTTCGGCATTGTTGCAGTAGAACCGGCATGGATTAAATCAAACCAGATTGAAGCAGCCCGTGTCGCTATGACGCGTTATGTAAAACGTGGCGGTAAAATCTGGATTAAGATTTTCCCTGATAAACCTGTAACTACAAAACCGGCAGAAACACGTATGGGTTCCGGGAAAGGTTCCTTGGAATACTGGGTAGCTGTAGTAAAACCGGGACGCGTTTTATTTGAAATTGACGGTGTTCCGGAGGAAATTGCCAGAGAGGCATTGCGCCTTGCTACACATAAATTACCTTGCAAATGTAAAATAGTTTCTCGTGCAGACTTAGAAGGCGGTGAATCAAATGAAAACTAATAAATATTTAGAAGAATTGCGTACGCAGTCAGCTGAGGATTTAAATACCCGGTTAGTAGAAGCAAAAAAAGAGCTTTTCAATTTGAGATTCCAGAATGCTACGAACCAGTTGGAGAATACAGGCAGGATTAAAGAGGTTCGAAAAAATATTGCAAGAATCCAGACCGTTATTACAGAGAAGGCACATGCCTGATTCATTATCCCGGAAAGGAGTATAAGTCGTGGAAGAAAAGAAACAGGAAAATAAGCAAGAAAGAAATTTGAGGAAAACACGTGTTGGCACGGTAGTAAGCGATAAAATGCAAAAAACAATCGTCGTAGCCGTAAAAGACAACGTAAGGCATCCATTATATAAAAAGATTGTAAAAAGAACTTATAAGTTAAAAGCCCATGATGAAAACAACGAATGCAGAATCGGTGATACGGTCAAAGTCATGGAAACAAGGCCATTATCAAAGGATAAAAGATGGCGGCTTGTGGAAATCGTGGAAAGAGCGAAATAAGATTACAAGGAGGATACCAGCATGGTACAGCAGGAAAGCAGGCTTAAAGTTGCTGACAACACTGGTGCAAAAGAATTGCTTTGCATCCGTGTTATGGGCGGTTCAACAAGAAGATATGCCTACATTGGCGATATCATTACAGCCACGGTAAAAGATGCAACACCAGGCGGCGTTGTTAAGAAAGGTGATGTTGTAAAGGCGGTTGTTGTCCGGACAAAGCACGGCGCACGCCGCAAGGATGGTTCTTACATCAAATTTGATGAAAATGCTGCAGTTATTATAAAAGATGATAAAACTCCAAGAGGAACCCGTATTTTTGGGCCAGTTGCAAGGGAGCTGCGTGAAAAACAGTTTATGAAAATTGTTTCACTGGCTCCGGAAGTATTATAGGAGGTAGTAAAGGTGGCAACATTAAAAATAAAAAAAGGTGATACAGTAAAGGTTATTTCTGGTGCGGATAAAGGCAAAGAAGGAAAAGTTATTTCGATTAACCGGAAAAACCATACGTTGCTCGTAGAAGACGTTCATATGCAGACAAAACACACAAAACCGTCAATGCAAAACCAGCAGGGCGGTATTGTACGTCAGGAAGGGCCGATTGATATTTCTAACGTAATGTATGTTCATAAAGGACAGCCGACGAGAATTGGATTTAAGTTTGACGGAGATAAAAAAGTTCGTTATGCAAAATCCACTGGTGATATCATTGATTAAATACGAATAGAAGGAAGGAGGTCCAAACGTGAGCAGATTAAAAGAACAGTACCAAAATGAGATCGTAGACGCTTTGGTCAAAAAATTTGGATATAAAAATAAAATGGAAGTGCCAAAGCTGGACAAAATTGTCGTGAATATGGGCGTTGGTGAAGCAAAAGAAAATGCGAAGCTGTTAGAAGCAGCAATAGGCGATATGGAATTGATTACTGGCCAAAAGCCAATCAAGACTATTTCCAAACATTCGATTGCAAACTTTAAAATCAGAGAGGGTATGCCGATTGGATGTAAGGTTACTTTAAGAGGCGAAAAGATGTATGAGTTCCTGGATCGTCTTGTGAACCTTGCATTGCCTCGTGTACGTGACTTCCGCGGCGTAAACCCAAATGCATTCGACGGCAGGGGCAATTATGCGCTTGGTATTAAAGAACAGCTGATTTTCCCAGAAGTTGAATTCGATAAAATAGACAAAATCCGTGGGATGGATATCATTTTTGTCACAACGGCGCAGACAGATGAAGAAGCCCGTGAGTTATTGGCGCAGTTTAACATGCCATTTGAAAGAAAGTAGGAGGGAATTTTAATATGGCAAAGACTTCTATGAAAGTAAAACAGCAGCGTAAACAGAAATTCTCTACCAGAGAATATACACGTTGCCGCATCTGTGGCCGTCCGCATTCTGTATTAAGGAAATATGGCGTTTGCCGTGTATGCTTCCGGGAATTAGCGTACAAGGGACAGATTCCGGGAGTGAAGAAAGCTTCCTGGTAGGATAGGCATCCAGATCAATTTAAGGAGGAAAGTGCAATCATGACAATGAGTGATCCAATCGCAGATATGCTTACGAGAATCCGTAATGCAAATACTGCTAAACATGATACAGTAGATATTCCATCATCCAGGATGAAGATCGCTATTGCTGACATTCTTGTGGATGAAGGCTACATTGCAAAATATGACATCGTTGCGGATGGAAACTTCAAATCCATCCGTGTAACATTAAAATATGGTGCGGACAAGAATGAAAAAATCATTTCAGGTATTAAGCGGATTTCGAAACCAGGCTTGCGTGTTTATGCAGGTAAGGATGAGATCCCTTCTGTACTTGGCGGTTTAGGAATTGCTATTTTATCTACAAACAGAGGCGTAGTTACAGATAAAGAGGCAAGAAAGCTTCAGGTAGGCGGAGAAGTATTAGCATTTGTATGGTAAGAGCATACAAATACGCTATTTTATATAAAAACAGGAGGTACGGGCATGTCACGAATAGGTAGGATGCCAATCGCGGTTCCGGCAGGTGTTACGGTCGAGATTGCAGAAAATAATAAGGTTTCCGTAAAAGGGCCAAAGGGTGAATTAAGCAGAGTATTGCCAGCAGAGATGGAGATTAAACAGGAGGAAGGCCAGATTGTTGTTAACCGTCCGAATGATTTAAAAAGAATGAAATCACTGCATGGTTTAACAAGAACATTGATCAATAATATGGTTGTAGGCGTTACAGACGGCTATGCAAAAGAGCTGGAAGTAAACGGTGTAGGTTACAGAGTTTCAAAAGCTGGAAATAAGCTGACATTAAACCTGGGCTACTCCCATCCGGTTGTAATGGAAGATCCACAGGGCGTTGAGTCAGTCGTAGAAGGCAATAAAATTACGATCAAAGGTATTGATAAAGAAAAGGTTGGCCAATATGCGGCTGAAATCAGAGATAAGAGACGGCCTGAGCCATATAAAGGCAAAGGGATTAAATATGCTGATGAAGTTATTAGGCGTAAAGTTGGTAAGACTGGTAAGAAATAATTAAAGGAGTGACGAGAGATGGTTAATAAGAAATCAAGGACAGAAGTCCGTGAAAAAAAACACAGAAGACTGCGCAACCGTATTTCTGGAACAGCAGAAAGACCACGTTTAGCAGTTTTTAGAAGTAATAATCATATGTACGCTCAGATTATTGATGATACCGTAGGAAATACCATCGTTTCTGCTTGTACCCTGGAAAAAGAAATTAAGGGTGCAGTAGAAAAAACTAATAACGTGGATGCAGCAGCACAGGTTGGTACTGTAGTAGCAAAGAGGGCATTAGAAAAGGGTATTACAACGGTTGTCTTTGACAGAGGCGGATATATTTATCATGGAAAAGTGCAGGCTTTGGCTGATGCAGCCAGAGAAGCTGGTTTAACATTCTAAGTAGGAGGAAACATTTACATGAAACGTGAAATAATTGATGCCAGTCAATTAGAGTTGACGGAAAACGTTGTTGCAATCAAACGTGTCACGAAGGTTGTAAAGGGCGGTCGTAATATGCGCTTTTCAGCCCTGGTAGTTGTTGGCGACGGCAACGGACATGTAGGCGCAGGAATGGGTAAAGCAGCAGAAATTCCTGAGGCTATCCGTAAGGGTAAAGAAGATGCAATGAAAAAACTCATTGCAGTAAAATTGGATGAAAATAAAAGTATTACACATGATATATCTGGTAAGCATACGGGCGCTTCTGTATTGCTGAAGAAGTCTCCGGAAGGTACCGGTATTATCGCTGGAGGCCCGGCACGAAGCGTATGTGAGCTGGCAGGGATTAAAAATATCCGTACGAAATCATTGGGCTCAAATAATAAACAGAATGTCGTACTTGCAACAATTACTGCCCTTGCCCAGCTGAAAGCTCCAGAAGAGGTTGCGAAGCTCCGCGGAAAATCTGTAGACGAGATCGTAGGTTAGGAGGCATAAAATGGCAGAGAAAATGGTAAAGGTAACACTTGTAAGATCTACAATTGGTGCAGTGCCTAGAAACAGAAAGATTATTGAAGCCTTGGGATTACGTAAGCTGAACCAGACAAAAGTATTCCCGGACAATGCTGCAACACAAGGTGCGTTGCGTAAAGTAGCACCTTATGTAAAAGTAGAAGAAGCATAAGCATAAGAAGGATAAGGAGGTGGCGATATGGACTTATCGAATTTAAAGGCTGCAGATGGTTCCAGACATGCAAATTTTAGAAAAGGACGCGGCCATGGTTCAGGAAATGGTAAGACTGCAGGCAAAGGACATAAAGGGCAAAAAGCCCGTTCCGGAGCACCAAGACCAGGCTTTGAAGGCGGCCAGATGCCATTATACAGAAGATTACCAAAAAGAGGGTTTAAGAATAGAAATTCAAAAACAATTATTGGGATCAATGTATCAGCGCTGGAGGTATTCGATAACGATTCTGTAGTTTCCGTAGATACATTGATGGAGAACGGAATTGTGAAAAATCCAAGAGATGGCGTAAAAATCCTTGGAAACGGAGAATTAACCAAGAAGCTTACGGTTCAGGCAAATGCCTTTAGTGCAGGTGCAAAAGAAAAGATTGAAGCGCTTGGTGGAAAAGCAGAGGTGATCTAATGTTCCAGACACTTCGTAGTGCATTTAAAGTGAAAGAAATCCGTGAAAGACTGGTATTTACGTTTTTCATGCTGATTGTCATCCGTTTGGGTTCTCAGTTGCCATGTCCAGGGATTGATTCTGAATTGTTTTCCCAATGGTTTTCAGGGCAGACAAACGGTGCGTTTAACTTTTTTGATGCAATTACTGGTGGTTCCTTTAACGAAATGTCAGTTTTTGCATTGAGTATCACACCATATATTACTTCCTCCATCATTATGCAGTTGTTAACAATTGCAATTCCAAAACTGGAAGAAATGCAGCGTGATGGCGAGGATGGAAGAAAGAAAATTGCAAGTATTACCCGTTATGTAACAGTAGCACTTGCACTGATCGAATCCATTGCAATGGCAGTTGGATTTGGCAGAATGGGATATTTGATCGATTATAATTTCTTATCTGTTATCGAAGTCGTATGTATTTTGACAGCTGGATCTGCAGTACTGATGTGGATTGGCGAGCAAATTACAGAAAAGGGCGTGGGAAATGGTATTTCAATTGTGTTAGTCATTAATATTGTTTCTCGTATTCCAGCTGATATCTCTACACTGTTTGAGCAGTTCGTAAAGAGTCAGAAAGTTGCAAGAGGGGTACTGGCAGCAATTGTTATTTTAGCTGTAATTTTACTGACTGTTGTCTTTGTTATTCTCTTGCAGGATGCAGAACGCAAGATTCCGGTACAGTATTCGAAAAAAATTCAGGGAAGGAAAACGTTTGGCGGACAGAGTTCTTTTATTCCGTTAAAAGTCAATACCGGCGGCGTTATTCCGATTATTTTTGCACAATCGATTATGGAATTTCCAGTGGTTATCTGTACGCTGCTGGGTGTTAGCGGAGGAACTGGTGTTGGCGGTAAGATCTTAAAATGCTTACAGCAAAGCAACTGGTGCGATCCGCAGGCTCCTGTATATTCAATTGGACTTGCTGTATATTTAATTTTGGTAATCGCATTTGCATATTTTTATACTTCTATTACGTTCAATCCATTAGAGATTGCGGATAATATGAAAAAGCAAGGTGGGTTTATCCCAGGTATCCGTCCAGGAAAGCCAACAAGCGAATATTTAACCAGAATTTTGAATTATATAGTATTTATAGGTGCTGTTGGGTTATCTATCTGTGCAATTATTCCTATTTTCTTTAATGGTGTATTCAATGCAAATGTTTCTTTTGGCGGCACTTCGATTATCATTATCGTAGGTGTTGTAATTGAAACAATTAAACAGATTGAATCCAAGATGGTTGTTCGTTATTATAAAGGATTTTTAAGTGAATAAAAGATACAGGGGGGATACAGCATGTCTGTATCTCTCTTTTCACATATCAATTTTATAGTGGAAAAATAAGCCGATGTATGGTATTGTGGATATATCTGGTGTGGTAAATCCGGAAATCAGCAGAGATTACCGCATACAAAAAAATATCAGGAGGTTTTTTGCTGTATGAAAATTATTATGTTAGGCGCTCCAGGAGCAGGAAAAGGGACACAGGCAAAGAGGATTGCAGAAAAGTATACGATCCCGCATATCTCAACCGGCGATATTTTCCGTGCAAATATTAAAAACGGGACAGAGCTGGGGCAGAAAGCAAAGCAGTATATGGATAAAGGCGAATTAGTGCCGGATGAACTGACTTGCGATTTGGTTATGGACCGTATCCAGCAGGAAGACTGCAAAAACGGATTTGTATTGGATGGATTCCCTCGCACAATCCCACAGGCAGAAGCATTGGATGCTGCACTTGAAAAGATCGGCCAAAAGATGGATTATGCAGTTGATGTAGATGTACCAGATGAAAATATTGTAAACCGTATGGGAGGCCGCAGGGCATGTTTAAGCTGTGGCGCAACCTATCATGTAACGTTTAATCCGACAAAAACCGAGGACGTATGTGATGCATGCGGTGCAAAGACTGTTTTGCGTGATGATGACAAGCCAGAAACAGTGCAGAAGCGTCTGGAAGTATACCATGCACAGACACAGCCATTAATTGATTATTACAAGAAGCAGGGGATTTTAAAATCAGTTGATGGGACGCAGCCAATGGATGCGGTATTTGACGCGATTGTTGCGATTTTAGGAGCTTAAGCAATGCCAATAGCAATAAAATCTGCAAGAGAGATAGAATTGATGCGGGTTGCAGGCAGAATCCTGGGCAGAGTACATAAAGAACTTGCCCAGGAAATTAAGCCTGGCATGTCTACACTGGACATTGACCGCATTGGGGAGGAATTAATACGGAGTTATGGATGCATTCCTTCGTTTTTAAATTATCAGGGCTTTCCTGCTTCTGTCTGTGTATCGGTGAATAACGAGGTGATACACGGTATCCCACAAAAAGGTCGGATCATAGAAGAAGGCGATATTGTGAGCCTGGATACAGGTGTTATTTATAAAGGCTATCAGTCAGATGCTGCCAGGACGGTTGGTGTAGGAGATATATCAAAGCAGGCGGCAGATTTAATAGAGCGCACAAGGCTTAGTTTTTTTGAAGGCATGAAATATGCAAAAGCAGGAAACCGGCTTTTTGATATCTCAGCAGCAATTGGTGATTATGCACAAAGTTTTGGGTACGGTGTTGTACGGGATTTTGTAGGGCATGGCATTGGCGCACATATGCACGAACCGCCGGAAATCCCTAATTTTCGACAAAAGCGCAGAGGGATGCGGCTGCTATCCGGGATGACGCTTGCAGTCGAACCAATGATTAACATGGGTACCTGGAGGGTGAAAGGATCCAAAAACGGCTGGACGATTCGAACAGCAGATGGCGCGTTGTCTGCACATTATGAAAATACAGTCCTGATCACTGGGGATGGGCCGGAAATTTTTTCGGTGACAGAGGAAGAAGCAGAAAAGATAGATTTTTTGGTTAATATGGAGGAATGAAAATGTCAAAAGCAGATGTAATTGAAGTAGAAGGTAAAGTGATTGAAAAATTGCCAAATGCGATGTTTCAGGTAGAACTAGAGAACGGGCATCAGATTTTAGCGCATATTAGCGGGAAACTGCGTATGAATTTCATACGTATTTTACCAGGAGATAAAGTTACAATTGAAATGTCGCCGTATGACCTGACAAAAGGACGCATCATCTGGCGGGATAAATAGTATTTTAGCTATGCCATACTAATAACCCAGCCATGATACACACAAGAAAAGGAAAACGGGAAAATGGAAGGATTTACACTTATTTTATCCTTATTAAGCGGAGTAGCATTGTTTCTATTTGGCATGTCATTAATGGGAGACGGGCTGAAAAGGGTAGCAGGAGAAAAGCTTGAGCTAATTTTATACCGACTGACGAATACGCCGATCAAAGGGATCTTACTTGGAACTGTTGTAACTGCAATTATTCAGTCATCTTCTGCTACGACCGTTATGGTAGTTGGTTTTGTCAATGCAGGTATCATGAAGATTGGTCAGGCAATTGGAATCATTATGGGTGCAAACATAGGAACCAGCATTACGGGCTGGATTCTTTGTCTGTCTTACCTGGAAGGGACAGGAGGGATTGCAACGCTGCTGTCAACAGCTACCATTTCAGCAGTAGTCGCAATTGTAGGTACTGTTTTCCGAACATTTTTAAAGAAAGCATCGTATCATTATATTGGGGATATTATGCTTGGATTTTCTATTTTGATGTTTGGAATGCAGATGATGAGCGGTGCAGTAGCTCCGTTAAAGAGTAATGAGCATTTTGTAAATGCACTGACAATGTTCTCGAATCCATTTATGGGCATCATGGTTGGTATTTTGTTTACGGCAGTACTGCAAAGCGCCTCTGCGTCTGTAGGTATTTTGCAGGCATTGTCTGTTACAGGCGGGATCACATTTGCAACAGCATTGCCAATTACAATGGGGATTGGTGTTGGAGCAGCCTGCCCTGTTTTGCTGTCTTCCATCGGCACAAATAAAAATGGAAAGCGGACAGCGTTAATTTATTTATTGAATGATTTATTTGGCATGGTGATTTGGTCTGTCGTTTTTTACAGTGTGCATGCAGCAATGAACTTTACGTTTATGAATCTGCCAATGACGCCGGTTCGGATTGCGTTGCTAAATACAGTATTCCGTATGGCGACAATTTTAGTATTAATACCTTTTATCAAAGGAATAGAAAAGCTGGTGTTTGTTTTAATCCGCGATACGCAGGAAGACAAAGAAGACCAGGCTGATTTTGATTTGCTAGAGGAGCGTTTTTTAGCGTATCCGCCGCTTGCAATTGCCCAAAGCCACCAAGCGATGAATGGCATGGCAAAAAAAGTGCGCAAAAATATTTCCAGCGCGCTGTGCCTGTTAAAGGAATATTCAGACGAACAATATAACCATATTCAGGAAAAAGAAAACTTAATTGATAAATATGAAGATAAGCTGGGCAGTTATTTGATGCAGCTGACAGGGCGCGAGATGACAATGGCACAAAATAGTGAAGTGTCAAAATTTTTACATACGCTCAGCGATTTTGAACGACTAGGGGATCATGCAAGCAATATATCAAAAGTAGCGAATGAGCTGCATGAAAAAAATTCTTCGTTTTCAGACGAAGGAAAGTACGAGCTGGGAATTTTAGAAAGTGCAGTGTCTGATATTGTAGATATGACAGTAGCTGCATTTATGTCAGATGATTTGAAAGTGGCAGAAAAAGTAGAACCTCTCCGGGAACTGATAAGTATCTTGTGTGATGAATTAAAGATGCGCCATATTAAAAGGCTGCAGCACGGCAAATGTGAATTAAAACAGGGTTTTGCCTTTAATGACCTGTTAGCTAATTTCGAACGTATCGGGGCGCACTGTTCGAATGTAGCAGTAGCTATGATTGAGTTAGCAGATGCTGATTTTGATACACATAGCTATATCAAAGCAATGCGGGAGCGCAAAAATACCGATTATATCGCCTGCTTTGAGGCATATGAAGAAAAATATAATATTAATGGATACAAAAAACTAAAAAAAGCAAAAAAGGAAGATGAGATAGGAAAAGGCAAAAAGAATAAGAAAGAAGTGAAAAAGAAAAAACATTTGAGCAGATCTTACAAAAAATAAAGTTGAGTAAAGAATTTAATTATGGTATAATAATAAGTTGATATGAATATAACAGCTCAGACAGGTGCCGGACTGTTATATCAAGAATAAGATTGACGAGGACGGAAGATAGGACAATCTAGACGTATCCTTCGCCATATGGAATGGGGTATAGAGATGTATTTAATGCTAAAGGATACAGAGGTGCTTTATTTTGATTTGGAAGATTTTGTTGTGGAAGTAATTCATAACGATCTGCTCCCTTATTGCATTCGTTCAAATATCAGGCTGCCAAACAGCACAAAAGATATTTTGCACAATGTGCAGGAAGTAAAAAGCTATTTAAGCAGCCGGGTTTTGTCATTATCCAGAGATAATGCAAAAAAAATATATGCTGCATTTCAGATTCCGCAGCTTGATTCGATTGATAATCGGGTCAATATCTGTATCAAGTGTAAAGGGGTATCCATACAGGATAGTTACTGGGTGCGCAATGACGAAAGTGACGAACTCTGGTGTGAGATAAATATCAGGCAGAATAAGCTGAGCGACATTGTAGATCTTTCTTTATCAGGATTCAGTCCAACCATTACGACAGATAGAATATGTCCAGAGCTGACAACAAAGGGTCTTTTTCGTAAAGGGTGGGTCAGCCTGGGCGGTGATTTGTATCTCTTAAAATCAGATAAGACAAAAGATTATGTGAATACAAAAATGGAGGTACTTGCGTCAGAAATTTTAGAGTGCTTTGGAAACTGCTTGGAATGTATTGAGTATGCAGGTGATGTAAAAAAAACAGTGGACGGCGTATCCGTTGTTTCTATTTGTAAGAATTTTGTGGAAGAAGAATATTCCTTTACAGAAGCTTGGGAAGTCATGGAATACTGTAAGAGGCGCAAGATCGATTTTCGTGAATATTGCCTGAACAGATGGGGCTATCAGTTTGCCAGTATTCCGGTTTTGGACTATATTATTATGAATACAGACCGGCATACGCAAAATTATGGATTTTTAGTGAATAACGAAACAGGCAGGATCGATCGCTTAGCGCCAATGTTTGATTTTAACTGTGCGCTTGTAGCTGACTATTTTTTAGTAGATGCTGCGGATACGCTCAGTCAGATGTTTAATACAAAAGAGACGTTACACGAGCTTGCTGTCCAGTATCTGCCTTATACAAATTTGACATTCCGGGAAGATAAATTTATCCAATTGGCAGCAAGTAAACATTATGCAGATTATAAATATATTTTTGAAAGGGTCTATCAAAGAATTCAGGAATTGGGAATTATAAAATAACAGCTGGGGGCATGTCTTGAACTTTTAAAAACATTTCGAGTAGATTTAGATATATGTCAGATCGTCTTCAAAATACAAGTTACTGTTCACTTCGTTCTCAGTAACATGCAAAAATTCATCTAAAATTGCCTTCGGCAATGGAATTTTTGCATTCCTGAATCATTTTCTTACGGACTTTGCAGTAAATGCAAAGTCCTGTGTGAATAGTAACAATACAAAAAGAATAATACATAAATTTAATTTATTTTTTCTTGCATTTTATAAAGTTATATGGTACAATGCTAGCTGGACGCTTTTAGAATAGACTCTGAAAACGCAGAAGAGTAGACAGTCTTATTTCAAAAAGAAAAGAGCTAGCTTTTTGCGCTTACAGGTGTAAGGAAAGGAGGAGTTGCTGTGAAGGTAAGATCATCCGTAAAACCAATTTGCGATAAATGTAAAGTAATTAAGAGAAAAGGCAGTATTCGGATTATCTGTGAAAATCCGAAGCATAAGCAGCGCCAGGGTTAATCCAGGCCTGTTTGCAGGCAGACAAGCGTCTGCAAAATGATTCATTATGTGCGGCTGTCAGCAGGTATATGCCTGCTGATTCATAATAAACAGCGGATACAGCTGTATCCTGCAGCTTTTATACCGAGGAGCTGTTGGAAAAATGTGTCAGCCTGTAAATGAACAATACAGGTTTTTGACCAGAGGCAGGTACATGCACACATTTCAGGCCGGGAAACCGGAGCTGTATGTGCCGGCTGTTTGGTTTTGTAATTGCTGCGGCAAAGCAGACAGCTTTGCTGTACTAGTATCACGAATTATACGAATTTAAGAAATTATGGAGGTGTAATACACATGGCACGTATCGCAGGTGTAGATTTACCAAGGGAGAAACGTGTGGAAATAGGTTTGACATATATTTATGGTATCGGCAGATCAAGTTCAAACCGTATTCTTGCAGAAGCGAAAGTAAGTCCGGATACCCGTTGCAGGGATTTGACGGATGAAGAAGTAAAAAGAATCAGTGCAGTGATTGATGAGACGCAGGTAGTAGAAGGCGATTTGCGCAGAGAAATTGCTTTGAATATTAAGCGGTTACAGGAAATTGGATGCTACCGTGGAATTCGTCATAGAAAAGGTCTTCCAGTCCGCGGACAGAAGACAAAGACAAATGCCAGAACCCGTAAAGGTCCTAAAAGAACAGTTGCGAATAAGAAGAAATAATTCAGAGAAAGTAGGTTAGTTTAGAAATGGCTAAGAAAGTTGCAAAAAAAGTAACAAAAAAGCGTATTAAGAAAAACGTTGAACGTGGTCAGGCACATATTCAGTCATCTTTTAATAATACGATCGTTACGATCACAGATACTGAGGGAAATGCCTTATCCTGGGCAAGCGCAGGCGGCCTTGGATTTAGAGGTTCAAAGAAATCTACTCCGTATGCTGCACAGATGGCAGCAGAGACCGCGACAAAGGCAGCTCTTGTACACGGTTTGAAAACAGTTGACGTAATGGTAAAAGGTCCGGGTTCCGGCAGAGAAGCAGCAATCCGTGCGCTTTCTGCATGTGGACTGGAAGTTACTTCAATCAGAGACGTAACGCCAGTACCGCATAATGGATGCCGTCCGCCAAAACGTAGAAGAGTTTAATTAGGAGGGATATACAAAGATGGCAATAAATAGAGTACCTGTACTGAAAAGATGTAGAGCGCTTGGCTTAGATCCAAGTTATTTAGGATATAATAAAAAATCCAGAAGGAATCCACAGCGTTCCAACCGGAAATTATCAGAATATGCAATGCAGCTGCGTGAAAAACAGAAAGCAAAGTTTATTTACGGCGTGCTGGAAAAACCTTTCCATAACTATTATGAGAAAGCAGACCGCATGAAGGGTATGACAGGTGAAAACCTGATGACAATGCTGGAACGCAGACTGGATAATGTTATTTACCGCATGGGCTTTGCAAGAACAAGAAGAGAGGCAAGACAGATTGTAGGCCATAAGTTTGTACTTGTAAATGGTAAGCAGGTAAAAATTCCGTCTTATTTGATTAAGGCTGGCGATGTAGTAGAAATTAAAGAAAACAAGAAAAGCACCCAAAGAATGAAGGATGTTATAGAAGCAACCAGCGGAAAGCTGGTGCCTGAATGGTTAGATGTAAACTTAGAAGGCTTACAGGGGACCATAAAAGAGCTACCTACCCGTGAAATGATTGATGTGCCGGTAGAAGAAATGCTTATCGTCGAGTTGTATTCGAAATAATTGATGTAACGCACTCTTAATCCGAAAAGGAGGGACTTGGTAGTGTTCGATTTTGAAAGACCAAATATTGAAATTGCAGAAATTTCCGAAGACAAAAAGTACGGCCGGTTTGTAGTCGAACCTTTGGAAAGAGGCTACGGGACAACACTCGGTAATTCTTTAAGAAGAATTATGCTGTCTTCCTTACCCGGAGTAGCCGTTAGTCAGGTGAAAATCGATGGTGTTTTACATGAGTTCAGTTCTATTCCAGGCGTTAAGGAAGATGTAGCTGAAATCATTATGAACATAAAGAATCTGGCATTGAAAAATACCAGTAGTACAAACGAGTCTAAAGTTGCTTACATTGAATTTGAAGGTGAAGGCACGGTCACAGCTGCGGATATCCAGGTGGATTCTGATATTGAAATCCTGAATCCGGAAATGGAGATTGCAACCTTAAATGGCGGAGCTGATTCCAAGCTTTATATGGAGCTTACCATTACGAAAGGCCGTGGATATATTAGTGCAGAAAAAAACAAGAATCCGGAATTACCAATCGGGATTATTGCAGTAGATTCCATCTATACACCGGTGGAGCGTGTGAATCTTATGGTTGAGAATACACGTGTAGGCCAGATAACAGACTATGATAAGTTGACATTAGAAGTGTTTACAGATGGCACATTAGAGCCAGACGAGGCAGTAAGCCTGGCAGCAAAGGTTTTAAGCGAGCATCTAAACTTGTTTATCGATTTATCTGAAAATGCCAAGACTGCGGAAGTAATGGTAGAAAAAGAAGACAATGCGAAGGAAAAAGTTCTTGAAATGAATATCGACGAGCTGGAATTATCTGTTCGTTCTTTCAACTGCTTGAAGCGGGCAGGAATTAATACAGTAGAGGAATTGACAAACAGAACGCCGGACGATATGATGAAGGTTCGAAATCTTGGACGCAAGTCTTTAGAAGAAGTATTAGCCAAATTAAAGGAATTAGGACTGCAGTTAAATCCAGGCGATGAGTAAGTTTTATTGGTAATCGTAAGAAGAATGAGAAAGGCTGGGCTGGTAAGCCCGTAAGTGTGCAGCCCGGTCTTGTTTCTGAAGTGGCGAATTGATAGTTGCTGCTTATTGTAAATATCAGCATCCGGCGGATAATTCCGAAGTGTGCTGCCGAATGTACCACAGACAGGAGGAAAATAGATATGGCAATGTATAGAAAATTAGGAAAGACTTCTGATCAGAGAAAAGCATTGCTGCGCAATCAGGTTACGCAGCTGCTTTATCATGGTAAAATTGTAACAACAGAAGCCAGAGCAAAAGAAATCCGCAAAATAGCAGAGAAAATAATTGCTATGGCTGTACGTGAAAAAGACAATTTTGAAGAAGTAACCGTAAAAGCAAAAGTACCGCGTAAAGATTCTGAAGGAAAACGTGTAAAAGAAGTTGTAGACGGCAAGAAAAAGACTGTTTATGATGAGGTTGATCGGACCGTGAAAAAGGATAAACCATCACGTCTTCATGCAAGAAGAGAAATGCTGAAGATTCTTTATCCAGTGACAAGCTCCACAACAACAAGAAAAGATGGCAAGGTTGTTACATCAAATAAGAAAAAGGATAAGAAGCAGGTAGATTTAGTAGCGCGGTTATTTGATGAAGTTGCACCAAAGTATGTGAACCGTAACGGTGGTTATACAAGAATTGTAAAACTTGGGGAACGCAGAGGCGATGGTGCAATGCAGGTAATTATTGAATTGGTATAATGATGTGATATATCGGTAAAAAAGAACTGTCAGAAAAGGAAACTTTTCTGGCAGCTTTTTTTGTGCAGCTTCATAGAAAGAAAATATGTCCAAAAGCAGTGCATGGGTCTGCAGCAGACAGATCTCGGCAGCTGTTTAAGCATCCCGCTGTTCTTTGGAAAGGGAAAGGGTAAAGATGAATTCTGTACCAACGCCTTCTGTACTGATAACATTGATATTTTCGCCGTGCGCCTGGATAATTTCTTTTACAATGGATAAACCAAGTCCAGTGCCGCGTTTATCTTTGCCGCGGGATACATCTGTTTTATAAAAGCGTTCCCATATTTTTTTCAAGTTCTCTTTTGGAATGCCAATGCCAGTGTCTTTGACAGAGACAAACACTTTGTCATTTTTTTCTGTCGTCTCGATGGCTATCGAGGATTCTGGTGAACTGAATTTCATAGCATTGTCCGTGAGGTTGTAGATAACTTGCTGGATTTTTGCCATGTCCGCTTTGACGTATAATGTCTGTCCAGAAAGAATCAGCTCTATGGAAATATGTTTTTCCTGGCAAATTCCTTCAAAAGTCAGTGCTGTCATACGGATAATATAGTTGATATCAAAACTGCTCATATATAAAATCGTTTTGCCGTGTGAGCCGTATTTATTTAGCTCCAGCAGGCTGCTTGTCAGCTTATTTAGGCGTTCTGTTTCAAAGAGGATGATATTTAAGTACTTGTCCTGTATTTCATAAGGGATCGTGCCGTCTAAGATTGCCTCCACATACCCTTTGATAGAAGTAAGGGGTGAGCGGAAATCATGTGATACATTAGACACAAATTTACGCTGGTCATCCTCCAGCGTATTCAATTCATTTGCCATATAGTCAAAAGTTTCTGCTAAATGTCCCAGCTCGTCTCTTGTATGAATATCAATTTTTTGCGAAAAATCACCATTCAGATATGCATCCGACATTTTCGTAATCCTGCGCAGCGGGCGGTAAATGAACAGAGAAAACAAAAGTAAAATAGACAATGATAAAATGAACACAAAAATCAGTGTTACATATACAACATTTAGCAGCTGGTATCCATAAGAAACGATATCTGAGATTGGTTTATGTATGAGTACATAGCCGCGTACTTTATAATTAGAGGTAATAGGAGCAAATACAGTCAGATAGTCCTCAGAAAAGGTATCGTAAAACTGATTGATTACATAATATTTGCTGCCAAAATCACTGACATTAAAGCCTTCTACAGCGCTGCCTTTATGCAGCGCTTCAGAATCATTGGAGTCTATAATAATTTTGCCTGATGTATCTATGACCTCTATTTTCGTGTTCATGTAATTACTAATGGTTGCCATATGGCTGTGAAGCTCTGTCAGTTCCATGGAACCATTGTAATAATTCTCCGCATAAGTGGATGCAATTTCTGTGCATTCTGCGTACAATGTGTGTGCCTCGTACTGCTGTATCTGATTGCGCAGCCCGTGATAGGTAAACGTAGACACAAGTATAAAACCCAAAATCCCAAACAGTACATAGCCTGCGAAGAACTTCAGATACAGTGTCTTTTTCATAGCATTCCTTTCTGCATGTGTAATGGAGTAATCGTTGGAACAAACATGCTATTTGATTTCAAATTTGTAGCCAATCCCCCAGACCGTTGCTATGCACCAATGCTCGGTATCTTTGATTTTTTCGCGCAGGCGTTTGACATGGACATCTACGGTACGTGTGTCGCCAATATACTCGTAGCCCCAAATATGGTCCAAAAGCTGTTCGCGCGTAAATACCTGGTTTGGAGAGGAAGCAAGAAAATAGAGTAATTCCAGCTCTTTTGGCGGCATATCCAACGTTTTACCATGGTATTCTACGCTGTAATTGGACAGATTGACAACCAGGCCAGGATACTCAACCAGTTTAATGACAGGCAGTTCTGCAGCAGGTTTAATAGGCTGGTAGCGACGCAATACAGCTTTGACGCGCGCGACCATTTCTTTGGAGTCAAAAGGTTTCATAATATAGTCGTCTGCACCTAACTCTAAACCAAGCACCTTATCAAAAATTTCTCCTTTTGCTGAGAGCATAATAATTGGAACATTGCTTTTCGTACGGATTTCGCGGCAGACTTGGTAGCCGTCAATGCCAGGCAGCATCAAGTCTAATAAAATTAAATTTGGTGCAAATTGCTGATTTGCGACTAACGCTTCTTCCCCGTCATTGACGATTTTTGTTTCAAAGCATTCTTTTGTTAAATAAAGGGAAATCAGTTCTGCAATATTTACATCATCGTCTACAATTAATATTTTTTGTTTGTTTGCCATAAAATCTCCTTTGCGGGCATGCACATGCAAGTCGATTGCGCGAACATGCCCATAGATAATAGATAGCAGCTAAGCGGTATCTTCGTATCTCACATATCTGATAGCAATTACTATTTAAACGTAACAATCGTAACGCCTGCATCGCCTTCGCCAAATTCTCCTAAATGAAAAGAATCCACATATTTAATACGCCGCAGATGAGCATGGACAGCATTGCGCAAAGCGCCAGTTCCTTTGCCATGTACAATGCGTACAGTCGATAAATGGGCGAGGTATGCGTCGTCTAAGTACTTATCAAGCGCTAAAATCGCTTCATCCACAGTCTTTCCAATCAGCATCAGTTCTGCGGAGATATGGGAGGACTTGGACATTTTTAATTTGCCTCCACTTGTTTTAGAGAATTTTTTAGAACTCGGTGCGGTTTGTTCTTCAATTAGCACGAGATCCTTGATGTTTACCTGCGTGCGCAAAATTCCCATCTGTACAAAAAGTTCTCCTTTGGCATTTGGCAGTGTTGTTACAATGCCGCGCTGATTTAAAGTAAGTACTTGTACCGAATCACCGAGCTGTAATTTTTTCGGTGCTTTGTGGTTCACTGAAGGCTGTTTTTGATTTTTGGACAGATGTGCCTCCGTTGACTGAATCTTGCTGCGCAAAGCACTGCGTTCTTTTTCTAATTCGCTGGCACTTGGATTCGTTGTACCAAATTTATGAAAATTGCGGATGCTGGCATCTGCTGTTTCTTTTGCTTCTTTTAAAATTGCAAGTGCCTGTTCATTTGCTTCGCGGATAATTTTATCGCGGCGGCTGTCAATTTTTTCCTGTTTTGTTTCTGCCTGGATTCGGAGTTTTTCAATTTCCTGCTTGTATTGTTCAGCTTCTAGCCGCTCCTTTTCAATCGTGCTGCGGCTTTTTTCAAGCTCTGCAATTAAGTCTTCAAAATTCTGTTCACTGGTAGTAATTTGTGTTCTGGCATTAGCAATAATCTCTTTTGGCAGACCTAATTTTTCAGAAATAGCAAAGGCATTACTTTTGCCAGGAATACCGACAAGCAGGCGGTAGGTGGGACTTAAAGTTTCTACGTCAAATTCACAGCAGGCATTCTGCACGCCGTCTGCAGAAAGTGCAAATACTTTTAACTCGCTATAATGCGTGGTTGCCATCGTACGCACACCGCGGCTGTGCAGTGATGTTAAGATTGAAATGGCCAGTGCAGCGCCTTCGGTCGGATCTGTGCCGGAACAAAGTTCGTCAAAAAGCACAAGCGAATTTGGCGTCACATTTTTTAAGATCCGGATAATATTTGTCATGTGCGAAGAAAATGTACTTAGATTTTGCTCAATACTTTGCTCGTCGCCAATATCGGCAAACACATGATCAAAAATAGCAAGCTGGGAACGGTCGCCAGCAGGGATATGCAGCCCAGCCTGCCCCATCAGCGTAAGCAGCCCGACTGTTTTTAAAGATACGGTCTTGCCGCCGGTGTTTGGGCCAGTCACAATGAGCAGCTGAAAATCATCTCCAAGCATTACATCAATGGGAACAACAGTTTTTTTATTAAGCAGCGGATGGCGGCCGCGCCGGATATGAATATAGCCATGTGTATTAAACTGAGGGGCAATTCCGTTATAGTCCTGTGCCAGTTTTGCTTTAGCAAAAATAAAATCCAGTGTAGTCAGCAGCTTATAGTCCATCAGCAGCTGTTCGCTGTAAGCAGCTACTTCATTACTTAAGGCAGCGATGATTTTATCAATTTCGTCCTGCTCGTTTAAAAACAGTTCTTTTAACTCATTGTTTAAGTTTACAACACTTGCTGGTTCAATAAACAAGGTAGAACCAGAAGAAGACTGATCATGAATCATACCTGGAAACTGATTTTTACAATCAGCTTTTACAGGCAGGCAGTAGCGTCCATTGCGCATCGTAATAACAGCGTCCTGCAAATAAGTCCGGGTAGTGGAATGATTCAGGATTTGTGTCATCTGGGCATGGATGCGGTCATTCATACCACGGATGCTGCGCCGTATGGATTTTAAGCGTACACTGGCATCATCTGCAATTTCGTCTTCTGAGAGGATGCAGCGGCGGATTTCTTCTACTAGCGGCGTTAAAGGCTCGATAGCCTGAAACATAGCGTCCAGTGTATCAGAAGGCGTATCCTCACGGTCTTTTCTGCCATAAGTTTTCGCGCGCTTAGCAACATCCAGCAAGGAGGCAGTATGCAGTAATTCTTCTATGCTTAAAATACCGCCGGCTTCTAGTCGTTTTAGGGAGAATCCAATTTTATGGATACCGCTGAAAGAAATACTGCCTTTGCGGTAAATGCGTGACAGTGCTGCTGCAGTTTCTTCCTGTGCATGTTCAATAGCTGCCTGGTCTGTCATTGGCTTTAAATGCAGACAGTGCTCTTTGGCCCAGCCTGACGAAGCATGCTCGGCAAGCTGTTCTGTAATTCTGTTATATTCTAAAGTGTAGAGTACCTTTTTATTCATTGTAAAATCCTTTCTTTTCAATCGTCTGCGAAACTTATGGCAATACATGACGGTCCTTTTCTATTTTACCCTAAAAATTAAAATGAGAAAAGTAAATATAGAAAGAAAAATCACTATTTTCTTGAAATATATAGCAATTCCTCGTATAATCTTTACAGAAGGGTATCGAAAAACAAAGTGGGTGAGCACGAAAGAGGGAGATAAGAAGGGGGTTTTTCATGCCACGACAACAAAATGAAGGTCAACAGACGCGCCGGAACGATGCGCAGCCTCAAACTAGCATTGACATGCAAAAAAAGCAGCAGTCCCAGACATCTGAGGGACAGCCAGAATATCCAGAGCGTCAGGAAAATCAGGAGCTTTCGGAAGAAAGGCATTTTATCAGCGTCAAAATGAAAGATAAGCCGTTGAATAAAAAGAAGGTCTTACAAAGAGGGATGGCAACGATTGGATATGCCATATTGTTTGGCTTCGTGTCATGTCTTGTTTTTTGCTGGCTAAAGCCAGTGTTTGCTCCGTGGTTTGAACCAGAACCAGAGGAATGGCTGGAACTGCCAAAAGATACACAGGTAGATGATACGACGGCAGATGAGAAAGAGACAAAGGACGGGCAAGGCAGTCAGGACAGTGAGAAACCTGCAAACAAACCGGCAAAGGAAAAGGAAGAAAAGCAAAAAACTGTATATATTACGGAAAAAAAAGCGATGGATTTAGATGATTTCCAAGTACTGCAAAATCAATTGTATCAGATTGGAGCGCATGTCAATCAATCTATTGTGACAGTGACAGCTGTAAAAGAAGGCACAGATATTTTTGATTCTCCGTATGAGGCAACAGGCCAGGCATCGGGCTTGATTTTTGCAGATAATAAGCATGAATTTTTAATTTTGACAGAATATGAGATCATTGCAGATGTCAAAGCAATCCGTGTGACATTTATCAATAATGAGACAATCGATGCAAAACTGAAAAAATATGATAAAAATACTGGAATTGCCGTATTAAGCGCGCCAAAGGAACAAATTGCAAAAAAAACGATGCAGGAGATAGAAATAGCGGCGTTAGGCAATTCATTAAACTTAAGCCAAGGCAGGCTGGTTGTAGCGCTTGGCAGTCCGTTAGGGACAAATTATTCGATTCTGACTGGAAATATTACCTCTGTGACAAATACGATTACGACAGAAGATCGCAATTTTACCGTATTTACGACAAATATTGTAGCCAATGACCGCGGAAATGGAGTAATCGTAAATACGGACGGAAAGGTGGTTGGCCTGTTTTTAAAGTCGTCAAATTTTCAAAAGGAGCAAAACACACTGACTGCGGTATCAATTTCAGAAGTAAAAGATATTTTGGAGCTGCTTTCAAATAACCGGAATGTCCCATATATTGGCATTAAAGGCAATACAGTGACGGATGCAATCTCAGAAGAATATGAGATTCCAAAAGGCGTATATATTCGAGAAGCAGTGATGGATTCTCCTGCAATGGACGCAGGGCTTCAAATGGGTGATGTCATTGTCGCGATAGATGGCAAGAACGTCACAACCATGGAGGAGTATGAGCGTAAGCTGATGTCCTTAAAAAAGGGCGATGAGGTCAAAGTCACAGTAAACAGACAGGGAGCACATGCATACCAAAAGGTTACGTGTACTGTTGAAGTAGGGGTATGCAGGTAAATAAAAGACAGGCAGTTTATATAGAGAATGACAGAGAATGAAAGAGAACATGGAGGCAGAAAGATGCATTACATAGAAACATTGCGCGAGGGCGAGCGTATTAACGAGATATATTTATGTAAGAATAAACAAACATCGCTGACAAAAGCGGGGAAACCGTTTGTCTCATTGACACTACAGGATAAGACGGGAACATTGGATGCAAAAATATGGGATCCTGGTTCTTTAGGGATAGATGATTTTGAAAAACTGGATTACATCAACGTTGTAGGGGACATAACAACGTTCCAGGGAGCATTGCAGCTCAATGTCAAACGCGTGCGCAAGACACAGCCAACAGAGTATAATCCAAAGGAATATCTGCCAGTCAGCAAGTACGATACAGATAAAATGTATGAAAACCTGATGCAGATTATCCGCAAGATAGAAAATCCATATCTCAAACAGCTGTCAGATCACTTTTTTTCAGATCCGCAGTTTGCAGCAAACTTCAAATTTCATTCTGCGGCAAAAACAATGCATCATGGATTTGTGGGAGGTCTTTTGCAGCATACGCTCGGTGTTGCGAATCTATGTGAAAGTTTTGCAGCGCAGTACAGCATTTTAAATCGCGATTTGTTAGTGACAGCAGCAATTTTTCATGATGTAGGTAAGTTAAAGGAAATTTCTCCTTTTCCTGCCAATGACTATACGGATGAGGGGCAGCTGCTTGGACATATTATTATTGGAGCACAGATGCTTTCGGAGCAGATTGCAGCAATTCCGAATTTTCCAAAAAAACTGGCAGATGAGCTCATTCATTGTATTTTAGCGCATCATGGAGAGCTGGAATATGGTTCACCGAAAAAGCCGGCATTGGCAGAAGCGGTAGCATTAAGTTTTGCAGATAATGTAGATGCTAAAATGGAGGCCATGGAAGAAGCCTTTGTTAATGTACCAGAAGGGAATACGGATTGGCTTGGATTTAACCGATCGTTTGATTCTAATATCCGAAAGACAAGTATATCGTAAAAGAAAAGCGAATAGCTGCAAATGTCCAAGTACAATAATGCGAGCAGGTGTATATTAGGATGGAGGCAAGAATGCAAAAGGATGATCAAATCGAACTGACCATTGAGGATATGGGGATTGATGGAGCAGGTATTGGGAAAATAGACGGCATGGCTTTTTTCGTCAAAGATGCTGTAATAGGCGACAAAGTAATTGCAAAGGTTATGAAGATGAAAAAGACGTATGGCTATGCAAGGCTATTAGAAATTACAGAGCCTTCCTCATATCGTACAGAACCGAAATGCCCGCTGCACCGTCAATGCGGAGGATGCCAGATCCAACCTTTATCCTATGAGAAACAGCTTGCCTTTAAACAGCAAAAAATAGTAAATAATTTGGTGCGCATTGGCGGATTTTGTGAAACAAAACTACCGATACAGCCCATCATTGGTGCACAAACAACGTATCGCTACCGCAACAAAGCGCAATTTCCAGTAGGCTGCGATAAACAAGGACAGCCAACCGCAGGTTTTTATGCTGCCAGGACACACAGCATTATTCCGGTACAGGACTGCTATTTAGGAATTTCGCAAAATCAGGAAGTAATGCAAAAAATATTAGCATGGATGAAGCAATATCAAGTCCGGCCGTATGATGAAAAATCAGGAACAGGACTGGTACGTCATGTTTTAATACGCTATGGGTTTTGCTCAAAGCAGCTTATGGTATGTATTGTGATAAATGGCGATTCGATTCCATATGAAGAACAGCTTCTAAGTTTGTTAACGCAACTGCCGGAAATGACGAGCATTTCGATTAGCATCAACCGGCAACGAAATAACGTCATTATGGGCCATGAGGTGAAAAAGCTTTGGGGGAAAGACTACATTGAGGATACGATTGGCGGTATCCGGTTTCAAATTTCACCGCTGTCATTTTATCAGGTCAATCCTGTACAGACAGAGCTGCTTTACCAAAAGGTTATGGAATACGCTAATCTGACTGGCACAGAGACGGTATGGGATTTATACTGTGGCATTGGGACGATTTCTCTTTTCCTGGCGCAAAGTGCAAAAAGGGTTTACGGCGTAGAAATCGTACCACAGGCTATTGCAGACGCCAAACAAAACGCAAAAATCAATGGCATTCAGAATGTAGATTTTTTTGTGGGCAAAGCGGAAGATATTGTGCCGCAGTTTTATGAGCAAGCCATTAGGGGCGGAGGAATCAAACAAGAGCAGGATCTGCAAAAGAAGGATGGCGAGTTTTCAAAAGGTCTGCATCCACACGTCATTGTCGTAGATCCGCCGCGCAAAGGATGCGAGGAAAAACTGTTGGATACGATAATACAGATGCATCCAGAGCGGATTGTTTACGTGAGCTGCGACTCTGCAACATTGGCCAGAGATCTGAAATATTTGTGCGCACATGGTTATGAGCTGACGAAGGTGCAGGGTGTGGATTTGTTTTGTCAGACTGTGCATGTGGAGACTGTGGTGTTGATACAAAGGAAAGATACCTAGAAATCCTTGAATTTGGTGTGCTACCCGTCAAGTAGACAATGAAAATATTTAAATTTTTTCTGCCTG
>CANDJR010000002.1 GCA_947385105.1 uncultured Eubacterium sp.
AGGCGGACATAACCGTCTACCATTGTAGGAGTATGGATTGCTGTCATCATAAAAATCGTCCTCCTTATCTTGCTTTCTGCCTATAGTTTACCATACAGGCAGGATCACACAATGTTGTCGCCGCTCAGTGAAAATGGTTGCGAACCACATTCCGCAATCCATGTTCTATTGCCTTACCTCCTTCGATCATGGTAACGACCAGATATCCCCGTCTGCTTAGATCTTCTTTTTTTCTTGCGATTTCAGAACGGTCAGACTCCTTTTTCTGAAGTAAGTAGCAAACCTCCTTTTGCTTTCCTATGACAATCACCTCAAATTCTTGCTTCATATTATTGTATGAAAAGTCAGGCTTATCCTATCAATAAAACAGTTTTCTTCATACAAAATCACAATCAGGAAACAGAATTCGAAGATAATCCCGTCTGCCGTAGAGAACACGGTCAATGTACACATCTTGCCCATTCACACGGTAAAAAACCATGTAATTTCCACTGGTGAGAAATCGGTAGTCGCTTTCTATATCTGTCACAGAGGACAGCGGAGCGCCGATTTCTGAAAAATTTTCCAGTTCATCAACAGTGTCCATGATTTTGTTTACGGTGTTTTCAGCGGCTTGCGGATTGCATAATTCAAAGGTAATATACTCCCAGATTTCGTCCAGATCGTTCTGGGCTTTCGGGGAGTAGTGGATGCTATTCTTCATTTGCTTTTGCCCGGAAATGTTCTCTCACATCAGAGGATGAAAGCCATCCCTTTTCCTCTCCTGATTTTTTCCCTTTTGCAAGCTCGCCCATGAGCTTTAGGGTCGCTCGTGTTTTTTCATAGTCCTGTATGTCAATGATTGCATAGCGCCCGCGTCCGTTTTTGGTGAGAAAGACTGGAGCGCCCACAGATACATCACGGAGCACATCACTGTAATTCCTCAAATCAGAGATAGGTTTGATATTCGGCATAATCACATTCTCCTTTTTTGCCTTTAGTATACCTTGATTTGATGTAAAATTCAACGGCATATTTTACAACATTTGAATGAGCGCCCAGTGCCTATTCCAAGCAGAACAGGGAGTTCTCATAATCTTTGACATAATATTTTATATTTTTGCGGCCCTTTTGAATGATTGTGTGTCCCTCTGATTCCAGTTTTTCTTTCTGAGCTTCTATGCCGCCGGGATATTTTGGATTTAGTTCCCCGTTGGCTTTTAAGGTTCTCCAATACGGAGTTTCATCTTCCAAACGCTGGTAACTTGCCCATGCTGCAATTGATACAAATATTCCTGCTGTGATCGGTTCTGTAAAATCTGCACCGTTTTGTTTAGCAAAATATTCTCTTATTTTACCTACTGTGAGCAGCTTTCCCGATGGAACAAGCCGCATGATCTTGTCATAGTCAATCGGCGGAGCGAAATACATGTTACTTCCGCCATATCTTTCAATACTTTTCTGGTCAGTAATGGTTTGGAATTTTGGCATATCCTTACTGTCGTTCAACATTGCATTAAAATCTTTTTTATCTTCATTCGCCATATAATCTTAACACCTCCTGCCCTAATTATAGAGAAGAACAATGCTCTATGCAATGAGGAACTTTTCATCAGAAATGTACGTACTTGCCCATATTGAAATCTTCCAGTATAATAAATTAACACGTATATTACAGTTCTCTGACTGCCACACACTGTTATATATTAACACCTATAAAATTGTGAGTTTACAATTGAAAGTTAAGGAGATTTTATGGATAACATTAGAATTGAAACAAACAGACTGATATTGAGAAGATTTGAAGAAAACGATTTGCAGGCAATATACCTGCTTACAGTTCCTATGTTACATCGTGACTGGGCATACCGCCTGCCCGCCCGCCTAATACATCCTTGTTTTTTAAATCAGAGAGCTTAAATGCATCCGTTTCTTGGCGGGCAACGATAAAATTGCCTGCCCGTTGGGTAAGCTGTGCAAAGTTAACAATTGCATCACTGATGCCTTCATTATAAGTATATACCGTCGTTTCAGGCCCCATAAACCCAATATCTGCTTCTTCTGCTAACACAGCAGCCATTACTTTGTCCGCACCGAATCCGGTGACCAGTTCCAATGCAATGCCTTCGTCGGCAAAATAGCCATTTTCAATTGCAGCGTACATTGGTGCATAAAAAATAGAGTGTGCGACCTCGTTTAACGTAATTGTTGTCAGCTCTTTTTTCGCAGATTCTTTGTTATCAGTTTCTTTTTGGCCGTCTGTTTCACTGCTGGCAGATGTCTCAAACGTATTTGTGTCTGCATCTGCATTTGCGCTAGATTCGTTTTTAGAAGTTTCGCTTTTTACGGGATCCTTCTTATCTGGATTGTTTGCTGCGTCTCCTTTTTTGCCGCAGCCAACAACAAAAAGGACTGCAAGTACAGCCAGTATTAAGAGTAGGGGGATTCGTTTTTTTAGCCTCATAACAGACTCCCTGCATATGGATTTGTTATAGTATACTAGGAAATTAGAAAAATGTGCAAAGAAAAACCTTGGCAGGATTGCTTACAATTGGTATAATTGAAAAAATAATAGTACAAAAAACGAATGTGTAAACGTGCAGGAGGCAATACAAATATGGATTATAAAAATGCTGGAGTGGATATTGAGGCTGGCTATCGGTCAGTGGAGTTGATGAAAAAATATGTAGCGGGCACAATGCGTCCGGAAGTGTTAACAAACCTGGGAGGATTTTCCGGGGCATTTTCACTGGCATCGTTTCGGGATATGGAAAAGCCGACGCTTGTTTCAGGGACAGATGGGGTTGGCACAAAATTAAAACTTGCATTTTTAATGGACAAGCATGATACAGTAGGTATAGACTGTGTAGCTATGTGTGTCAATGATATTGCATGTGCAGGCGGTGAACCATTATTTTTCTTAGATTATATTGCATGCGGTAAAAATTATCCGGAAAAAATTGCAGCGATTGTAAGCGGTGTTGCCGAAGGATGCAGGCAGTCGAATGCAGCGTTAATCGGCGGGGAGACAGCGGAAATGCCAGGTTTTTATCCGCCGCAGGAGTATGACCTGGCTGGATTTGCCGTAGGTATTGTAGACGAAAAGGATATCATTACAGGAGCAAATATTGCGCCAAATGATGTACTGATTGGGCTTGCGTCTTCAGGTGTGCATTCCAATGGATTTTCTTTAGTGCGCAAGGTATTTTCCATGGATACGCAGACGCTTCATACGCACCAGGATGAGCTTGGCACAACGCTTGGGGAGGCTTTGCTTACACCGACAAAAATTTATGTAAATGCGCTGCGCAAAGTAAAAGAAGCAGGTGTTGTCATCAAAGGCTGCAGCCATATTACAGGCGGCGGGTTTTATGAAAACATTCCGCGTATGCTCCCGCAGGAACGCCATGCAAAGATTAAAAAAGACAGCTACGAAATACCGGCTATTTTTCAAATGCTTGCTGCGCAGGGAAATATTGAAGAACACATGATGTATAATACTTATAATATGGGCATAGGGATGGTGCTTGCCGTTGATGAAGCTGATACGGACAAAGTACTAGAGGCTGTAAAGGCGGCTGGAGAAACAGCGTATATTATTGGTGAAATTACAAATCAGGAAAAAGGAGTTACATTATGCTAAAACTTGCTGTGCTAGTATCCGGCGGCGGGACAAATTTACAGGCTATTATAGACGCAGTTGAGGCAGGCGAAATCAGCCAGGCTAATATTGCAGCCGTAATCAGCAATAAGAAGGATGCTTATGCGTTAACACGGGCAGCGGAGCATGGGATTTATAATTGCTGTATTTCACCAAAGGATTATGAAAGTAGGGAATTGTTTGAACAAGCGCTTTTAGAGGTGCTTACAAGAGAACAGATTGATCTGGTAGTTTTAGCAGGGTATCTTGTCATCCTGCCAGAGGGTTTGATCCAAAAGTACAAAAACCGAATCATTAATATCCATCCTTCGCTCATCCCATCCTTTTGCGGGAATGGCTTTTACGGGCTTAAGGTACATGAGGCAGCGTTAGCAAGAGGCGTGAAAGTCACAGGTGCAACGGTACATTTTGTAGATGAGGGTACAGACACTGGCCCGATTATTCTGCAAAAGGCAGTCGCAGTCCAGCCAGGAGATACACCGCAAATACTGCAAAAGCGCGTAATGGAGCAGGCAGAATGGAAAATTCTGCCACAAGCGATAGAGATGATAGCCAAAGGCCAGATAGCAGTAGAGGAAGGGATAGTAAAAGAGGTTTCCAAGCAGGCATAGGAAATAGAAAAGGAGATTCTACAGATGAATATTTTAATTGTAGGCAGCGGTGGCCGTGAGCACGCGATTGCAGCAAGCGTAGCAAAAAGCCGCAGGGTTTCCAAGATTTATTGTGCACCGGGCAATGCCGGAATTAGTGAAATTGCAGAATGCGTGCCATACGGCGCTATGGAGTTTGACAAGCTGGTGGCATTTGCCAAGGAGCATGCCATTGATTTTACGATTATTGGTATGGATGACCCGTTAGTAGGGGGAATTGTAGATGCATTTGAGGCAGAGGGCTTAAAGGTATTTGGGCCGCGGAAAAATGCAGCTATTTTAGAAGGTTCCAAAGCATTTTCCAAAGAATTAATGAAAAAATATCAGATTCCAACAGCAGCATATGAGACATTCGACGATCCAACAGCAGCGATTGCATATTTAGAAACAGCGAAAATGCCAATCGTCTTAAAAGCTGACGGTCTTGCGCTTGGAAAGGGTGTGCTCATTTGCGATACGCTTGCGCAAGCAAAAGAAGGCGTAAAAACGATTATGGAAGACAAAAAATTCGGTACTGCGGGTAATAAAATTGTAATTGAAGAATTTATGACTGGCCGTGAAGTATCGGTATTGTCTTTTGTAGATGGTAAGACAATTAAAATTATGAGCTCTGCACAGGATCACAAGCGTGCACAGGACGGCGATCAGGGGTTAAATACAGGCGGCATGGGAACTTTTTCACCAAGCCCGTTTTATACAAACGAAGTCGATGCGTTTTGCCGCGCGCACATTTATCAGGCAACTGTGGACGCTATGGCAAGCGAAGGCAGGCCGTTTCAGGGTGTCATTTTCTTTGGCCTGATGCTGACAGAGGACGGCCCGAAAGTGCTGGAATATAATGCAAGATTCGGTGATCCGGAGGCACAGGTTGTTTTGCCGCGTATGAAAAATGATATCATCGATGTCATGGAGGCATGCGTGGATGGCAGGCTGGATACTATTGATCTCCAATTTGAAGATCAGGCGGCAGTTTGCGTGGTACTTGCTTCTGGAGGCTACCCGCTTTCTTATGAAAAGGGACATGAAATCAGTGGCCTGGAGGCATTTGCGGGCAAAGAGGATTATGCTTGTTTTCATGCAGGGACAGCCTGGAAAGACGGCAGGATTGTGACAAATGGCGGACGGGTGCTTGGCATTACAGCTAAGGGCGCAGATTTGCATGAAGCCCGCAGAAAGGCGTATGAAGCTACACAATGGGTACAGTTTGAGAAAAAATATATGCGCCATGATATAGGAAAAGCGATTGAAGAAGCTTAGATGAAGAAGCTTAGATGAAATAATTTAGATGAAAAGAGCTTAGGTGAAAAAACTTAGATGAAAAAAGCTTGAACTCGCGAAAAAGCCAAACGGCACAGCAACAGTAAAAATAACAAGAAGGGAAACATTCAATCAATGAATTTAATTGCAGCAGTCGACAGTAACTGGGGAATTGGATATCATGGTCAGCTTTTGGTCAGCATTCCGGATGATATGCAGTTTTTCCGTAAATGCACAGCTGGAAAAGTCGTTGTCATGGGCCAAAAGACGCTGGAAAGCCTTCCAGGCGGACTGTTAAAAGGCCGCACAAATATCGTACTGACCCATGACAAAAGCTATCAGGCTGACGGAGCGCTGCTTGTGCATTCCTTAGAGGAATTATATCGTCAGCTTGAGCAGTATGATACAAAGGATGTCTATGTTATTGGCGGAGAAAGTATTTACCGCCAGCTTTTAGATGCATGTGATACCGCGCATATTACGAAAATAGATTTTGCGTACCATGCAGATGCCTATTTTCCAAATCTGGACGATAAGGCAGAGTGGGAAATTACAAAAGAAAGTGAAGAACAGACATACTTTGATTTGATTTACCATTTCCTGCAATACGAAAAGAAGAAAAATCATGGATAATTTTATATACAGCCTGAATGTGACAGTTCCAATTTTCTTAGTGATGGTGCTAGGCTGGCTGCTTCGGCAGCGGGGCATGCTAAACGAAGGATTTGTCAGCGTAGCCAATAAATTTAATTTTCAGGTTACATTGCCATTTATGCTGTATCGGGATATTGCAGCTGTGGACATCCGGGCAGTGTTTGACTTAAACTATGTACTATTTTGTGCAGCTGCAACGACCGTCTGCTTTTGGGGAGTTTGGGGCGCTGCAAAGCTATTTTTAAAGGATCACACAATGCGGGGCGCTTTTGTACAGGCTTCATTCCGCAGCAGTGCCGCTGTCATGGGACTGGCGTTTATCCAAAATATTTATGGCCAGTCTGCCATGGGGCCTTTGATGATTATCGGCGCAGTGCCGCTTTATAATATTTATTCGGTCATTGTACTGACATTTGAAGCAGATGCTCCAAAAGATACTGTAAAAGATACGGGAAAAATTAAAGAGGCATGTAAAAATATTGTAAAAAACCCGATTATTATTTCCATTATCCTGGGTCTTTTGGCGGCTTACTTCCAGTTTCATTTGCCGGTTATGCTGCAGTCTACCGTAGACAGTGTCGCAAAGATGGCTACGCCATTAGCATTGGTTGGCATGGGCGCAGGGTTTGAAGGGCAAAAAGCGCTGGCAAAGATGAAACCTACGTTATGGGCAGCATTTATTAAGCTGGTCGTTCAGGCAGCAGTTTGTTTGCCGATTGCAGTGGCAATGGGATTTGCTGGGGAAAAGCTGATTGCAATTGTCGTCATGCTGGCTGCGCCCGCAACACCAAGCTGTTATATTATGGCAAAAAATATGGGCAATGATGGTACGCTGACAGCCAGCATTGTGGTTATGACGACGCTTTTGGCAGCGTTTACACTAACAGGATGGATTTTTATCCTCAAATCCCTGGCATTGATTTAACGTAACGGAATTTTGCCCATTGAAAATTCGCTTTGCGAAGGGCCAAATCCCTCTTGGCAGAATTTATGCGTTCTTACGGGTTTTGCAGCAGGTGCAAAACCCTGGTGCGAACAGTAAAGCTTTCCGTGCATCTGAAATGTTTCAAGAAACACTTCATTGACAGATTATGGATATTTTGATAATATAATCATAAGATTCTAGTGCCCAGAGCATGCCCAACACTGATTCCTGTGGCCGCATGCCTGACTTTGCGAAGAATCGAAACAACCCACATGTATATCCCAAGAAAGCATTTTTCAAATACACTTTGTTGGTATTGCTGCCAGAGGCTATGATGGACAAAAGTTGATAGAAAGGTGTTACATATGGGAATTTCAGCAAAAGAGCTGGCGCAGAAGCTCAACGTGTCGCCGGCAACAATCTCTATGGTATTTAATAATAAACCAGGTATTAGTGAGGCGACGCGGAAGTTTGTCCTGGATGCGGCGAAGCAGTATAATTACGTACCGACAAAATCAGCGCTGCATGAAAAAAAGATGATCCAATTGGTCATTTATCAAAAGCATGCCCTGGTTGTCTCTGATACACCCTTTTTTTCTCAAGTAGTAGAAGGTATTACACAGGAATGCAATGATAATAACTGCATTGTTAATGTCAGCTATTTTATTGAGTCAGCTGATAAAATGCAGCAGCTTGCAAATTTAGCATCTACAACTGCGGATGGCATGATTTTGCTGGCGACAGAGATGAACCGGGAGGATTTTAATATCTTTAAGGGTTTAAAAGTACCGATTGTAGTATTAGACTGTTATTATGATGAGCTGGAATATGATTGTGTTGTCATTAATAATGCACAAGGCGCTTATGCTGCCACAGATTATTTAGCAAAAATGGGCCATAAAAAAATTGGTTATCTGCATTCTGCTGTTTCCATCAGTAATTTTGAAGAACGTGCAGACGGCTATTTTAAAGCGCTTCGAAAGCATGGCATTACGTCTTCAGAGCAATTTGTACATCGGATTTCACCGACATCGGCAGGATATCAAGATATGCTTCAGATCTTATCGCAAAAGCCGGAGTTGGCGGACGCCTATTTTGCAGACAATGATATTATTGCAACAGGAGCCATGAAAGCATTTCAGGAGTATGGATATAAAGTGCCGGGAGATATTTCGATCGTAGGATTTGATGATATGCCGCTGTGTGATATGATGAATCCTCCGCTGTCTACGATGCAGGTGAATAAAAAGCAGCTGGGCATTACAGCAGTTTATAGTTTACTGCATTGTATTACAGGAGATACCAAAGAACGGTTAAAACTTTCCCTGCGAACATCGCTTGTCTGCCGGGAGAGCGTACTGCAAAAAGTTTAATGTGCCAGGCAAACTTGCCAATGTAGCTGGAAGTTTGCCTGGCACATTTTTATGAACCAGCTAAGCGAAAGGGCGGCTGGAAAGGAGCGCTGGTACTTAGGAAGGATCGGTTTGGTCGGCACTTTTCTTTAAACGGATACCAATATACTGCGTGCCTGGGAGCGGAAGCTCATATTTGCCCTTATGCCTGCCGGCAGGCGTTACAGTCATATTCCATGTATCCACAATTTCTGCATCATACCATGTCGTATCATCAATATAGATTTGGCGGAACGTCGGGCGCCAGATGCTGAAGTAATAAAAATAATATTCGCCTGCATAGCTGTCTTCTTCTGGCACAGCAATTTTGTCATCCCATTGGAAATGACAGTCATCGCGCAGGTTGCCTTCTTTTAACCCGTGTCCAGGCACATCGCTTAAAAAGTCTGCTAAAAACTGAAAACGTTTTGCACTGTCGCCTTTGAGCTGGCCGCCATGGCACCACCAAATGATCTGATCGTCGCTTAAGTATGTTTCACTGTGGCCGCAATAGCCGCCGCGGATGACAGCCTCCCAGCTGCGGCGTACGAGTTCTTCTGCTGTCAGATTGCCCCAACAGTGCGGCAGGTTTCCTTCATATCCAACTTCATCCCAAATCACAGGCTTGCCATAAGTCTCACGCATCTGCGAAGTGTTTTCTGTGGTTTTGTAGTGATCACAGCGCTGGCAGCTGCAGTGGGTAATCCAAGGCTTAGAATAATCATAAAAAGTTTCACAATTATGGATCGAACGCAGGTGGCTGTATGGATCATGGGCAACCAGGTATTCAGCCATTTGTTCCCAATGTTCTATCGAAAGATGCCGCAGCAAATCATATTCATTTGCAAGTGACCACCATACATTGCGAAATGCGCTATACCGGGCAATGATATAGGAAAGATAACGCAGATTTTCTTCCATTGTCATTTGCGAAAAGCCCCAGCGGTCATAAGCGTGAAAAAGAATTAAATCTGCCTCAATCCCTAAATCCATTAAGCGCGCAATTGTTTGATCATGGATTTGGAAAAATTCCGGACAAAAACGGGTAAAATCCCAATCATTCCCTTTGGCGCGGTCACAGTACTGGCTGAAATTTTCACGTGTCAGTACACTGGCATCCATCGGCGTGCCTTCATATGGGAATGCAATTGGATCGTGCAGGCAAAAGTCATAATGCTTTGGCATGATGCAAAAACGCATTTTGTTGAAGTAGCCTTTTTCCAATTCTGCAAAGGTGTGTTCAACAATTGATTTTTTTTGCAAATCAAACGTGTAGCAGGTTGTCCCTACAGAATAGTGCGGCGTATTGTCAGCATAAGCGAGCTGATACTGTTTGTATACGCGTACAGGGCCATGGTTATTTCCAGTAGGCGCACAGGCAGTAAAAGTACCTGTATGCGTGCTGTCAGAAAAAGAACCAAAAACCTGGTATTCATAGACCCCTTCATAAGATGGCATAAAACGGATCTTATAGGCTGCATTTCCGTCATAAAATCCATTTACAGTCACAGTTTCTTTTTCGTGTGTAAACGTCCCTTGGATTTCATAATCCAGAAATGGATTGCCGTCGCTCTTACCATTCAGGGTAAGTTCAAAAATTCCCCATTTTTCAATGGATTGGTGGATTGCTGTATCGTTTGCCATAAATAACCTCCTAAAGTTTTACAAGAATAATTTAGTAAACTTTGTATATGTAATTTAAATTTTATCGAAGCTTAGGCGTCTCTGTCAAGCAAAAACTATCTGTCAATTTTACTAAAAAGAAGGATCGCAATTGAAGCAGAGGAGACATAAAAATTACTCGAAAAGTACTGAATTTATAGGAAATATAGCGTATTTCACACAAATTTCCATAGCGGGTGTGCGAAAGGAAATGTTGTTATATTTAGCCAAATTTTATTTAATTATACTAAATTTATTGACAAGAATTTAATAAACGGGTAAAATGATAGTCAAATAGCACTGGCAAATACTAGGAAGAATACTTTCCAAAAAGGGATAAGCAATTTGCAATACATATCGGTCACGAAATAGTGCGCGGCGGCTGTAGTAGACTTCGGTTTTCTAGTGGTTATACCGTTTTAAGGATCTTTTACATCAGCCGGACCCGGTTGCAGGAATACGGGCATTTTACAAAGCGCATGATTTGGGATAACTGTCTGTGGGAACAACAGTTAAGAAACGTTCCCACAGCAGACAGTATAGACAAAGACAAGTTGCTTTTGGGACTTATGAAAAGAAAAAATGAAATTAGGAAACGTGGAACCTGGAAAACCAGGGACGGATGGCAGCAGGAGGATCAGGATCGGGGGATTGCCCGCAAGCAATGGCATACATGGTCCATACGCGAAAAATTGCAGTATCTTGTTTCCTATTATGGGATTGCAATGGCTGTATGTATCATAGCCGTCTGCTGTGCCATCTTTTTTATCACAGATATCAAAAAGGAAAAAGTGCAGGATGCTTTCTTTGTTATGGCAGTTGATGCAAAACTGCAGGAGGACGAGGCAGCATCTATGCAGGAGGAATTAGCCGGGCTTTTGGGACTGGATCAAAAAACGCAGCGTTGTGTGATAGAGGCAGGATATTCTGGCATGGCAAATATGCAGAGCGAAGCTACGGTGTCTGCTTATCTGCGCAGCGGACGTGCTGATCTTTTGATTGCTCCGGAAACTGACTTTAACCGTTATGCATCGGCTGGCTATTTGGCAGCGCTTACTGATACAAAACTTACAGATTTGTATGAGATGCAGGACCTGTTTTATGCACAGCAGATAGACTACAGCAAAGGCGGCGCGATTACAGAAATACCTTTCCATCCGCATGAAGCAACCGCGTCATCTGCGTGCTATGGGATTTATATAAGAAATGGACAGTTTCGCGGATATGTCATAGGCGTTATGGCGAACTGCCCGCACAAGAACTATATCCAAGACAGTTTGGCGTATTTCCTCGGCTTGCCTAAGGAATGATACAGCAGGCTGCGGCAGTACAGGAAATACCGGATAGTTTCTAAATTCAAATATCAGGCAATAGTGCCTTGATAGGGTATAACCAAGTGTTAATATGAAAGGAGAAGAACACATGAAAAGAAAACTGGTAAAAAAACTCATTTCAACTGCTTTAGTAGGGGCTATGGCAGTAAGCATGCTGACAGGATGCGGATCAGGATCTGACGATGCTGACGACAAAACGCAGACAAATAAGGAAAGTACAACCGGAGATGACAAGACGTCAGATGACAGCAGTGCTGATAATACGGGCACAGATGATAACAGCGGCGACAGTACTTCCGATGACAGCTCATCTGATATGGCTGGTGTAGAAGCAATTGCAGATGTCGGCTATGACGGAGAGCCGGTAGAATTATCCTTCTGGTACCTGCAGACCAGACAGGAAGGTACGGAAGAACTGACAAAAATCTTTAATGAAGCAAACCCAAATATTAATGTTACAGTATCTTACTATGATACAGACGGTATCAAAGACTCCTGCAAGACAGCAGCACAGTCTGGCTCAATGCCAAGCATGTGGTTTAACTGGGGCGGCGCTTTAGGCCAGTATTATGTAGACAATGGCGTAACTTATGATTTGACGGAATATGCAAAAGAGAATGATTGGGAAAATACATACACACCGGGCGCTATGAACCTTGTAACATTAGGCGGACAGATATCCGGTATCCCAACTTCCTATAATGTACTTGGTATGTACTACCGTACAGATATCTTTGAACAATGCGGCGTTGAAGTTCCAACAACCATCGAGGAATTTGACACAGCCTGCGCAACGTTAAAAGAAGCAGGTTATACACCAATTTCTACTGCAGGCTTAAACGGCTGGCATGTAATGCGTCTGATTGAACAATTTATTGAAAATGAAGCTGGCGCAGAGGAACACGATAAGCTGCAGACTTTAGAAGCAAGCTGGGATTGCGACGCTGTTGTAAAAGGCTTGGAAAGATACCAGACATACTGTGAAGAAGGATACTTCCCAGATGGCTTTATTACAGCAAATCCGGACGATACCTATATGTCATTTGCAATGGGTACTGCTGCAATGGATATCCAGGGTCAGTGGTATGATTCAACACTTCAAAACAATGATGTGACATTGGAAAACGTAAGCTGGTTCCCATTCCCGAACGGAACAGGCAGAATGTCAGCATTTGCTGAAATGAATCAGTTTAATAAAGATTTATCTGATGATGAGCTCAAAGCAGCTGTTGCATATACAAACTTCTTATTCAGCAATGAAGCTGCAAAGGTTTATCCAACCTATTATAACCTGCCGCTGCCAAGAACAGATGCAGATCCAGTAGATCCAAAGGTAAATCCAAACGTACAGAACATGATCGATAATTCTTCTGAAAACGGAACATTTACGATTACAGACCAGGCATTTCCAACAGAAGTAGCTGACGTATTGTTTAACTACCAGGATGCGATTGCAAATGGTGAGTCAAAGCCAGCAGACGCTGCAAAAGCAATTCAAGAAGCGATTGAGTCTTATCAGGCAAAATAAGTAAAGAAGCTATCAGATGAGAGGTGGAACAAATTATGAAAGATAACAGATCAAAAGCAACGCCTTACCTCTTTATGCTTCCAGCGCTGATTATTTACTTATCGGTTATTATTTTCCCAGTATTCTACTCACTGTCAATTAGTTTTAAGAGTGGTACGGGTATTGGAAATATGAAGTTTGTGGGGTTACAAAACTATAGCCAGCTGATAAAAGATAAAGTGTTTTGGATGTCTTTCCAGCATACGATTGTCTGGATTGTGCTGACTGTAGTGCTGACAACAACAGTGTCGTTAGCCTTAGCTGTATTACTGAACCAGAAATTTGCCGGCAGAACATTCTTCCGTGCATTCTTCTACTTCCCAAGTGTTATCTCTGCAATTGCGGTAGCTATCATTTGGAGATGGATTTATAATCCGCAGATTGGCTTTATCAATCAATTTGCAAAGGCGCTTGGTTTGGATTTTACCCAGACATGGATTTCCACACCAAAAACAGCTCTGATTGCATTGTTTGTAGCTGCCCTCTGGCAGGCAATCGGGCAGCCGATGATCCTGTTTTTGGCGGGCCTTGGCGGTATTTCTTCGGATGTATTAGAAGCTGCGTCAATTGACGGTGCAAATGCAGTTCAGAAGTTTTTCCGCATTACAGTCCCGTTAATGAAGGATACCTTTATTATGGTAATTTCTACTTTGCTGATTGCAGCGATGAAAGTTTATGATATTGTAAAGGGTCTTACAGACGGCGGGCCAAACAATGCAACCCAGGTATTGGCATCTTATATGTACAACCAGGTGTTCCAGTATAACAACGTAGGATATGGAACTGCTATCGCTATCGTCATGGTTTTGATGATGCTGGTCGTTATCATCCCATACATGTCCTTCACTGCAAAGAAAGAATAGGGAGGGGATTCGGATGGAAGGTAAAGCAAATAAAATAGTGAAATCTACAGCACGCTATATCATATTGATTTTGCTGGCAGCTCTTTGGATTGTACCGATTGTTACACTGGTGCTTACAGCGATAAAGGCAAAATCAGACTTTATCAGTGGACTTGGATTGTTCCAAATACCGGAAAAGATTGCTTGGGATAACTTTATAAATTCCATGACGCAAGGCAGGCTGTTTAGTTATATGAAAAATGATCTGATTATCTGTCTGATGAAAGTACCACTTGGCATCTTCCTTTCATCAATGGCAGCATATGCGCTGACAAGGCTGAAGCTGAAACATGCGACAGGCTGGTTTGTATTCCTGCTGCTTGGCATGATGCTGCCAATGCAGATTGCGTTAGTTCCAATCAGCATTATTTATAATAAGCTGAACTTGATAAATACATACTTTGGTTTGTTTTATGTATACATTGGCTTTGGCGTGTCTTTTATGATTCTGATTATGCATGGATTTATGAAGGGGATCGATTTTGCAATTGATGAAGCGGCTTATATTGACGGCGCAAATAAATGGCAGAGTTTTATTCGTATTATTCTGCCGATTTGCAAGCCGGCGATTGCAACTTTGTTTATTACTGACTTTTTATCAACATGGAATGAGTATCTGCTGGCATCTGTTATTATTAATGATAACAAGCTTAAGACAGTACCGACCGGGTTAATGACTTTTGTAGGTGAGCATGGAACGGATTACGGCTATTTGTGCGCCGGCGTGCTGATATCTGTCATTCCGGTTATGGCAGTATACTTAATCTTCCAGCGATATTTCGTAGAAGGTATGGCTGGTGCTGTAAAATAATACTGTTTCTTTTGCAAGAAACTGCAAAGCAACAGGAGTGACGGCGCTGCAGGAATGTATGCTGGTAGGGCAGCTTCATGCAGCGCCGTTGTCATAATCTGGCTGATTGGAAAGGGAAAAATATGAGTAAGTTGATAAAGGATACACAAAAGGTAGAAAGATGGGGGATTTTTGAAATCGCTTTGGAAGGAAAAAGTGCAGGAAATCCTTTTACAGACTATGAAATACAAGCTACATTTACAGGCGTAAATGAGTGTAAAACAGTCTATGGGTTTTATGATGGAGATGGAATTTATAAGGTGCGGTTTATGCCTTCTTTTGAAGGTACCTATTCGTATCGCGTAGAAGGTACTTATGCAGACGATGCAGTATATGAGGGCACATTTGAAGTAACCGCAGCTGCTGCAGGCAATCATGGCCCAGTAAGAGTCTCCAATACATACCATTTTGCATATGAGGATGGAACACCGTATTATTCCATCGGAACCACATGCTATGTGTGGGAGCTGCAGTCTGAACAGTTACAGGAACAGACATTACAAACGCTTAAGGACAGCGCATTTAATAAAATCCGTTTTTGTATTTTCCCGAAACATTATGATTACAATTTCAATGAGCCGTGCAGCTATCCTTATGAAGGCACGCCGGTAGACAGTTCTGTTTTGACAAGGGACAACTTTATGGAATACTGCGGATGTCCAAAGGGAAACGATTGGGATTACAAGCGCTTTAACCCAAAGCATTTTGCGCATATCGAACAGCGAATCAAAGATTTGATGGAGCTTGGGATTGAAGCAGATTTGATTGTAATGCACCCGTATGACCGCTGGGGCTTTTCTATGATGTCAAAGGAAGAAGATGATTTATACTGGAATTATGTCATTGCCAGATTTTCTGCTTACCGTAACGTATGGTGGTCCTTGGCAAATGAATATGATTTAATGCCGCAAAAATCAATGGAAGACTGGGAGCGCTATGCGTCTATTTTATGCCAAAAGGATGTTTACTGCCACTTGCGTTCCATCCATAACTGCAGGCGGATTTATGATTTTACAAGGCCATGGGTGACACATTGTTCGATTCAGCGGATTGATTCCTATCTGTCCGGCGAATCTGTGACAGAATGGAGAGAGCGTTACCAAAAACCAGTTGTTTTAGATGAAATTGTATACGAAGGGAACATCCAGCATAATTGGGGCAATATTTCAGGAGAGGAAATGAACCGCAGGTTCTGGGAAGGCGCTGTGCGCGGCGGCTATCCAGGCCATGGGGAGACTTATTACTCACAGGATCAGATTTTATGGTGGTCACATGGCGGGACACTCAAAGGCACGAGCCCGAAGCGGTTTGAATTTTTATTGCAGATTTTAAAAGAAACGCCGGGACCTGGCTTAAAGCAGCTGGTACATCCTATGAAAGAGGATTTAGAAGCAACTGTCGATGGACTGATTCCAGTGCCGTATTATTTGTATTATTATGGTTTCCGCTGCCCGTCATTTAAGGAGTTTGACTTTGGCGATGAAAAAGAATACGAAGTAGAAGTTTTAGATACATGGGATATGACCATTAAAAAGTGCGGCGTTTTCAAAGGGAAATTCAGGGTAGAATTACCAGCAAAGCCATATATGGCAATACGTATTTATGAAAAAGGGCTGCTGTAACAAAGGAGCATATCAAAGGACATCTGATAGACGAAAGAAAGAATTTGGAAGGGGAGGCAGTGATATATGAATTTTGTTTTCAATATTGATTCAAAGCTATGGAAATTTTTTGACTATATAGGGGATTTGGTTGTGTTAAACTTCCTGTTTCTGCTGACTTCCATTCCAATCCTAACAATCGGCGCGTCCATAACGGCTATGAATGCAGTACTTTTTCGAATGAAGGAAAAACGAAGTGAACGTGTAGCAAAAGAGTATTTGGATGCGTTTAAGGAAAATTTCAAAAACAGTACAATCCTATGGGTATGCTTTATCGTATTTGTCATCATGTGTGTGCTGAATGTGAACCTGGTTTCAAACATCAGCCTGCAAAACCGCGGCACTCTTTTGATGATACTGGGAGCTGTTTTAGCAGTACTGCTTATGACAGTGCTTTATAGCTTTGCGATGTTGGCAAGGTTTGCAAATGATTTGCTGACAACGGTTACAAAAGCATTTTTAATTGGGATTATGAGCTTTCCATATACGATTGTAATCTTTCTTGTTTTGACAGCGTCAGTGCTTATGAGTATCCAGACGTATTTGTCTATTTTGGTTGCATTTTCCGTATGGATTTTAATAGGATTTTCACTTGTCGGCTATTTGTGCTGCATGATGTTTTACCGTGCATTTCGCAGGTTTACTTGCAAAGAGGATTTGCCAAAGGATACGCTCGATGAGGAAATGTATGCAAGGCGGGATTATTATAGGGCACAAAAAGAACAGGAAAAGAAAAAACGGGGCAGGGCATAAGATGTAACCGGCCAGACAGCGTCTTGTAAAAAGCAAAGCGAAACCGCTGCTTTTTACAAGGCGCTGTTTTTGTATGAGAAAACCAAGAAAACGTTTGAAATAATCCCATTTATGGAGTATACTATAGCCTGTATCAGATTAAGAAAGGAGAGAAAGATGCAGGTGACAATTTCAGATTCAATCAAATATATCGGCGTAGATGACAGGGATATCGACTTATTTGAAAGTCAGTATGTTGTCCCAGATGGGGTAACGTATAATTCTTATGTGATATTAGACGAAAAAACAGCATTGATGGATACAGTAGATCAAAGAGGGGCACAAGAATGGGAACAAAACCTCCAGGCAGCTTTAGGCGGGCGTAAACTGGATTATCTTGTTGTATCTCATCTGGAGCCAGATCATGCTGGGAGCATTGGCAGGCTTTTAGAGCTGTATCCGGATGTAAAACTGGTAGGGAATGCCAAAACTTTCCAGATGCTGCCGCAATTTTTCCCAGTTGACTTAGAAGGACATATGGTAACAGTAAAAGAAGGCGATGTGTTATCGCTTGGTACTCATACATTGAATTTTTATATGGCCCCAATGGTACATTGGCCAGAAGTTATGGTGACATATGAAAGCAGCGAAAAAATATTATTTTCAGCAGACGGCTTTGGCAAGTTTGGAGCAATGGATGCCAAAGATGATGAAGGCTGGGCTTGCGAAGCAAGAAGATATTATTTTAACATTGTCGGCAGGTATGGCGCTTCTGTACAGGCGCTTTTAAAAAAGGCAGCTAAGCTTGATATTGCTATGATCTGCCCGCTTCACGGCCCGATTTTAAAAGAAAACCTGGGCTACTATATTGGGTTATATGATACATGGAGCAGCTACAACCCAGAGGATAAGGGCGTATTAATCGCATATGCGTCTATTCATGGCAATACGGCAAAGGCAGCACAAAAGCTGGCCGAAATGCTGCGTGAAAAAGGTGTAGAAAAGGTAGTAGTCAGTGATTTAGCCAGAGAAGATATGGCAGAGGTTGTTGAAGACGCTTTCCGATATGACAGAATGGTATTGGCAGCAGCCAGCTATGACGGCGGTGTTTTCCCTTGTATGCAGGATTTCTTACACCATTTACAGAGTAAAGCATACCAAAAGCGTACCGTTGGTATTTTAGAAAATGGTTCCTGGGGCCCGACAGCAGGCAGGACGATGAAGTCTATCTTAGAAACAATGAAAAATATTACAGTTCTAGAACCAATGGTTACAATAAAATCTACATTAAAAGAAGAAAATATGGCGGATTTTGAAGCATTGGCAGATGCAATCGCACAGGCGGACTAATTGATATTAATGTAATTGGTATTAATGTAATTGGTATTAATGTAATTGATATGAATAAAATTGATATCAGAATAATAGATTCAAAATATTTGATATCAAACGAACGGATATAATAGTTTTGTATATTTGCAAATATGCCTTACTGTCCAGGATGATTACGACCGATTGGTTACCCGGACAGTAAGGAGCATTTTGCAGTCTATTTCCATAATCATGAAACGATTTACCCTGGAATCAATGAGCGTATCCAAGCTGTTTGCTATAGCGAATCAGACTCTATTTATGTACAAATAAACGGCAGCTGAAAGTCTGAGGGCTTTCAAAACAAATATCTTATTCAGAAAAGCAGCTTGCTCAAGGAACAGGCAGTATTTTGATGTCCGTTTTATGAAAAAAGTACTGGAAAAAGCGGCGGCATTTGATATCCTGCCATTCATAAAAAGCAGAACCGGAACTTGTCCGGACGCTTTTTCCAGTATTTTTTAAAAAAGTATATGATGATAGGAAGAAACATTTTTTAAAGAAAACTTCTTAAACTAAGAAATATGTTTGACAAAGAAACGAGATTTAACAAGGAAACAGGATTTAACAAGGAAACAGGATTTAACAAGGAAACGCGATTTAACAAAGAAATACGTTAAGCAAAGCATTATTATATTATGAAATACGTTTAAACAAAGAAACATATTTTACTAGAAAATACAGAAAGCAAAAATACAAAGAAACATATTTTACTAGAAAATACAGAAAGTAAAAATACAAAGAAACATATTTTACTAGAAAATACAGAAAGCAAAAATACAGAGAAACTTTTTTATTTTGAGAAACACATCTTAGTTACGAGACAGAGGAATAGAGAGGACAAAAGTTATGCGAATCGTAGTAAAAGTTGGCACTTCCACGCTGGCGCATCCTACTGGATGCTTAAATATTCGGCATGTGGAAGTATTGGTAAAGACTTTAAGTGACTTGGCAAATGCAGGCCATGAGATTGTGCTGGTATCTTCTGGAGCAATTGGAATGGGAGTTGGCAAGCTGTCATTAAACGGAAGGCCGGATGATATGCCGACCAAACAGGCAGCGGCATCTGTCGGTCAGTGTGAACTGATGTATACGTATGACAAGCTGTTTAGTGAATACAATCATGTGGTAGGGCAGATTTTATTAACAGGCGCAGATTTTTCACAGGAAGATCGCAAAGTGAATTTTGAAAATACTATTTTGCGCTTGATCGAATTAGGTGTGATACCAATTGTAAATGAAAATGATACGATTGCTACGGACGAGATATCAGTCGGTGATAACGATACATTAGGAGCAATGGTAGCGTGCAGCATCCAGGCAGACCTGCTCGTACTGTTAAGTGATATCGATGGACTGTATACCAAAGATCCACATAAAAACCAGGATGCAACGCTGATTCCTGTTGTTACAGAAATTACGCCAAGCATTGAAGGCCTGGCAGAAGGAGAAGGCAGCGGGCTTGGGACTGGCGGTATGGTTACGAAAATACATGCCGCAAGGATGGCGATGGAGCATGGCGTGGATATGGTTATCGCGAATGGAACAATGCCAACAGTCCTGTATGATATTGCAGAGGGAAAGCTGGCAGGAACACGTTTTTCCGGAATTCGTTAAAGGGAAGGAGAAAGGAAAGCAATGACCACACAGGAGATTTTAATACAGGCAAAAGAAACAAAAACAGCGTTAATGCTTGCAGATACAGACAAAAAAAACAAGGCACTGGAATATATGGCGGATGCCTTGGAAAAAACAGATACACAGGAAAAAATCCTGCAGGCAAATGCGCAGGATTTAGAAGCAGCCAAAGGTACGATTTCAGATGTCATGCTGGATCGGCTGTTGCTTACAAAGGATCGGATTCATGCGATGGCAGAGGGGATAAGGGCAGTCATTCAGCTGGAAGATCCGGCAGGAAAGGTGCTTGCGCAAATCCAAAGGCCGAATGGGATGCTGATTCAAAAGACAGCGGTTCCAATGGGTGTCATTGCCATTATTTACGAAAGCCGGCCAAATGTCACGAGCGACGCGGCTGCATTAGCGATTAAGAGCGGAAATGTATGCGTGCTGCGCGGCGGAAAAGAAGCATGGCGTACTTGCCATGCGATTGTCCTGGCAATGCAGGAAGGGCTTGTGAAAGCCAGTCTGCCGCGTATGGCAGTCAGCTTAATCGAGGATACGGCCCGCACAAGCGCTACAGAACTTATGACAGCGGAAGGATACGTAGATTTACTCATTCCAAGAGGAGGCAAAGGACTGATCCGTGCCTGTGTAGAGAATGCTACAGTGCCTTGTATCCAGACGGGAACAGGAATTTGCCACATTTATATAGATAAAGCGGCTGATTTAAACAAAGCAGTCCGCATTGTAGAAAATGCGAAAACAAGCCGCCCGAGTGTATGCAATGCGCAGGAAGTCTGCCTTGTGCACAAAGAGATTGCACAGCAGTTTTTGCCAATGCTGCAGGAGATACTTTGTAAAAAGCGCATACAAGACGGTCTTTTGCCTGTAGAGCTTCGGCTTGATCAAGATGCGGCTGCTGTGATTACAGGAACACCAGCAGGCGAACAGGACTTTGACACAGAGTTTTTAGATTATATCCTTGCTGTTGGGGTTGTAGATGACACAGACGCAGCGATCGCACATATTAATAAGCATTCAACGGGGCACAGCGAGGCAATTGTTACACAAGATGCAGCAGCTGCAGCAAAGTTTACAGCAGCAGTTGACAGTGCGGCTGTCTATGTCAATGTATCGACGCGGTTTACAGATGGCGGGGAATTTGGATTAGGATGCGAGATGGGAATTTCTACGCAAAAGCTCCATGCAAGAGGGCCAATGGGGCTGTTGGAATTGTGCACATACAAATATATCATTTCAGGCGACGGACAAATTCGCGGGTAAAAAACAAATTCGTCTGTGCATGGGTGAAAAGAAGATAGTATGAAAGATGATCATATGAGGAGGGCAGCTGTGGGTAAAGTAACGATATTAGAAGAAACGACAAAACATCCGATTCAGCTTATGGGACAGCGTGCCGGTGTGTGCTGGAATGCAGATATTTCAAATGCAGACAGAAATTATAAGCGCGGGCTGGAATGTCTGTCTAACGGTCACGGGCGGGTGATGGAGTATGTCAATGTAGAGATGGTATTAGAAGGTTATTCTGCCCGCGTTATCCGTGAATGGTATACACATATAGGAGGTTCTCCAACAAGACTGCAGGCAAGCACAAGATATATTAATTACGAGGATTTTTCTTATGTCATTCCGCATACCATAGCAAGTAATGAAGCAGCATGTGCCCGTTATGAAGCGGTTATGCGTGAAATCAGCATGGCGTGTGATTATTTAGAGAAAGAATGTGGCATACCAAGAGAGGATGCTGCGATGCTTCTTCCGCTTGGTATGCGTACAAAAGTTGTTGACAAGCGTAATTTGCGAAATCTGGCAGATATGAGCCGTCAACGGATGTGCAGCCGTGCATATCATGAATATCGGGCATTGTTTTTTGATATTTGTCAGGCACTGGCAGCAGTATCAAACGAATGGGCGTATGTAGTGCAGCATTATTTTATGCCAAAATGTGAAGAACTTGGATATTGTCCGGAGCGGAAATCCTGCGGGAAAATGCCGCAAAGATAAGGTGTTTTGCCTGTATAACGGATGATTTGGCAGATAAAGGCAGATGGCGTTACTGTTCACACAGGACTTTGCATTTACTGCAAAGTCCGTAAGAAAATGATTCAGAAGTGCTAAAATTCCATTGCCTAAGGCAATTTTAGATGAATTTTTGCATGTTGCTGGTCACGGAGTGAACAGGAACCAGATGGCAGGAATCTTTCATAGGGCAAAAGTTTCAGCTTGAAACCATAGGCAAACGATGCTATAATATGACAATATTTTTCTTAACAGTTTCCAAATTTTGTGCTATAATACGGGCACTTGGCTAGAATAAAGGAGGATACCATGGATATAGCAGGGAAGAAATTGTTTATCAAAGCAATGCGCGAAGAAGGCGTAGATACAATATTCGGATATCCGGGCGGCATGGTTACGGATTTATTTGATGAATTATATAAGCAGGAGGATATTCATGTCGTCTTACCAAGGCACGAGCAGGGGCTGATTTTTGAAGCAGAAGGCTATGCGAGGGCAACAGGAAAAGCAGGTGTCTGCCTTGTTACAAGCGGCCCTGGGGCGACAAATATTATTACTGGGCTGGCAGATGCGCATTATGACAGCATCCCGCTTGTATGCATTACAGGACAGGTGCCGCTTAGCCTGATCGGAAACGATGCATTTCAGGAAGTAGATATAGTAGGTATGACGCGATCCGTAACCAAATATGGTGTGACGGTGCGCGAACGCAAAGACCTTGGGAAAATATTAAAAATGGCATTTCACATTGCTCAGACAGGGAAACCAGGCCCTGTATTAGTTGATATTCCAAAAGATATTCAGCTGGCGTCCGGCGACCCGGAATATCCAAGTGAAGTGCAGATTCGTGGGTACAAACCGAACGAAGGCGTTCATATTGGTCAGTTAAAAAAGGCGTACCGTTTGTTAAAATCTGCAAAGCGGCCGTTGATTTTGGCTGGCGGCGGCATTAATGTCGGCCGGGCCAATGAACAGCTTTTGAAATTTGCGGAATTTACGAATATACCAGTTGTTACTACGATTATGGGCAAAGGCGCAATGCCGCCAAAGCATCCGCTGTATCTTGGCAATTCTGGTATGCATGGGCGGTATGCCTGCAATCAGGCGGTCAGTGAATGCGACGTGCTCTTTTCGATAGGAACTCGTTTTAACGACCGTATTACAGGTGATTTGAATGAATTTGCCCCACATGCAAAGATTGTCCATATTGACGTGGATACAGCAGCGATTTCAAGAAATGTAGCGGTTGATGTGCCGATCGTAGCAGACGCGAAGCTTGCGCTGGAGAAGCTTTGTGAGTGGGCAGAAAAGCAGGATACACAGGCATGGCAAGATCGGATCAAAAGCTGGGAAAGCGAACATCCGCTGCAGATGCGAAAAGACCGCGGTATGACTCCGCAGATGATTATGGAAGCAATTAATGCGGCCTATAAAGAAGCGATTATTGTAACGGATGTCGGACAGCATCAGATGTGGGCGACACAATATTTGGAAATCGGCGGCAGCAAGCAGCTCATTACTTCCGGCGGATTAGGCTCTATGGGCTTTGGATTTCCGGCAGCTATTGGGGCCAAAATCGGCAAGCCGTACCAAAACGTCATTTGTATTACAGGAGATGGCGGGTTTCAGATGAACTTGCAGGAGATGGCGACTGCAATATCACAAAAGACGCCGATTACGATCTGTTTGCTGAATAATTATTATCTTGGTATGGTTCGGCAGTTTCAGCAGCTGTTTTACGGCAAGCGCTATGCAGCTACTTGCCTGCGCAAACGCAAAGGATGCCCGGAAAACTGCAAAGGGCCGAACGAAGCATGTCCTCCATATGAACCAGACTTTATCAAATTTGCAGAAAGCTATGGTGCGCATGGGATACGTGTTACGCAGGAAACGCAGATTCGGGATGCATTAGAAGAAGCACGTTCCCATACAGATGCGCCGACGCTCATTGAGTTTATGATTGCAACGGATGAGATTGTATTGCCAATGGTAAAAGGCGGGAATCCGATGAGTGAGATGATTTTGTAATTTCTATTGCTTGAAGCAGGAGGGATGGAAGATGAAAAATAGATGGATTGCCCTATATGTAGAAAACCAGGTAGGCGTATTGGCGCAAGTAGCAGGACTTTTTTCCGGAAAATCATATAATTTGCAAAGCCTTACTGTCGGTACAACGGAAGATCCGACCATTTCACGTATGACGATCTGTGTTATGAGTGATGATGTGACATTTGAACAAATTAAAAAACAATTGAATCGTATGGTAGAGGTCATTAAAGTGATTGATCTTACGAATGTACCGATTCATATGAAAGAGATTTTATTTGCAAAAGTCAAGGGGATTGATGCGTCACAAATTGAGCAAGTGTTTCAAATTGCACAAGTATTCCAAGTACAGGTTGCAGATATCGGCCAAGACAGCGTAATGCTGGAATGCAAACTGGCAGAACGCAGGGCGAATGAGCTCATAGAGCTTTTAAAGAGTCAGTTTACAAATATAGAAATCGTACGCGGCGGAGCGGTTGCGATGGAGGCAATTAGTACTTCGAGCAGGTAAGCATATAATATGGGAAACAGAAGCTGCGGCTGGAATGCGCGTAAGGTAACAGACAGCGTCAAGAGGAAAAAAAGACGAAACAGAAGCTGTGGTTACTATTCACAGCCAGAAATGCGCATAAACTGCGCATTTCGTAAGAACATGATTCAGGAGTGAGGGGCGATTTTGCGAAGCAAATTTTAAATATCGCCTCGAATTGTTGCTATGAGCAGCCTTTGGGCTGTGAATAGTAACAAGCTGCAACTGAAACGCGCAGACTGAAAGTTCGCAGGAAATTAGGATAGAATATATGTAATATTAATAAAAAAAAGAATTTGTTTTTACTAGAAGAATAAGATAGGGAGGCATTGATATGCTCAACTTTACTGCCTTGTCGTTTCAAGATCGTGAGTGGGTAATCCAGCGTATGGCGGAAGACGACAGACAGGCATGCGAATATACATTCGCAAACAATTTTTTATGGAGTGATATTTACGGCGTGAAGATGGCAAAGGCTCACGGATGTCTCATTTTGCAGTTCCAGGAAACAGACAGCCGCTGCTATACGATTCCGATTGGAGCAGGCGACCGGAAAGCAGCACTGGACGATTTACTTGCCATGGTGCGTGCAAATGGGGAGCAGCTTGTCTTAAATACGCTTGTAAAGAGTGACTTGGAGTGGCTGGAGCAATATTATTCAGGACAGTTTACGGTTCAAACGAACCGTGACGATTACGATTATGTCTATACAACAGAAAAATTATCAACACTTGCTGGCAGGAAACTGCACGGCAAACGCAATCATATTGCAAGATTTAAAGACGATGCTAACTGGCGTTACCGTGAAATGATGCCAGAAGATGCAGGAGAGTGCATGCGGCTTTTGGATTTCTGGAAGGAATCCGAGTCAGAAAACTGGAATGATGATATGGAAAATGAGCTTCAGATTAACCGAAAAGCTTTACGAAATTTGGCGGATTTAGTGTTGGACGGCGGGATGCTGTATAAGGGACAAAAGCTGGTGGCATTTTCCATTGGAGAACCGCTCAACTCTAATACGTATGTTGTACACATTGAAAAAGCACTGGCAAGCGTCCAGGGGGCATACCCAATGATTAACCAGCAGTTTGTCCTGCATAACTGCCAAGAGTATCAATATGTAAACCGTGAAGAAGATACTGGAGACGAAGGGCTGCGAAAAGCAAAGCTGTCCTATTATCCAGAACTGTTAGTGGAAAAATTCCGGGCGAGGTTTACGATATGATATACGATACAGTGCAATATGGAGATAAAAAATATATTCCAGAATTAAAAAGACTCTGGAAAGCTTGTTTTGAAGACGAAGATTCATATATTGATGCTTTTTTTGCAGCAATGTATGCAGATGAAAACGTATTACTGGCGCAGAAAAATGGGATGCTGATGGGTGCATCCTTTTTTCTTCCAGGGAGAATTTTCTTGAGCGGTCAGTGGCAGGAGATTCGCTATGTTTATGCACTTGCGGTATATAAACAGTACCGCGGGCAAAATATTGCGCATCATCTGCTGCAGGAAGCGTCCAAGGTTTTCTGTGTGCCGCTTCTTACAGAACCTGCAAATGAAGGGCTGGCAGAGCGGTTCTATGCGCCATATGGCTTTTCCGACAGCTTTTATCTGACATATGATAAAATTAGCTTAAAACAGGCCCAGGCAATGTACCAGCATGAGCATTGGACACAACAGGCACACGTTGAACCAGCAGATGCAGCTACTTATTACCAATTACGAGAGCAGCACTTTCAAGGCCAGGGATATGTTAGCTGGCCGGAAAACCATATTGCCTTTGCGATTGACCAGCATCGTGCAAATGGCGGGGATGCGCTTGTAATCACAGGCTCTGTCAGAAACGATCTTTTATTATACACAGCAGAAGGAACACAGGTAACGATAACTGAGACAACACTGCCGTTTCAAGATGTGGCTGCACTATTTTCCAACAGGCGGATTCCTTATGCCATGAATCACAAGACGTATGACTTGCTTGAAATGAAAAGCGGCATTGTAAGGGCAGAGCAGCCTTCCATCCGTGCAATGGAGCTGCAGCCGGAAACGAATCATTACCAGCAGTTATTAGGAATGTCTTATGGCATTGATTTGGCGCAGGGATATTTAAATCTTACACTGGATTAGGAATGGGCATTGTGACAAGAGGAGCAGTTTTATGTTACATCAATTTGCAAGAACGGAATTACTGATAGGAGAAGATGGCCTGCAGCGGCTGAAGGATGCGCGTGTTGCCGTCTTTGGAATCGGCGGGGTTGGCAGTTATGTCGTAGAGGCGCTTGCGCGCAGCGGGATTGGAACGTTGGATTTGATTGATCATGATAAAGTGAGCTTAACAAACATCAACCGCCAGATTATTGCAACTATGAAAACAGTTGGACAATATAAGGTTACTGTTGCAAAAGAACGGATTCTGGATATTAACCCGAATGCAGTGGTGCATGCATATCGTACCTTTTATCTGCCGGATACAGCAGGACAATTTGATTTTACGAAGTATGACTATGTTGTAGACGCCATTGATACAGTTACTGGCAAGCTTGCATTAATCCAGCAGGCACAGGCAGCAGGTACGCCGATTATTAGTTCTATGGGAGCAGGAAATAAGACGGAACCATCCGCTTTTATGGTGGCAGATATTTATGAAACCTCTGTCTGTCCTTTGGCAAAAGTGATGAGGCGAGAATTGAAAAAACGAGGGGTAAAACAGCTCAAAGTCGTCTATTCGAAAGAAAAACCATTATCAATTAATGAGGCAGCTTGGAACAAAGAGCTGCCAGCTGATGGTTCTGATTCTGGCAGTAAGCCTGTCCCTGGCAGTCATGCCTTTGTTCCGGCAGCTGCCGGATTAATTGCTGCAGGGGAAGTAGTAAAAGATTTACTATCTAACGATTCTTAAAATAGTAACTTTTTAAAATAGTAACTTTTTAAGATACTAATTTTTTAAGATATTAATTTTTTAAGATACTAATTATTTAAAATAGTAACTTTACAAATAAATAACGCAAGGAAATTATTTACAGCATATTTGCAGAAAAGTAGTTTATCCTAATTAGAAAAAAGGAGAAAACGAAAATGAAAGAAGAAGAAAAACAGCGGCAGCAGCAAGAGTATAATGAATATGTCAAGCAAGTGACACCAACTCGTAATCTTGCAGGGGCTATGTGCCGGGCTTTCCTTGTCGGCGGATTGATCTGTGTGGTTGGACAGGCAATCTTAAATATTGCCAAAAATATGGGCATTGATCAGGATACAGCAGGCAGCTGGTGCAGCTTAAGTTTAATTTTTCTAAGTATTTTACTGACAGGGCTTAATATTTATCCTTCCTTTGCAAAGTGGGGCGGGGCTGGCGCACTTGTTCCGATTACCGGGTTTGCAAATAGCGTTGCAGCTCCAGCTATTGAATTTCAAAAAGAAGGTCAGGTATTTGGAATAGGCGCAAAAATATTTACCATTGCCGGGCCGGTCATTTTATATGGGATTTTTTCAAGCTGGGTGCTTGGACTTGGGTATTGGCTAGGTAAACTGGCCGGGATTTTTTAATCCGATATTCAGATTGAGTAAATTGGATCACTTATATATTGGATGGTAGCTTGAATTAAATGACAGTATAAATTAAATCATAGATTAAATTACAGAACAAATTTAATCGTAGTATAAATTATATATATTTTTATTTTAAATTATATATATTTATAATTACTATATTATAGTATTTTGTTTGCATTAAAAAAATCGATAAGAAAAGCAGGGCAGCGAATAAAAGGTAGTTTTTAACTTTGGATAAAAGAACCTGAAATCGCTGCCCTGCTTTTTTATGCTGGCAAGCAAAATGGATGCAAACAATACATGACAAATGACACTGAACATAGTAGAATAAAATTCATAAGGATTCCAGATGGCTGATAAAACGTAGAAAGGAGATAATCAAATGGGACAAGTCACTAAAATGATTGTAGATAAGGATTTTCAGCTTGCAAAGGTAGACGACAGACTGTATGGGGCATTTATCGAACATTTAGGGAGGGCAGTGTATACAGGAATTTACCAGCCTGGTCATGCGAGTGCAGATGAGGAAGGTTTTCGCAAAGATGTCATGGAACTGGTAAAAGAGCTAAATGTACCGATTGTACGCTATCCGGGAGGTAATTTTGTGTCAAATTTCTTTTGGGAAGATAGTGTAGGGCCAAAAGAACAGCGAAAAAAGAGGCTGGATTTGGCGTGGCGTACCATAGAGAGTAATGAGGTAGGACTTTCAGAATTTGCAAGCTGGTGCAGGAAAGTTAATTCACAAATGATGATGGCAGTGAATTTAGGCACAAGGGGTACAGCAGATGCATTGAATTTGCTGGAATATTGTAATATGGAAACAGACAGCTATTATGCCAATTTGCGCAGGCAGCACGGTGTGGAAAAACCATATGGGATAAAGACCTGGTGCTTAGGCAATGAGATGGACGGCCCTTGGCAAATGGGACACAAGACAGCTGCAGAGTATGGGCATCTTGCTGCAGAGACGGCAAAGGCAATGAAAGCAATGGATGATTCCTTAGAGTTTGTAGTTTGTGGCAGCTCGAATGTAGAGATGCCGACATTCCCGCAATGGGAGGCATCTACGCTGGAAGAAGCTTATGAATATGTAGATTATATTTCCCTGCATCAGTATTATGGAAACCGTGAAGATGATACTGCTGATTTTTTTGCAAAGACACAGGATTTAAAGAACTTCCTGCACTCTGTCATTGCAACATGCGATTTTATCAAGGCGAAAAAGCGCAGCAAAAAGAATATTTATTTAAGCTTTGATGAATGGAACGTGTGGTATCATACAGCAGATGCAGATAATGACAAAATGGCAAAAAAACCTTGGCAGACAGCACCGCATTTATTAGAAGACATTTATACATTTGAGGATGCGATATTAAACGGATTGATTTTAATCACATTTTTAAAACATGCGGATCGTGTAAAAATTGCATGTCTGGCACAGCTGATTAATGTTATTGCGCCGATCATGACACAGCCAGACGGCCCTGCATGGAGGCAGACGATTTTCTATCCATTTTTGCATGCGTCGAAATATGGGCGTGGGATTGCTTTGTCACCAGTCATGTCTACGGGCACGCATGATACGTCAAAGCATAGCGATGTGACAGACTGCGAGTCAGTGGCTGTCTATTGTGAGGAAAAACAAGAAGTCACTATATTTGCCGTAAACCGCAATACAAAGCAGGATCTTTCATTCCAAGCAGATATTCGCGGTTTTGAAGGGTATCAGGTAAAGGAATACCTTGTGCTGGAGAGTGAGGATATGAAGCTTGTAAATTCTTTGCAAAACAGTCCTGTGCAGCCAAAAAGCCGTACTGATTATGAGATGGCAGATGGTATTTTTGAAACAGTCATGAAAAAGTGCTCCTGGAATGTCATTGTATTTGGTAAATAGTTACACATACAATAGATTGGAAAAAGTTTCCAGCATATGACACGGAAAAAATAGGTAACCAATTCGTATCTTTTATTGTTAAATCATATTTATTTATGAAAATGATGTATTTGTGTTTTGCAGCTGTAGTATGATGCTGTCATGCTTTGCAGCTGTGGTAAGATGCCATGATGCTTTACAGTATAACAGACAGGCCAAAGGTCTTGCTGTTACAAACATTTTAAGCAACGAAAAAGATGATAGAAGGAGTTACTTATGATACGACAAAAACGAATTATAGCAGGCGCACTTGGCTGCATATTAGTATGTACCCAGCCAGCCGGCTATCTGGTAAAAGCAGCACAAGCAATGCCACAGACCATAGGGGTACAAGAGCAGGAGCTGGAAACACTTCCGACATCTCCGGAGGATTTGCAGCCGGATTTCAATGATCCGGATTATGTAAAACGTATGTTGCAAGAACAGCAACAACCAGAAGATGCCGCAGCATTTTCTATACGTGCGGCAGGCAATACGTCAAAAAGCCCATTTACAGGGTTAACCTATACCCATGGGGCACAGCTTCAATATAACAGTATTGTCCATGGGATTGATGTATCAAAATGGCAGGCGCAGATTGACTGGCAAAAGGTAAAGGCAGCAGGAGTAAAATTTGTATTTATCCGGTGCGGTTATACGAGTCTTTCACAAACCTTTGCAATGTATGAAGATGAATATTTCAGACAAAACGTACAAAAGGCATATGAAGCTGGGATTAAAGTAGGGATTTATTATTTTTCTAATTCAATCACAGCAGCAGAAGCAAGAAAAGAAGCAGCAAAAACATTAGAACTGATTTCGGGATACAAAAAGATGATCACCTTACCAGTTGTATTTGACTTTGAAGCATTTTCCAGTTCCTACAGAGCGTATGGGACGTCAAAGGACCGGGTAACGAAAAATGCGCTCATTTTTATGGAGGCCGTGGAGGATGCAGGGTTTGATGCTATGTATTACAGCAGCCCGTCCTTTTTAAATACTTTTTTTGATGTCAACAAGCTAAGTGATTATGATTTCTGGCTGGCAAACTATACAACGCGGACATCTTATCAGGGAGATTACACGTATTGGCAGTATTCCAGCTCTGGACAGGTAAATGGAATCCAAGGAAATGTAGACTGCAACTTTTATTATTCACCGGATGGAAACGGCGGTCAGGTTATCGAAACGCCGGATGTCCCAAGAAATGACGCAGTTGTTACAGGACTGAAAATGACTGCAAATACGACAGATTCTATTTCGATCCAATGGAACGAGCTGTTAGATGTAGAAGGATATGAAATTTACCGCAGCAATGCAATGGGCGGAACCTATGAGAAAATTGCGACGATTACGAATGCGTCAGACAACAGCTATGTAGACAATACAGTAGATGAGACCGAAGGCCGGCAATATTACTATAAAGTAGTTCCATATCGGATGGAAGAAGTTAGTACTGTAGATGATCCAGGTGTTCAAGAACCAGGTGAAGGCGATGCGCCGGATGGAACAGGGAGTACGAATGTGCCAGGTACAGACATAGAAGAACCAGGCGAAGGCGATACGCCAGTTTCCAATGTTACGACAGATCAAACAGGACAAAACCAAACAGGGCAAAATCAAACAGATCAGCTGCAAACAAACGAGTATACGTCAGGCGATGGGGAAGACAAGGAGATGGTCATCAGCTATGGAAAAGAATCAGATACATTGGTGGCAAACACTGTCTGCCTCTATAAACACCGGCTGAAAACAAACACATCGTTAAATCTGAGGTCACAGGCAGGTACAGAGTATGCGCTTGTAACAGTCGTGCCAGAAGGTACAAAGCTTAGTTACAAAAAATATACGATGTCAGCGCAGGGCAGGCCATGGTATATGGTTACATATAAAAATAACGGGATATCTTACAAAGGATATTTGTCTGGCAGCTATGTAGATACATATTCTTTTGGGGAAACAGACCGGAAAATGAAAATGCGCAAAGATGCAGGAACAAGCTACCAAGCAGTAAAAAGTATTCCAAAGGGCACAGAAGTAAAAATGATTCGCGATAAAAAAGACAGCAGCGGAAGAACTTGGATTTATGTAAGGTGTACAGTAGCAGGAAAAGTTTATAAAGGATATGTGAAAGAAAAGTTTGTAGACCTAATTTAAAGAAAGTTTGCTATTTTTGTTTACGCTGGGGCTTTCATGTGCTAAAATGCAACCAGGCTGTAGTTTTTATCAGCTTGGTTGCATTATATGTATACCTTGTCGGATAAAGTCCGCCAGTCCCATCGGGACGTAAATAAAGGGGTGCCCAGATGGGTATAGGATTAAAAATGATTAAAAGGAGCAGGGGCTATGGGGAAAAATCTTCGGACAGGTGCGGTAGATGAGTTGTTTGATGCAATATTATGCCTTCAAAACAGAGAAGAATGCTATCAGTTTTTTGAGGATGTATGTACAGTGAATGAACTGCAGGCGATTGCACAGCGATTTGAAGTAGCACATATGCTGCGTGATAACTGGACCTATGTAGATATAGCAGATAAGACAGGAGCATCTACAGCGACAATTAGCCGCGTAAACCGCTCATTAAATTATGGAAATGATGGATATGACATGGTGCTGAAGCGGCTGTCAGAACAAAAAGAGCATCTAAACAGTGAATTATAAGTCAGATGCTGCAAAACTGCGTACTTTCCAGACAGCACAATCAAAAATCCATACGGCAGATTGTACGTTGCGTTCGATTTTTGATGTGCCTATTTGGAAAAAGCATTTTGTGTATATGCTGCACTATGCATCAGGTTTCACCTTTTTCTTTGCATCTTTTGCAGATTTCCTGTTTTTTTCAATCGGCGGTTCCGCTAATTTTGCATCAATAATTTTTTCGATGAGCATACGTTTTACATAGACATCAAAGCTGAGCATACAGATAAACGAAAACAGCTGCAGGTTTTCGCGTTCTTTTGGGGCAACATCTGTAAAGGTGCGATTACTTGTATGAAACTTACGGATAATATCTTTGGTAAGTACTTTTGCTTCATCGTACTCCAGACTGAACACTTCTTTATAAATGGCAGTCAAATCCAATTCACCATTACCAGAAAAATATTGTTCTGTAATAGGGTTTAAGATGCCTTGTATGTCGCTGATGCTTAAAATGCCTTTAAAATAGTAAATAAATATAAGTGTCAGCAAGTGCTCCTTTGAGTACTTTTTCCGTTCTGGGGGAGGCAGAAGATTATTTTTTGCATAATTGTTAATCATTGTTTTTGTTAGAATTTTATCTTCTGGATGCCGTTTCGTATCGGCCAGCTGTGTATTCATAAAAGTTGTAACCTGATCCATATATAGATCAATATTCGGAATATCTTCCGGTTTCACATAATCAATGCGGTTTAAACTTTCCAGAATGCTATTTAAAAGATCTTTGTTGTTGATTGTCATATTATCACCTCACGATACATTATATAGTAATCAAAACCATATGACAAGATGAAAATCTACAGACTTGACGGATTGTTTGAGAAAAGATATGATAAGCAGAGGGAAAAAGCAAGCTGCGTTGTTTCGCAACCCATTCTGCTGCAAACAAATTTCGTTTGCCCGCAAAGGCTGCTTGGCGCAAACAACATTACATAAGAAACCGTTTTGTGACAAAAAAGCAGAAAAAGAAGGATTTGTTTGCAGGAATGTTTGCTGATAGAGAGGATTAACTATGTATGAAAATATGAATGACATGCAAATGCAGGCAGTCTGTCAAACGGAAGGTCCAGTGTTGATTTTGGCTGGTGCAGGTTCCGGAAAGACCAGGGTGCTAACGCACCGGGCTGCATATTTAATCGAGGAAAAAGGGATCAATCCGTACCATATTATGGCGATTACCTTTACGAATAAGGCAGCTGGGGAAATGCGGGACCGGATTGATAATATTGTAGGATTTGGTTCAGAAAGTATATGGGTAACTACCTTTCATGCTACCTGCGTGAGAATCCTAAGGCGCTATGCGGACCGGATCGGCTTTGGGACAAATTTTACAATTTATGATACAGATGACCAAAAGCAGCTGATGAAGGATATTTGCAAACGATTGCAGGTGGACACGAAAAATTTTAATGAAAGGTTTTTTTTGAACGCAATTTCACATGCCAAAGACGAGCTCATAGATGCAGCTTCTTATCAGCGCAAAGCACAGGGAGATTATCAGAAGCAGCGCATTGCACAGATTTATACAGAATACCAACAAATGCTACATAAAAATAATGCGCTTGATTTTGATGATTTAATTATGAAAACAGTGGAGCTGTTTCGAACAGATGGAGAGGTGCTCAATTCCTATCAGAAGCGGTTTCGTTATATTATGGTGGACGAGTATCAAGATACAAATACAGCGCAATTTACGCTGATTCAGCTGCTAGCCTCCAAATATGAAAACTTATGTGTCGTAGGCGATGATGATCAGTCTATTTATAAATTCCGCGGGGCAAATATCCGCAATATTTTAAACTTTGAACATTATTTTCCAAATGCCGTTGTCATAAAGCTGGAACAAAACTACCGTTCAACACAGAACATCCTGGACGCAGCAAATGCAGTGATTGCCAATAATATAGGTCGAAAGCAAAAAGCACTTTGGACGGAAAACAGGGCAGGTGCTCCAGTCGCATTCCGGCAGTTTTACACATCTTTTGACGAGGCGGAATATATCATTGAAGATATCCAGGAAAAGGTAAAAAGCGGTGTCAGCTGTTACAGAGACTGTGCAATATTATACCGGACTAACGCGCAGTCGCGTCTTTTTGAGGAACGCTGCATTGTGTCAAATATTCCTTATAAGATCGTAGGCGGCGTCAACTTTTATGCGCGCAAAGAAATCAAAGACTTACTGGCATATTTAAAAACGATTGACAATGCGCAAGACGATTTGGCAGTACGCAGGATTTTAAATGTGCCAAAACGCGGCATTGGGGCGACCACGATGCAAAAGGTACAAGAATATGCGGATGCGCATGAAATCAGTTTTTATCATGCGCTGCGTGGAGCTAGTGAAATACCAACGCTTGGAAGGGCAGCAGCAAAAATCAAGCCTTTTGTAACATTTATCCAGGCCATGCGCTCTAAGGCGGGAATTGTGCCGTTATCTGATTTATTACAAGAACTGATCGATACGACCGGGTATATCGCAGAGCTGGAAAAAGAAGGCACGCCAGAAGCACAGTCTAGAATTGAAAACATTGAGGAACTGCAAGGAAAGCTGCGTACTTATGAACAAAACGAAGAAACGCCAACACTCTCAGGTTTTTTGGAAGAAGTGGCACTTGTCGCAGACATTGACAGACTGGAGGATGACAGCGATTATATTGTATTGATGACGCTGCATAGCGCAAAAGGACTGGAATTTCCAAACGTCTATCTGGCTGGCATGGAGGACGGGCTTTTTCCAAGCTACATGTCAATTACAAGTGATCAGGCACAGGAGGAAATAGAAGAAGAAAGAAGACTTGCCTACGTTGGGATTACGAGGGCAAAAGAAAGTCTCACACTTACTTGCGCAAGGCAGCGGATGCTGCGCGGACAAACACAATATAATAGAGTATCGCGTTTTGTCGAGGAAATTCCTGCGCGGCTTTTACAAAGCGAAGCGGTACAGATGCAGCATCAGATGCATCCGCAGATGAAACCGCAAAAGCAAAAAGCCCGCGAAACGCTGCGTGCAAAGCCTATGGCACTCCAATTAGGCGGATATTCGGATACAATGTTTGATATGGCCCATGGTACACAAGCGAGCATGGAAGGGCTGGGAATCAATCTTACAGGCAATCATACGTCTGATAAGACAACAGTCGATTTTGACACAGAAAAGAATTCTTTGCATACTATGGTAGGGAAAGCAGTCATGTATGCTTCAGAGGATACTTTGCCAGACAGGCAGCTTGAGAGTACAGCATCGTATGTGACAGAGAATACGATACCAGATAGGCAGTTTGAGGGTACAGCATCGTATGGTTCAGGTAATACAAAAATCAAGATGCAGCCTAACGGCTCAAGAGTGGATGAGAAAGATCTGTCTGCACATACAGAGGCAAAAGCAAATCCAAATGAACCATTCCAGGACAGCAGTCAAGGCAATTTTGAGGCATATTCCCAAAATGCAGCAAATGAACAATTTAGAAAGCAGCTTGGCTATGGTGTTGGTGATTTGGTACAGCACCGAAAATTTGGAGAAGGTCTGGTGGTAAAAATTGTTTCTGGCGGACGTGACTTTGAAGTAACTGTTCAGTTTCATCAGGCTGGGACGAAGAAGATGTTTGCAGGTTTTGCAAAACTAAAAAGATTACAATAAGTATTATTTTATTAAAAATTAATAAAATACGATTTTTTTCTGGCTATCTGGGAAAGATATGTTATAATAAGATAGATTAGGTGAGTGCAGTTACTGCACTTTCAAATAGAGCGGAAAGGAGAATGAGTATCATGAATCGATTAGATGATTTACATGGTTTGCTGTCTGAAAATGTCGCAAAAGTAGGAGAGCTTTTGAGAAAAGATAGTGAGGCCGAAAAGAAAAAGAGCAAGACGGTATGGATTTTTGCAGCATTAGGAATTGTTGTAGTAGCAGCTGCAGCTATTTATGGAATTTACCGTTTCTTTGCCCCTGATTATCTGGAAGATTTCGAAGACGACTTTGACGATGATTTCGATGATGATTTCTTTGAAGATGAAGATGAAAAATCTGAAGAAGAATCTGAGAAAGAAGCAGACAAAGCAGATATCACGGATGATATGACAGAAGAAGATTAATTTTAAAAGAAGATTAATTTCAAGAGAAGATTAATTTTAAAAGAAGATTAATTTCAAGAGAAGATTAATTAAAAAAAGAAAAACTGGCCAGGACATAGTTCCTGGTCAGTTTTTATGTGGTGCGTATTGTAGAGGAACATGTGTCTGCTCCTAAGTCTGTGGTATTATGTGAGAAAGCCAGGGGAGAGGCATTATGCGAGAAAGCCAGGGGTGACTGTCCGATAACTAAAAATCGTACAGACAAAACCACAAGAAATAGAAACAAATAATATAAATAACAACAAGATAATACGATCTGAAAATTTTAAAAAGGAGTTTTCGGACAGTCTGAGGGGGAGGTATTTAGCGAGAAAGCCAGAGATGGTGGCATTATGCGAGAAAACCAGGGGAGAGGCATTTAGCGAGAAAATCAGGGTTAGTGTAATTTAGCGAGAAAGCCAGGAAAGAGGGGAGTGGAACAGAGCAAGAGGAGAGAATCAGGAAGGGAAGTGAATAAAACGAGAATGGATGAGGGTGAGATGAAGATAGCAATGGATAAGAGTAAGGTTTGGATGTGAGTAAAATAGTATAAGAATACGAAAGAGAACAAGCAAGAGAGTGAGTACAAAAAGTAAGTAAGAATGCAAACACAAAATAGACATATAGAAATCATGCCAGAGTGTGTGAAGAAGCAAAGAAAAACGCTTATGCAAATAAAATGATATATTGGAAAGGGAAAGCAGAAAAGGATGAAAAAGGGAGAAATAAGTGTAGGAAAAATAGAAAAAGTAGAATTTCCAAATAAAGGTATCTTACATACACAAGAAGGAGAAAAAGTAATTGTAAAAAATTGTCTTCCAGGGCAGACAATACGTTTTATTGTGCAAAAAAGAAGAAAGGGAAAATGTGAGGGCCGTCTATTAGAAGTATTAGAGCGTTCGCCTGTTGAATTAGAACAACCATATTGCGTCCATTTTGAAAACTGTGGTGGTTGTGTATATCAGAGACTTAGATATGAGGAACAGCTTGCATTGAAAGAAAGCCAGGTAAAGGATTTACTTCAGGCTGTTGTATCCGAAAAAGAAGAAGTGAGTGAATCATGTAAGGCAACCCAAGAAGCGCCCCTGGCTGATGCAGATGAAAAAAGTGTGCGTACGGGTACTTCTGAACAGAAAGTTTTAAAGTGGTTTGAGGGGATGAAACCGAGTCCGAAACAATTTGGATACCGCAATAAAATGGAGTTTTCTTTTGGAGATGAATATAAGGATGGGCCATTAGCTCTTGGACTGCACAAACGGGGTAGCTTTTACGATTTGGTTACAACGGATCAGTGCAGGATTGCAGATGCGGATTATAATCATATACTGCATCAGACATTAAAATACTTTTCAAATGCAGGCGTTGGATATTTTAAAAAGACGGTACATGAAGGATACCTAAGGCATTTACTAGTGCGCAAAGCAGCAAAAACAGGGGAGATTTTGGTTGTGTTAGTAACTACTACACAACAGTGCGAAAATATATCAGAAGAATCACTGTTATCAGGCTTTTGGAAATCACTGATACAGTTACCGCTTGCGGGAAAAATTGTTGGAGTATTGCACACAAAAAATGATAGTGTGGCAGATGTTGTAAAAGATGAAGGGACAGATATTTTATATGGACAGGACTTTTTTTATGAGGAATTGCTTGGGCTAAAGTTTAAAATTTCTCCATTTTCCTTTTTCCAGACAAATTCACTTGGCGCGGAAGTATTGTACGAAACTGCACGGGAATATATCAATCAGCAGGATACAAACCGCTCCAGTGTGGTTTTTGACTTGTATTCCGGCACTGGTACGATTGCTCAAATCATAGCTCCTGCAGCAAGAAAGGTTATTGGCGTAGAAATAGTTCAAGAAGCTGTAGATGCGGCAAGAGAAAATGCGGTCCTAAACGGGTTAGATAATTGTGAATTTATAGCAGGTGATGTTTTAAAAGTATTAGATGAAATAAAGGAAAGGCCAGACGTTATTATTTTAGATCCACCGCGGGAGGGAGTACATCCAAAGGCATTGCAAAAGATTATAGCATACGGGGTGGATCGAATGGTGTATATTTCTTGTAAACCTACAAGTTTGGTACGAGATTTGAATGTGCTCCTGGCAAATGGGTATGAGATAGCACGTGGATGCTGCATTGATATGTTTCCAGGAGCTGGGCACACAGAATGCGTGGTGTGGATACAAAGGAAAGATATCTAGAAATCCTTTGTTTTAAACAGTTTTATAAGCATTTTGTGTTCGTGGAAGATGAAAAGGGGAATCGGAGAAAGAGGATGGAGAAGTATTTGGAGGTTTCGGCGGTGGTTGATGTGGGGTGTGGGGATACAAGAAAATAATAAGCCTTTTTAAGTTTCATTTCCCGCAGCGAGTTACAAATAATCTAAGT
>CANDJR010000003.1 GCA_947385105.1 uncultured Eubacterium sp.
ACCAAATTTTAAAAACTTTGGTAGAAAACCAGATTCAGGTACATGTATTTGGTACTAGCTGGAAAACTTGCAGATTGGTTGAGCATCCCAATTTTATATGGCATAATCAAGATTTGACAACAGATGAATGCCTGTCTGTATGGCAGGAATCGAAAATAGCTCTCAATATTATGTCTGGTCATAAGAACGCTGTAACAGAACGTATCGTAAATAGTATGCTGCAGCAAGCCGCAGTATGTACGGAACGAAATGCTTATCTGGATGACCAGTTTCAAGACGGCACAGATATTATATATTATGACCTTAATCAGTTAAACAGACTGCCGAAGCGTTTATCTGCTTTGCTGGCAAATGCAGAGCAACTAAAACAAATTGCAGAAAATGGCTATCAAAAAGCATTCGAGCATCATACATGGGATTGCCGCGTACAAACATTTTTAGAGCTTACTGATCAGGACGCACAATGAAGCAAGTAAGGAACCATAAACATATCAATCATATAAAAGGAAAACAGTATATGAGAGTAAAAATTTTTACAATGACACATAAAAAATTCGTACAACCAGAAGATGAGATTTACATTCCGCTGCATGTAGGACGTGCATCCTCATCTGATCTAGGGTATCTGGGAGATGATACTGGTGAATCGATTTCCAGGTGGAATCAATACTATGGAGAGCTGACAGGCGTGTATTGGGTATGGAAAAATATTACCGATGCAGACGTGATTGGAATATGCCATTACAGACGATTTTTCCTAGATGAAAACAGACATTTGATGAATCAGGAACAATATGAAACGATTTTAAACGATTACGACATCATTGTTTCGAATCGTGCTTATGCAGATACAACCTATTTGGACTATTACAAAGAAGCACACCATGTAGAAGATTTACTTGTGACAGGACAAGTGCTCAAAGAAAAATATCCAGACTATGCCGAGGCATTTGATGCAGCGTTAGCAGGCAAAATCTATTATTACAGTAATCTTATGGTTACTTCACGCAAGCTGTTTGAAGACTATGCGGCATGGCTGTTTGACATCTTGTTTGAAGTAGAAAAAAGGATCGATGTATCTTCTTATGATTTATATAATCAACGTGTATTTGGATTTTTGTCAGAACAATTGTTAAAAGTGTGGATCGACAAAAATAACTATAAAGTATATGAAGGAAAAGTAGGGATTACGGCAGAAAAGGCGGAAACAGTTGAATTTAAGCTGGCTATGACACAGTTGGTAAAATTAGGCGATATTGCTCAGGCAAGGCAGATGTTTTATGATTATTTACAGCTGCGCCCAGACGTAAGATTAGGATTATCTGATATTAAAGGCGAAATACCTATCATTGAACAATTGCTGTATATTGCAGAGCAGGAACAAGAAAGAAATATTTCTGGCCTATTATCCTATTCCAATAAGCTGGAAGAATGGCTGTCCCACTTTCAGCGCTTACAGGAATGCTTTGTGCACTTTTCGAAAGGAGAAATTATACAAGAGGACATAGATTATATTTTAGAAAAAAAAGTCTCTTGGGTAATGGGAAAAATCATGCTGTTAAATGTAGATACAACATTAATTCCAGATCCTTCCACAGCATTACAAGCTTTATATAATTTATATCAAGTAGCAGGCAAGACAGATGATTGTGCAGGGCTTATCCAATAAATCAGTAGGAGCATATTCGCAGAAGCATATTAAAGAAACGAATTTTTATGCCGATATATAGTAATAGCAAATGCTTTAAAATAACAGAAAGGACGATCCGGAAGATCGGGTAGGTAAATCATGGAAGATACTAGAGCAGAACAAAAAGAAGCGCTGGAGACATTAGCAGAATTTAATGTGCGCTTATTAAAAAATATGAAGATAGTCCAGAAAGAATTATCAGGAGAGCGCTTAGATGATACCAACGCTTTTTTGCAGGATATCGTAAATGCTATGAATTGGGAAATTCAGGTTGTAAATGGTACAATGGAGCTTTTAAATGAAGGCGGAGAATATATTAATAAAGAAAAATTTAACGCAGTCATTGTAACACTCAGCGAAGCTATCAACACAAAAGATGATGCGAAGATAGCAGATGCCTTTCATGCAGTGATTGATCAATTTGAAAAATTAGGGGAGCGTGTCAATCAGATTGTTGCATCATAAAAAACAAGGACATCTTCCTGTAAATAAGAAACAGCCTGCCTGTATTTTCGAAAGAGTTCTTTCTCTATTTTAGATAGTCTGTATCTAAAGCAAAGAAAATTTGAAAAGATACAAGGCAGGTTCTTTTTATGCACGTTTCATCTTATAGCTATATCTCTTTTACAAAAATTGCATATCTAAAGTCTGATAAAAATCCATATAGAAAGCATAAGTAACGACTCGCACCAAACCCTATTTCATTTTAACGGCAACTGGCATAGGTGTAATAGCTAACAATGCAGTTACTGTGCGCACAAAAGGTGTGAACAGTAACATAAGCATAGTAAGGAATAGACTGATTCAAACAAATTACTTGAAAAAGTACATATATCTGCTATAATCGAACATAAAGAAATGAGTGGAGTATGGATAAAAATACATTATAAAACTGTACTTCAGCAGTGATAAAAGAGTGAATAGCTGGCAGAAAATTAGCAGAATCAAAGCAGTAAGCCAGCAGGAAGAAACAGGTATATGCGAATGAAATTTATCATATTTGAATCAGAGACAGACTCATTAAATACATTTGCACACTTGCTTGCACAAGGTATCTCAAAAGCAGGATATGAAGTGCTCTTAACGAATATGCAAAATGAAGCCAAGGCTCGTGAAGATGTTTTAAGCTTTGCAAAACCAGGGTGCACAGCCGCATTATTTTTAAACCATACGGGATTGAATCTTTTAACCGAAAAGCGGGAAAGCATATGGAACAGCCTTCAAGTCGATTGTTATGACTTTATTGTAGATCATCCCATGTATTATCATGCAGCCCTCATATTCCCAATTCGTCAGTTAACGTTTCTTTGTGTAGATCAATATCATCAGAAATTTATTCAGCGTTTTTATCCTAAGGTAAAAAGTGTATTCTTTCCACATGCTGGATTAAAGGCGGATCTCCCAATGATTCCGTTTGAAGAACGCTCTATGGATCTGATATTTACAGGCGCGTATTTAATTGATCATGATGTAGAATTCCATACCCAGGGGCTAAGCAGCGGCTTAAAACAAATTTGGATGGAGTGCTTTCAAATGTTGAAATCACATCCGCACCTTACGTTAGAACAAACGATTGAAACCTGTTTTCAAACAAAAGGGATTCAGCTGCCAAACGATGATTTGCGCGATACAGTGCGCTTATTCCGGGATATGGACGGGATGCTGCGCAGTTATGCAAGAGCTAAAGTTGTGAAAACATTAGCAGATCACGATGTGAAAATGCACATCTATGGAGAAGGATGGCAGTATTTAGACTGTAAACAGGAAAATCTTATCATACATGACAGAATTCCTTTTGATGATACGATACCTTTGATGGCAGACGCCAGGATTGTATTAAATATCATGCCTTGGTTTAAATCAGGTGTACACGACCGCGTATATACAGCAATGTTAAATCAAAGTGTGTGTCTGACAGACAGCAGTGAATATATGGATCAAATACTAGAAGACGGGAAAAACGCTATTTTATTTTCACTGGATCGTCTGGATGAACTGCCGGATAAGCTGCATGATTATATGCAGCGTCCAGAATTGTTAAAAGATATTGCAATGCAAGGATTTTTTACGGTAAAGGATGCACATACTTGGCAGCACAGAGCTTTCGAATTTATTGAACTTGTAAAAAACAGGCAGTAATAAAGATATTGCTTGGAAAGGAGGAGTACTAGAATGAGAGTGCTTTTTTATCGTTATGGCAGCATTTGTGAACCGTTTATACTTTCCGCTTTTGCAGAATTAGGGATAGAAGTGACACAGTGTTCGCCAGAGATGACAGATAAACATTTAATGCCAAGTAAAATTGTCCAAATTGTGAATGAGGCTTTACTGGCAAAGCATTATGATCTGGTATTTTCGATTAACTTTTTTCCAGCAGTATCAGATGTATGCAATATATTTCATATTCCATATGCCGGGTGGACGGTTGATGCGCCTGTTATGGAATTGTATAGCCAATCAGTGACAAATACCTGCAATTATCTTTTTCTTTTTGATAAATGTCAGTATGAGGAAATTGCTCCTTTGAATCCAGGACACATATTTTATTTGCCGCTTGCATCTGATCCAAATTTTATGCAGGACGTCATTCAAAAAAATGATGCTCAAGTAGAAGCAGGTTTAGGAATTTCTTTTATTGGTTCATTGTATACCGAAAAATGCGCATTTGATAAGTTAGACCATCCTCCGTTGTATTTGCAGGGTTTTTTAGACGGACTCATAGATGTACAGCAAAAAATTAATGGTACGGATATGATCAAAGAATTGTTAACACAGCCAATGATAGATTTGTTTAAAGCGCATATGCCAAATTTTTATGCGCCGCTTGATGCGCCGTATCTTACGGATGCTGCTATTATCTCACAGTATTATATCGGAAATAAAATATCTTCTTTAGAGCGCGTACGGATTATGAAACGGTTGTCATCTGCTTTTTCGCTTGATATCTATACAGGCAGTGATACAACGGATATCCCAGGTATTCATAATCGGGGACTGGCAAAGACCTTATCGGAAATGCCGCTTATCTTTCATAAAAGCGCCATTAACTTAAACATTACATCAAAACCAATCCGTTCTGGAATTCCTTTGCGGATTTGGGATATCTTAGCATGCAGAGGATTTGTTCTTACAAACTTTCAGTTAGAGATTCCAGACTATTTTACGATTGGAGAATCTATTGCAGTGTATGAAAATGAAGAAGATTTGATGGAACAATGCAGATATTATCTTGCACACCAAACACGAGCAAAAGAAATTGCGGAAAATGGATTTCTGCTGGTATCTAAGCATCATACGTATCGCCATCGTATGGAGCAGCTTTTACAAACAGTTTTAAAAGCAAGACAGCAGAGCCATAGAAAGGAAGTGTTATGAAAAAAATAAGTGTAATCATTCCCTGTTATAATGCAGCAGCTTATATACAGCAATGTATACTTTCAATTGTAAATCAGACAATCGGTGTTGAAAGCTTGGAAATTATTGCGGTCAATGATGCTTCGACCGATGAGACATTAGATTGTTTGCTTGCTTTTGAGAAACAGTATCCGCAATCGATCATGGTTGTAAACTGTGAACAAAATGGAAAGCAAGGCACTGCACGCAACATTGGATTAAATTATGCTAGTGCGGAATATGTCAGTTTTGTAGATGCGGACGATTGGCTGGAACTGTCTGCTTATGAAAAAATGTACCGAAAGGCAGTTAAGTTTCATTGTGATGCAGTCGCTGCAGGATACAAAACAGAGAAAACACGCGATGCTTCAAAAATGGGCCGCAATGGAACTAAGGATCAGTATTATATTGTAGAAAATGATAATGACAGGGGCGCATTTGTAGGCATTCCATTTGGTATAGGCTTTGCTGGAAACTTATACCGAAAATCCATGCTCATTGAGAATGAAATTTATTTCCCACAAGGATATTACTATGAAGATGATTATTGGTATGTCCTATCTATGCATTATATCAACAGTGCATATATCATTGGGGAAGATTTTTATCATTATTATCAGCATACAGATTCTACGATTCATAAACGTAATTCTGCGCACCAGCTTGATCGCGCATATGTCGAGGAATTGAAATTGCAGGAATTGATAAAGCGAGGTATCTTCCAAAGATTTCCGACTTTATACGAACATGAATTTATCCGCAGGTATTATATGGATATGTTATATGTCTTATTTATGCAGTTTGACAATTGTGATTATCAGATTGTACGGGCTCTGCATGACAATGCATACAAACTATTCCCGAACTATCGGCAAAATCCTTTTGTGATCCGTATTTTAAATGGAAAAGGCGGCTCGTATATGAAAGAAGTATATGAGGCCTTGGATAAAGAAATGACGCCTGCGCTGATAGATTACTTAAAACAAATGTGCGAGGCAGACACCGGGGATTGGCAGAAGATTAGAATTTAGGAAGGAGATTCGCATGAATATTATTTTTTTGGACTGGCCTTGTTTTTGTAAGGAAGACTCTGTGTCCGCTTTCAAAGCGCTTGGACATCAGATCTATTTTTTTTCACATCCAGAATATGATGCAAGAAAATCTCCGGCCTTTGATGCGGCCTTTGACGAATTTTGCAGCAAAAAGCACTATGATATGGTATTTTCATACAACTTCTATCCGCTCGTATCAGAAGGATGCAAACGTAACCAGCTAAAATATATCTCTATTGTATATGACGCTCCCCATGTTTCCCTTTATTCTTACACAATTGTATATCCATGTAACTATGTTTTTTTGTTTGATCAGGCTCAATACGAAGAATTGTCAGGCATGGGGATTACAACGGTACATTATCTGCCGTTAGCCGGCAATGCGGATCGTATCAAGACGCTTCTTGCCCGCCCGCATTCGCCAAATCGCTATACATCAGATATTTCTTTTGTAGGTTCTCTTTATAATGAAGACCATAACCTGTTCGATCGCTTAACTGGGCTAAGCGATTATACAAAAGGCTATTTAGAGGCAATTATGGAGGCACAGCTGCAAATTTATGGATACTATTTTATCGAGGAAATACTGCCGAAAAAGGTGCTTGCAGAGATGAAAGCATCCGTACCATACCATGCCGGATTTACAGGCATTCAGACGGATGAATATATTTATGGAAATTATTTTATTGGCAGAAAGCTTACAGAAATGGATCGTATTCGTACATTAACCTCAGTAGCAGAGCAGCATCCACTTCGCCTTTATACGTTAAATCAAGCGTTTTCTGCGCCTGGAATAGAAAACATGGGTACCGTAGATTATGACTATGAAATGCCGTATGTATTTCATTATAGTAAAATCAATTTAAATATTACATTAAAGAGTATTAAATCGGGTATTCCGCTGCGTGCAATTGATATTATGAGTGCGGGTGGTTTCTTGCTTACAAATTTCCAGTCAGATTTGCTGCAGCATTTTACGCCGGAAGAAGATTTTGTCTATTATGATGATTTGCAGGATTTGAATGAAAAAATCCAATATTACCTTACACATGAAAAGGAACGCAGACAAATTGCCAAAAACGGACAGGAAAAAATACGGCGTTACCATAGTTTTGAACAGCATTTCAGTGAGATTTTACAGCTCGCATTTCCTGAGTTTAAAGATTTACAGTAAGAGAAGAAAAGTAAAGTAAAGAGACGTATAGCGAACAAATAAAAAGCGAATAAACAGAAAATAAACAAACAACAGGAAAAAATAGAGAAAGATGAGAAAAGCATGAGAAAGGAAAATTTAATATGACTACGAAAGTTTCCGTGATTGTACCTGTATACAATGCAGAACAAACGCTTGCTGCGTGTCTTAGCAACCTCGTACATCAGACCTTGCAGGAAATGGAATTGATTTTAGTAAATGATGCCTCCACAGACAGCAGCATGGATATTTTACTTGACTGTGAACGCCAGTTTTCGGATAAGGTGATTGTTGTTAATCTGGATCAAAATTCAGGGCCAGGAGGAGCTAGAAATGCCGGACTGGCATATGCTTCAGGCGCTTATATTGGCTTTGTAGACAGTGATGATATTGCAGATATCCATATGTATGAAAAATTGTATTCATTGGCTGTACAGGGCGATTACGATATGGTAGACGGTGCATATTATAATGGAAATACAGATACTCTGATTTTGCAGACGGCTGATCATTGTACAGGAATCTTAGATGAAACAAAACGTTCTGAATTAATTGCAGGAGGCGGATATTTATGGAGCCGTATTTTTCGCAAAGATTTATTTGATGATTTGCAGTTTAGGGAACATACAGTGTTGGAAGATATGGAAACACTCATGCTGCTTTTTATGCGGACAAAAAAACTAGGTACAACAAAAGATGTTGTCTACCAATATAATGCATCAAAAGCTTCGGCGTCTAAGCTATCTGATCCTGTACGCTATCAAAAAGCAATTATGGATGCAATGCATGCGGTTGCATCCAGTTTAATCCCTATGCAGCAGTATCCGGGAATACAGACAGCAGTAGAATATTCACTGTTACATTTATACTTATGTGGTGTTGTGAATGCAATCCATCCTGGCAATGCGCTAAAAAAATCAATCAAGAATTATTACATCAGTGAATTGCGAAATATCCGTTTTCAAACGGTCCAGTTATCCTATGACCAAAATCCATATGTTAAGCAGAAATTTTCAAAAGATGATTTAGAGATTTTGAAAAAGGCGGATGCGTCAATCATATAAAAAAAGAACTGCTGGAAAGCAGTTCTTTTTTATTATGGTAAGTATTCTCTTATACTCAATTACTGAATTAAGGACAATACACCCTGATTTGACTGGTTAGCCTGAGCAAGCATTGACTGACCTGCCTGAGCAAGAATGTTGTTCTTGCTGTACTCAACCATTTCTTCAGCCATATCAGTATCACGCAGACGAGATTCAGCTGCCTGAGTATTTTCAGAAATGTTATCCAAGTTAGCAATTGTATGCTCTAATCTGTTCTGTAATGCACCAAGAGTAGAACGCATCTCAGATACAGAGTTGATAGCTTTCTGAATAGCATCCATTGCAGAACCAGCTGCAGAGTAAGATGAAACTTTCAAACCAGAAACACCTAATGTAGAAGCGTTCATATTTGTGATGGAGATAGAAATATACTGGCCAGAAAGAGAACCAACCTGTAATTTCTTACCTGTGAAAGTACCATCTAACAAGTTCATTGTATTGAACTGTGTTGTAGAACGAATTCTATCGATTTCAGATGTTAACTGATCAATTTCTGACTGAATAGCATCTCTATCAAGTGTAGTATTTGTATCATTAGCAGCCTGAGTAGCTAATTCATTCATACGCTGTAAGATAGAATGAGTTTCATTTAACGCACCTTCAGCTACCTGAATTAAAGATACACCGTCCTGAGCATTTGTAGAAGCTTTGTTCAAGCCTCTGATCTGGCTTCTCATCTTTTCAGAAATTGTTAAACCTGCTGCGTCGTCGCCTGCACGGTTAATTCTGTAACCAGAAGATAATTTCTCTGCTGATTTAGCCTGCAAATCAGTTGTGATACCTAACTGACGATTGGAATTCATTGCTGTAAGATTGTGTTGTACTACCATAATTATTTCCTCCTTGAATTTAATGCAGCGTCCTTGCTGCATATGCTATTTTTTTTAGTTTCTTGCGTCTATTAGATTAGCCGTACGCTCCAATCTAATATCTGCTATCAAGTAACAATTGTTATCTTGTACTTATTATATATATCGGATATATCAAAAAATACTTTATATAGAAAATGAATTTTTTCTTTTGCTTTTTTTCTTCTATTTCTTATCATCCATAAAGTGAGAATCCATATAATTTGTCTTTGTCATAGTACGATAATACTGATTTACAATTTTGTGACTGGCTTTTACCTCTCGTACTTGCTTCTTAATGGATGAAAATTTCTGCTGAGCCAATTTATAGTTGCGTTGTTCCTCTGCCTGAATATTGTTGCTTTCTGCGGTAATTTGACGGATTTGTTCCTGCAGCTTTTGTATTTCCTCGCGGTAATGCTCTTTATTTGCTTTCAGCATTTCCTGAATACGCTCATAGATATCTTCAAATCCCTGATCCAGCAATTCTAGCTTTTCTACAAGTGCGCCTTTTTCCTCAATATTTCTGTCAAATTCCTCCGGCGTCAAATTTTCATCTAACAGCATGACACGCTGTTCTTCATTTTTTATACGGATCTGAAGCAGTATATCTAACTTTTTATTCAGACTTTGTGAAAGAATTTGAAGATAGTTTTTTTCTGGCATGCGTTACCTGCTCTTTCTAAATTAAATTTTATGACTGTGCGGATTTTTGCATTACTTCTTTCCATGTATCACGCATCGTACGCAAATGCTTTAATACTTCTTCTAAAATAGATGGATCCTTTTTTAGGTTCGCCTGCGTCAATCTTTCCCGTATATATTCATATACATTATTAAAATCCTTTGCAACCGGATACTTATAATTTAAAGTTGCCTGGAATTCTTCAATAATTTTTTCTACCTTTACAATATTGATATGCGCCTTTTCTATATTATTGTCGTCAATAGCAGCAATTGCTAAATTGCAAAATTTAATTGCGCCGTCATAGAGCATAAGGGTAAGTTCACCTTTTGAAGCTGTCATAATTTTACTATTTGCATATGCTGCATATCTATTATTAGCTAACATCCTAATCCTCCGTGATTTTCAGATATTATGATTAAGTACAGCCTGGCAAAAAGCCAGACTGTCTTTTTAAGGAACGTTTTCTTGCTGTCTTTATGAACCAAACAAACCTGCTAAAGAGGACTGCTGACTTTGAAGCTTTGATAAAGCAACTTCCATTGCGGAAAATTTCTTATAATAATTATCTTCAATGGTCTGCATTTTTTCTTCCCAAGCACGAATTGTTTTTGTGTAATCACTATAGCTTTGTGCCATTTCTTTATCATTGTATACTGTATTAATAGAACTTAAACGGGTACTTCTCATTTTCTTGTCAAGCTTGCCGTATAATTCATTCGTAATACCTTTGAAAATATCAATGACTTTATCCGGATCGCTGTTTAACATATTCATCAGGGTATTCGTCTTTGAAGAAGTTGTATCGTCATCTTCATCTCCATCAATATGCAGCTGGTTTCTGGATGCTGTAGTTGAATTAAAATAGCCCGATGTCTTAATGCCTAAAGATGCCAGGCTGTATTTTTTACCATCAACGGTAACAGACGTCAGCATGGATGTCGTCATGGTGTTGATTAGGCTTCCTAATGTGCCGTCACGACGCAGCAGGGAATCTTTAATTTTGCTTTCCCACTGCTCAATTTCCTTTTCTGACATCGATTCTTTTTCTTCTGCTGTCAAAGGTTCATAGCCTTTTGCAGATTCTGCATTATACAAAGAAGACATCTCAGCAATAAGGCTGTTGTATTCTGAAATAAAATCTTTAATTTTATCATAAATGCCCTGTGTATCCGTAGACGTTGTAATTGTAACTTCTTCTCCCTTTGTCTCTGCCTGTGCCTGAATCGATAATCCATTAATATTAAAGGAATTGTTGGACGAAGTATACGTTACGCCATTCAGTTCAATTTCAGCATCTGTACCATAAACTCTTTTAGCATCTGAATTGCCGCCTGCTTGTTTATAACCAATAATATTGCCGGCATCATCTTTAACTGGGGTACTGTTTGCAGCAACGTTGCTGAAATAATCTACGCTCTGTGCTAACTTAGATACATAAGCGTCTATTTCATCAGCAGTAGCCTCTACATCGATACCGCTTGGACCAAGTACAGCATGTTTATCTAAAACTTCGTTGGCCTTTTTGATATTTTCCTCTGCTGCTGCGATATCTGTTTTATTTTCTTCTAATTTAGCGTTATAGTCTGTTAAAGCATTTGTAAGATCTGCATCTGCTACATTTACAACATTTTTCTTACGGTAATCGCCAGATTCGATATCTGCGTCTGCTTCTTCATTATATTTTTTAATCGCAGTTTGATTTGCACCATAACTGCTGATATCTGCAAATTTCTTTTCTTCTGCTGTAGCAGTTTTCTCATCATACTTATCTCTAACCTGATACTCCTTTGAGACAGAACCAGAAATATTGAAAGAATATTTTGTCTCTGTGGTGTCGCCTTCCTGGACAGGATTATCAGATGTGACTTCTGACTTATTGCCATCTGAGTCTACTCTATATTTTGTCGTTGACAAAGAATACGTAGCTTTACCATCATCTGAGCCATCAGTCGCTTTTTCACGCAGCTTACCATCATCGTCCATTACATAAGTTTTTGACTGCTTTGCTGCGGACATCTTTAACAGCTGGGACATTGCAGATGCTGCTTCTGCGTCGCCTGCCTCCGCTTCAGCTCTTAATACAGACTCTCTTTTTTCTAAATATTTAATTGCATCTTCGTTAAACTTTTTGTCTAAAGTACTTTCTGTTTTTAATGTCTTATTTTCACTGGCAAGCTTTTTCGCTTCAATAATTTCATTGAGAGCTTTTGTTAAGTTCGCTTTAACGATATCGCCGCCTGCCTGCGCAATTTCTGCTGCTGTCAGCCCAGTTGAATCAGTATACTTTGTCCATGCGTCGAGTTCCTCTGCTGAAATATATGATTCAGGGTTTACGCCGAGCGCAGTTAATGCCTGATTACCCTTTTCATCCATTGCAGATAAGCGGAAATCAGACTCAGAACCTGTATTTTTGGAAGAAATATAGATTCGTTTATTTGTAGCATCATAAGAAGCAGTAACGCCAGTTCCTGAATCATTTAACTCTTTGAGAAAATCATTCACAGTAGCGTCTCCAGACAGTTCAATATCTTTTGTCTTCCCATTACCAGAGATACGAATCGTTCCGCCTGAAAAAGAAGGATCTAAATCAGAAATTTTTGTTTTACCGTTAGCAGCATTTATTTTAGAACCAGTTAAATATCCTGCCTTTGCCAACTGGTTGATTTTTAACGACTGTGTGCCGTTCATTGCTTTACTGTCACCAGATACCGTTGCTTTTGAGGTATCGGAAATGGTTACTTTCTTTAAATTATATCCACTGGAAAAACGGAAATTATCCAAGGATTTATACATATTATATATTTTTGTATTTAATGATTTCCAAGTATCCTGTGTCCAGGAAAGTTTGGTCTGATCCTTTTTATACTTATCACCCTTTACTCGATATGCAGACATCAATGCGGCAATAATAGATTCTGTATCAAGCCCTGAGTTCATACCTGTGATTCGAATTGGCATATTTATTCCCCCTATCTTTTTTCATCTACCATGATTCCAGCCATTTCCCAGACCTTTTGTATCATATCCAAAGTCTGCTCCGGCGGATATTCTTTAATAATGTCCTTTGTTTCCTTATCTACAATTTTAATCATGACACGGTTGGTTCCTTCATGGATACCAAAGACTGCTTCTGTTTGCGCCATCAAATTCTTTTTTAATTTATCCACTGCCTGCTGGAGCTGTTTGCTTGTCTGCTGGCCGCTGCTGTTTTCACCAGAAAAACCGCTTTGTCCAGACGAATCGTCTTTGATTGGCTGAATCGGTTTCTCACCAGCATCTGTAGAACTGAGTGCGGGTTTGCGTGCTTCAGTATCGCTTACGGATGTAGATTCCTTTGACTTTGTTGGTTTTCCTGCACTTGACGAACTTCCCTGATAAGTCAATGCAGCTGATTTTAGTACTTCGATTGCCATGTCTTATCACCTCCATGTGAATATTGATTCTTTCGACTATTATCGTATATATCGGTAAAAATGATTAAATTGTTAATAATTATAGTACACTTTTCAATACATCTAAATGCTGTGTATTAGCTGCCTCCTCATTTTCTTTTTGAATTTGCAGATAAACCTCTTTGCGGTAAATAGGTACTTCTTTGGGGGCGGAAACCCCAATTTTAACCTGATCGCCGCGGATCTCTAAAATCGTTACTTCAATGTTGTTGTTTAGTACTAATGCCTCACCCTTTTTTCTAGTCAATGCTAACATTATGCCTCACCTGCTTTCCGATTGTTCAAAATATCGTATATCATATATTTGACTGGATAATCATCCTCTATAATCATCTGCGTACCTTTTAAATTGTCCATATTGATAACAAATGGGGCTTTTAGGTTTACAGACATTTTTTCAATTTCTGTTGGAACAGTAATGGTTACAAGTATAAAGGTACTTTCCACAGACATTGTTCCTAATAGGTTTAAGCATTCTTTATTAACCGTTGGTGAATATTCCGGGACAATATCCAAAGGATTCATAACAGGTAAAGCAAAGTTTGGATCATCCATAGACTGCAGCCACTTAATCCTGCCTTTTTCTTTTTTTTCCATATCATGGATTAATGCAAAATTTTGTAAATCTGGGTATCCGATAATACCCTCTTTGAATTTAATAATTTTATCATCTTTGATGTCAATTTCGCCAAATAATCTGGTCTTTGCCTTCATTGCGTAATGCTCCTTCCCAGCACGTTTTAAAATAGAAGGACGCCAAAAACATATACATGTTATCTGACGTCCTTGTCTTGTTTACACTTTATATAAGATCATAGATGAATCTCATTAGAGATAATTTAATAAGGTCATCTGACCAATCTTTGCTGCAGACTGTAATGCTGACTGATATGCGACAGAAGCAGCGGAATAGTTAATAACCAAATCAGATAATTCCATATCCTCGTTTGATGACTTTAATTCTTTGAAAGTAGACTGTTGGACACTCATACGGTTTTTTGTTAAGGCAACACGTTCACCTCTGCCGCCGATATCTGTAATTTCCAAGTTCACTGTGCCCAAATATCCCTGGAATTTTGTAATATATGCGCTGTAAGTATCGTGCATATTTTGCGATGCATAATCAAGCTGCTTTTCAGCCGCGTCAAGCCACTTGTTCATTGAAGCGACTTCTTCATCCCCATATTCTCCGGATTCTATCTTTTTCTTAATTTCATCAACCGTATTTTGCGCATTAATTGCAAATTGTACGACTTCGATTAAATCATCCATATCTCTGCGGATATTGGAGTCAAATACATCCCTTGCTTCGGTGTTGATCTGCATTTGCTGGCCGCCTGCAATATTATAGTAAATTGCTTGTGTGTTCCAGTTCCAATTCTCATCATAATTGTTAAATACGATATCTCCTTTATCCTCTGTATGCTTTGTGCAATTAAAGTAATTCTCTGGACGCAGTTCGCCAAGGTCAAACCCTTTTTTCTCATAATTCATTGTAAAAGAGGTTTTATTCTTATCTAAGGTCTGTGCAATATTATCATGGAACAATAATTCACCATTTTCTGCATCAAATACAATCTCATCTTCACCGATTTCATAGCCGCTGTCCTTCAGATCAGAGGTATGTTCTGCTACACGGTAACTAATTGGAGCAGAGTCTGCATTTGTTTGGAACGTTAGGTAAGATTCTTCATCCCCGTCTGCATTTTCTCTTGTTGCGATCTTAACCACTCCAACATAATTATTTTCCTCACCAGGTTTTGGTTCAAAAGCATTATTCAGATCTTCTTCATCTGGGTCAATTTCCATCTGATCGATTCGGTAAATTTTGTATGCATCCTCATTTACATCAAAGTATGCATAATACCCATCATTGTACACATTAATTTGCGTATCATCAAAGTAACCTTGATCATCGAGCATCAATTTGATACCCTGTACGCTAATGCTCCCATCACTTGAAAATTCCGTATTGATTTGATTCTTCTCGGAATCTGTGTAAGAGAGGGTAAGAGAATTATCTTTATTTGCGGAAATTTTATCATAAGCTAAACGAAGCCTGTTTAATTCCACTTCCTCGAAAAGTTCTGGCGGATTATCTTCTGATAAAATAGTATCATTGGATGTATCCTGAAAACTTCCAGAGTAATAACTTTTCTTATCAACTTGTTTATAAGAATAATGTTCTGTAATATTGTAGCTGGCTTTGGATGCTTCAGCAGAATCCATAAACGACAGCGTCTGATTTGTCTTATATCCTGTAAAGACTGTACGTCCGGCATAATCAGCGTTTCCTTCATAGTAAACCTGAGCCTGCAGTTCCTGCAGTTCTTTTAAGATCGTTTGCCGATTGTCATTATTTAAGCTGTCTGTAGAACCATATACTACTTGTTCATAAGCGTTCGTGATCAGATCTTTCATGTTTTTTAACGCTGTTTCTGTCACATCCATCCATGATTCGGTATCTGGGATATTGTTTTCATAATACTGCGTAACAGTACTTAAAGTACTGCGAAGACGTAATGCACGAATTGCAATAATTGGATTATCGGATGGCTTTGTAATCTTTTTTTGCGTAGCCATCTGGTTATTTGTAAAGTCTACTTGCGCACGATTCGCATTTATATTAGTTTTCGATCGTTTAACGATCATTGAATTCGTTACTCTCATCATAGCTTTGTTCCTCCTTATACACCTGTCTGCGTAATGAGCCGATCATACATCTCATCCATTGTAGATATAATTCTGCAGGCCAGATTGTAAGCGTTTTGGAATCGGATCAAATCCATTCCCTCTTCATCTTCATCTACACTGGAGACAGACATCCGGTAGGTATCGATTGTAATACCAATATCCGTATAATTAGAATACAAGATATCTGCTTCTTGTGTATCAATGGTAATATCAGTCGTAATATATTCTAAGAATTTTGTACCGCCTGCACCACGGTATACAACGGTCTTATCTTTTAAATTTAACATCTGATCTACCAGGCTTGCTTCACTTACATCACTAGCATCAATGTGCTCTTTAATCGTCGTTGCCAGGATATTCGGATCTTTCAAACTCTTTTCATTTACAGAGACATTTCCAGCTGTCAAAAAGAAATAATTATCTCCATCGGACTTATAAGTATCCGGATCAGCAAATTGTACTTCGCTCCCATCCGGTTTGATGGCTGTAATAAAGGTACACATATCGTCACCATTTAAGTCTGTACCCTTAGACTGTATTTCATTCAGCTTACGACAGAAGGAACGTAAAAACTCATTCATCTGAGATAGATAATAAGGAATCCCACGGGAATCTACAGAGTCGCCAATACGGGCCGGGCTGTTTACTTTTCCAGATAAAGAGGATAAATCGTTGTCTGAGAGCTTAAATTCATACGTACAACTACCGTCCGTTGGATTCACTTTCATTTCAAAGCTTGAATAATTATAGCTTCGATTTCCTATCATAATCTGTCCAGAAGCAGGCATATTCATGCTTTCTATTGTCTTAATATTTGGATCTTTAATCGTTACGACAGATCCGTCAACTGCGGCAACAGTTCCTTGGAAATTTTCTTTATTGTTGCCATCACGAATATCAAAGACAGCCTTTAACTGGCCAGACATCGTATTACTATATGCGTTAAAGACATTGCCGGAATCTTTCCAGCGAATATCGTATAAACCGTCAATATCATTTTGATTAAACTTTTCTTCACGGCTGTAACATTCCAGCTCATAAGACAGATCACCATCTACCAGAAGCTGGCCTTCGATACGGATGCGGAAACAGGTACCTCCCAGTTCCATATCCGGATAATTACTGTTTTTTACTTCAAATTCCTCTGTCTCAACAGGAACAAGCTGAGACAGCTGATCAATGAGTAAAGCCCGCTGGTCGCGCAGCTCATTCGCATGTCCGCCTTGTATTTCAATGACATTAATTTTATCATTAATGACAGCGATTTTTTGTGCATAAGAATTGATCTGCGATACAATGGCAAGAACTTCCTGGTTACAGTCGGATTGGATATCCTTTAAGTTCGTGGACATATGGTTAAAATATTCCATAAAGCCCTGCGTATTGTTAATAAAATGATTACGCAGCTCCGGATCAGACGGAGAACCTTTCAACGATTCCAGCATATTAAACATGCTGTTAAATACAGTTGTAAATCCTTTTACATTATCTGTATCATTAAATAAGTTCTGAATCTGATACATATAATACTGCTTTTTTTCATATTGTCCAGTATGGCTGTTATTCGTCCAATATTTAATATCATAATATGTGTTGCGAAGCTGTGTAATGGATTCGGCACTTACGCCGCTGCCCAAAGTCCCATAATTAAAGTTACGCAGAGCAGCCATTGCTTCTAAGTTTGTAACCTGTTTACTGTAACCTTCGGTATTCGCATTTGATACGTTGTTTGCTACGGTATTAATAGAGGCAGAGTAGGCGTTTAATGCCGATGCCCCAATATTTAAGCCAAAAAAAGTAGAACTCATATTTTCACCTCACGTCTTCCTATAGCCCTGTTAACAGCATCTCTATCATATCACTGACTGTCTGGATATAACGGCTGGATGCATTATAAGCGTTTTGATATTTGATCATCTTTGTTAATTCTTCATCCGTTGATACGCCAATAACACCTGCACGCTGATTTTCTGTAGCATCTACAGTCCCTTGCAGACTTTCTGTCGTACTTTCATACACAGAGCCTAAGATTCCGATTTCTCCAATCATTTCTTTGTAATATTCGCTAAACGTATATTGTGTCGAATAACGCGGATTAATAGTCAGTGACTGTTCATCCCATAAGGTTGCCAGTTTATTCGCCAGGCTATAATCGATTTCCTGTTTATTATTAATATATGGCAGATTGGTAGCCTGTCGTTTTAAATTATAGTTAATATCTATTTCTGAAGTTGTATACTGTTTCGAAGCATCATAAGAGTAATTTTCATTTAATACATAAAAATCTGTGCCGTTAATTGTCTGTAAAATATATTTCTCATTTCCCTTTTTGTTCCAAGGTGTATAAGGCACGCTGTATGACACTACGCCGTCCAATTCACCTGTTTCTGTATCAAAATCAGTATAAGTGCTTACCATCGTATTTTTGTCATCAAAAATATGGTAGGTTTTTCCATTTGCATAATATTCTTTTGAATCATCGACATCTTCAAAATTATAAATATAATATTCACGAAACTTTTTTGTTTCCGGATCATATGCCTGCACAGTCTTAAAACGTTCGCAGCCGGATCTGGTAAACAACTCCTGCGGAGGTTTTTTTCCGTCAGCGCCTACGCAGCAATTTTCCTCATCCAAGACACGGACATTACTATAAGAAGAATATGTGCCGTCATCATTTTTCACAATTAGCTGATCCATTTTTTTGGTCGGTGCAAGCAATTCATTAATTTGTGATACAATTCCATGGACGAGTTGATCAAATTCTGCCTGCGTATTCTGCATAATTGACATACCGATCGTTTTATCATACTTGTCTGCATCTGCACCCAAAATATCGTTGAAATTAGAAATAGCATTTCCCCTTGCCTGGACAAGTGCTTTTAATTCTCCAATATCAGTATCAAATTCCGTACATATTTCGCGCGAAAAATCTAAGACTTCTTCATAATATCCACTTTCTTCATTTGATAAATGAGGCCAGTACGGCGTAATATATCCTGTGGATTTATCTGTCTTTTCTCCTATTTCATAGCAATACATACCATCTACTAACAATACGCCTTCGAATGTGAGAGATACGACGCCATTTGGCTGTTCAGAATAAAGAATATTCCCATATTTACTCAGCTGGTCAATCGCATAATCTCTGACGTCACGCTCATTCATTGCTGTTTCACGGCCGCCTGTTTCGATCGCTTGTATTTGCTTATTCATTTCGAAGATGGTTTTCGCATAGTTATTAATCGCAGCAATATCTTCAGAAATTTGTGAATTAATATTGTATTGATAGTTTGAAAGCCCGCGCATAATTGCCTGTGCACGCTTTACAAACAAGCTGCCCTTTTGGATGACAAGGTTTTGATTTACCATATCCGATGGATCTTTGGATAATTCCTGGAAAGACTGCCAAAGACTTGTCTGGCCTGTCAAAATTTCCTGAAAAGCAGTACCTTCTAATTCCTGGAAATAATTCTGCACCTCGTCAATGGCCTCAAACATTGCAGAATAATAAGACTGTCTTCCATTTTCTGTCCGGAAAGCCTTATCTAAAAAGATATCTCTTGCATGCACTAATTCCCCAATGGATGTGCCAAGTCCGGTTAATTTTTTATAATTGTTTTTGGAATAACCGATATTGTTATATGATGTATCACGAAAAACAACCTGCTGACGTACATACCCTGGGGTATTTACGTTGGCCAGGTTGTTTGCTACATTGTTGATCGCATCCTGAGAAGCTTTCAACCCCGTATTTCCTATCATTAAGGAACCCATTCCATTTGCCATAATTGCCACGCTCCTATCCCGTTATTGTTTCGCGTCAAATCCGCTGCTGCCAAGTATATCACCTGTATTGTAGGCACTCTTATTATAGTTCGCCGTCGTAGGCGCGGAACGCATACTTCGAAATAGAGTCAGGTCAAATTCAACCATATCCAGAGCCTGATTGAGCAATATCTGGTTTTGTTCGTTTAATTTACGAACAGTTTCCAATGTCGTCTTTAACTGAGTTTTAAGATTTTCTAGTTGTTCTTGTTCCTTAGGCTGATTTCCTAACATACTGATAATCGTTCCCAGGGTGAAATCTTCCTCTGGCTGATTTAATACAACTGCCATATCGTGCATAACTTTTTTACGGCGGTTATCCAGATTTTGAATTTTACTGGTCACATTTTGTTCTAAATCAACGATTTTTTCCAGTGTCGGAACATCGGCTTTAATGATGACCTGTTTTTTTTCTTTGGTTAACGCTTCTAAATTTTGATATGCTTCATGTTCACTTTTTAAAACCTGTATCAGGTCATCCATTAAACTTGCCACTGTTTATCCTCGCATTTCTATGATTGTTTTATGACTATTATGCTATTTATTTGTATGGGCATAATAGCTAGCTAACAATTTGCTTGCAAAATCTCCAGTATCAACGTCATAGTTTCCAGATTGTATGCTTGATTTAAGCTCTGCTACTCTATCTTCCCTGATATCCGAAGCTGATGCGACTGCCTGTTTTGCGATTTGATAATCTTTTCCTGCCCTTGAAATCTGAACCTGATCACGCGCAGAGGTTATTTCTGCGGTATTTTTAGCTTTTGAAGGCTTTGTAGTGTTGTATAAATTCGCGATCTGATTATAAGCATCTATACGCATAATAGGCATCTCCTTTCATCGTATCGTCCTTGATTCATTTTAGAACTCTTGTGATGTTCTATACATCTTTTATCGGATTTTTTTCGAAATTTGTTAGTTGTTTTTCTAATTTTGTGTAAAAAGGACGTATTCCATACAGTACAAAAGGCAAACATATTGCTACTTGCCCAAACAATGTTATATCATGCTGGAAACATGTGTCAGTATCTGTTTTACTTGTGTCTGATAGGAAAATAAAGCCTTTACTTTTTGATATCCTGACGCTGCAATTTGCTCCCGTTCTTTATCGTGAGATAAATAATAGCCGGCTTTTTGAATTAAATCAGTGAGGTTATCATAAAATACAAAATCCCGTCCTGCTTCAAAAAATTCCGCTAATTCAGGCTGATAATTTGTCAGCAAAAATCCGCCGCAGCCCATAATATCCAATGCTCTTAGCGGAATACCAGAAGTAATCGAGCGCAAAGAAATATTTAAGTTAATTTTAGATTTATAAAAAACAAAAGGCATCTGATCTTGATAGGACACGGTTCCTTTATATGCGGCATTTGGACATAATTGTGCGTTTGAAGCAGAGTAAAGGCTTACAGGATAATGCCGTGCCAATGATGTTAAATAGGAAATGCGTTCATAGGAGGTGATTTTTGCCAAAATAAAATGTTGGAACACTGCACGCGCTGGAATCGGGCAGTTTGGATCAACATCAAGCTTAATATATTTTTGCAGTTTTTGGACCAAATCTGTTGTTAATAAAGGTTCAGTCAGATTGCATCCCCAGATTTGTTTTTGCGAAGCCAGTATCCCATCTACATAGCCTTTTACATGTGCAGGCAAAAATTGTACATGGTTTAATTGGGTATGCTCATATAAAGTGCCTACAAATGAAATATCATCCTCATACTCTCTGTCAAAGGGAAATTCTGACAGATGCAGTAACTTGCTAAGACGCGCTGTATTACATGCCAAAGGCAGATGATATGCGTGTTTTGCACCAAGCGCTGTAACAGTATGAAGCATATCTTTGTCAAATAGAAAGATAATATTTCTATTACTTTGGATCGTAGGGGAGTACAAAGTCCAATGTGGACAGTCGTATACCCAGGATACATAGTTGATTTGATACTGCTCTGCAAGCTGGGAGAGAAAGGGAATATAATTAAAACTGAATATAAAATGAAAGGAAGAGCTTTGTAATTTGGTTTCCAAAGATGCTGTCAGTTTTGGATCGCTTAAATAATTCTGGATCACAGCCCTTATGATACAAACATTGTGTCCAAGTGCAGTTAATGTATGTGTAAAATCATGCATAGAGTTTTCACCCCATGAGAAGTATAAAATATTCATGCTAATTATCCTTATCCGTTTCTTAATTTTTTGTAGGCTTATTTTCAGATAAAGCCGCCTGGACTGGCAGCTGTATTTTGCTTTGTAACATATATTTACTATAACATATTTATCAAAAATGTAAAATGGAATCTATGGCAATAAAAAACGGTATAGCCCGATAGGGCTATACCGTTTATATTGAACAATTAGGCTTTGCTCAAATTATAAAAAGACAAACATATCTTTTTCAAACATTACAAAACAATATATGTTATAAAGTAGCTGCTGGTGTAGAAACAGTCTTTGGAACGTCAATTACACCCAATTTCTGGTAATTGCCAACCCAAGTTTTTGTCTTCTTATCGCCAGCTTTGCGGATGTAAACTTGCTGATCATCTGCAATGCCTTTCAAAGTAACAGTTTTTGTAGAAGCAATCTTTGTTGCCTTTGCATCAGCTGGTACACTAGTAGCATCTTTTGCTACTAATACAACTTCATAGGCAAGTTTACCATTGTTTGTAATTTTAAGAACGTTGTTTTTACCTGCTTTAGCATATTCAACCTTCAAAACAGATGCTGTATCAGCTGTAGCTTCTTTTAAAACAGCTTCAGCGACACCTTTTCCGCCGTATTCTTTTGTTTCACCAGCTGGTGGAGTAGGTGCTGTATCTTTTGTATTGCCAGCAGTTAACAAACCAGCTTCAAAATCAGCAGGTTTTTCAATTGCTACGCGTGTCCATTTAGAAGCAGCTTTCTTACCTGCTGTTGCCTGTGCACGTACTTCAACAGTTGCAGTTTTTTCAGTGCTAGCATTAACAGATTCTAACAGAGCTTCAACAGTAATTACTTTCTTGTCAGCGTTCTTTACAGCTTGGTTTGCGTTATCTTTATCAAATTTCAAACCTGTAGCAGCAGCAACGCGGTATTCGCTTGCCTTAGGCAGAGTAACAGTTGATTTTGTATAATCAACAGCAACAGCTGGTCCTTTTGCACGAGCAGCAATATTTAATTTTGCTTCTTTGCCTGGCAGCTTAGCAGCTTCATATACTTTTACAGACTGTTCGCCATATTTCAGAGCCTCATCGCTCTGTGTAGACAAGGTAGCGGAAGGAGCAGCAGCTGTTCCAGATGTGCCTCTTGGTCTGATATATAAAGTAGCGCCTTCATGCTGGTATTGTGTGAAATCTACTACTTTGCTATTTGCATAGAGATTTGCCCAAGTGCCATAGGTTGTTCTATATTCATATGCATCGCTGTCAACTGCTTTTGCAGCTGTTTTAGCAGCAGAAGCACTTGCACCTGTACCAACCTTTAATTCAGCAGTTGAAGCATCGAATACAGCACTGGTAGCTTTATCTACTGCAGGAATTTTAACAACAGATACGCTGTCTTTTGCATTTGCTGTCAATACAAGATAATTATCTTTTGTATTGTTTAATTTAGACAAATCAATTGTCTGAGCGCCAGTTCCATCATAAATATCCCAAGTAGCTACAGTAACAGCTTTTGTTTTTGCATTTACTTTACCTACACCAACGAGAAGCTCGCCGTTTGAGCCGGTAGCTGTTAACTGCTGTTTTGTTGTATCAATACTTACAGCTGAAACGCCTGAATCTGCGAACGCTCCATCTGCTGCTTTTGCAATAACTGGAGCTGTAATCAAACATACTGCTGCAGCTGCTGCAAACACTGTCCCTTGTAATACTTTCTTCAATTGCATAATTGAATACCTCCTTGTAATTTTGTATGAACATTTTACATCCCTGTTCCCACACTTGCGGGGATTCTCTGCCCGGGCTTCTGACACTTTACATGTAATAACAAATGAGCCTGCCCAAAGCATAATAGATATGGAATAGCAGGTAACCTTTTGTATGATCCATATCTTATAAAAGCGCAACAAAACCGACAAATAAACTGTACAATTATACTGCGGCTTTTATTCTCATTAAATAAATACCTCCTTGTTTGTTGTGTTTGTGTATCTGCTATAAGCATCTATACGCATTTTTGCTTCTTCTGACTATTTTATCGGCTGCTTTATCAAATAGTTTAACATTCTTTGCTATTATTTTACAGCTTTTAAATCAAATAGCTTACTTTAGACATTTATGCAAAACTACAAAACACAATACCTCCATGTAATAAAGTAATAATTACAAGCATTCGATGCGCATTCTTTGCTTATACTTATTATAGATATCGACCGTAATATAAAAAACTTTAGCTTTATTTTTGCGTTTTTATAAAATTTTCCAAAAAAATGTTAACTTCTTGTTATAATAAAAAAATATTTATATTATTATTATAGTTTTAAAAATGTATAAGTGATTTATTTATGACTGCATAGATTAAAATCGTAACATATGATATTCTATAAATTGAACAAAGAAAAATACAATATTTTTCAAAAATTATTATGTATTTTTCTGATTTTAGCGACTATTTGGCGACTATTTAAACCTTCTTCTATTCTTTATTCAGCATGCATTCTAAAATATTTGCTGTTTCTTGTTCGCTTTCTTCATAAGAATGGATGTAATACTTCATAGTTGTTATCATATCAGAGTGTCCCAATTTTTTGGATATTGTTTTTGTATCAACTTTATTTGAACGAACTAATAAGGATGCATTGGTATGCCTTAATGCATGCAGACTTAGGATGGGCAGTTGTTCTTTTTCCGTTGCTTTCCGATTATATTCTTTAATTAGTTTATGAAATTTGTTATAAGGGGTATTTATATGCATAATATTACCATCGGATTGGATGAATAACCAATTTTTACCTTTCCATTTGCTGTCGAGTCTTTTCTTATATAAATTCTGTTCCCGCTGATATTCTTCAAGCACCTGTATCACAGATTGAGGTAAAGTTACGGTTCGTATAGAACCTTTTGTTTTTGGTTCTTTTATTACAATTTTACCTTTTATGTAACATGCAGACTGCTTGATATGAATTTTACTATGCTCGAAATCAATATGATGCCATTCCAATGCTAAAATCTCCCCTTTACGAAGTCCGCCAAAGATCGCTATCTGAAAGAAAGCCCGGTACTGAATTTGCATGACATATGTATCTGCATCCTTTATTGCAGATATTGAATTTTCGGCTGATGGCTGTGGCTTAAATAATTCACACCTTTCATCCAGAAATTTCAAAAAACACCGGGTCTGTTCTACTGTAAAATACTTGATCTTTTCTCTTTGTCTGGATAGTTTTGGAATCTTTGCTTTATGGCAAGGATTACTGTCAATTAATTCCCAATGTACAGCAGTGGACAGGATGGAAGAAAGAATTATTTTGAATCGGCAAATACTGCCATAAGAATAACCACCTGGTTTTCCGTCATGCCTTGCTCCATCCTGTATGAGAGATATATAAAATTTTTCAATATCATATGGCCTGATTTTACTTAGCTTTATCTGGCCCAGGGATGGAATGATGATTTGTTCGATTACATGAAGATATGCATGAAATGTTGTTCTTTCCAACTGGATTTCTGCAAAAGCTGCAATCCATTCCTGTACAAATTTTTCAAGCGTTATTTTTTCACCCCGCATATAGTTTCCGCTTTTTACTTTTCCCTCAAATTCAAATACAAATTTATGCAGTGCCTTTTCCTGCTGTTTTTTCGTCATATACGGATCTGGTACATAAGTTGTAGTTTTCCTAATCTTCTTTCCATTGCTGTCATAACCGTTAGAAACTTCAATCTTGTAACTGATTCCTTTTTTGTTTTGCATTGTTCTTACGTATGCCATTTTTTTCTCCTTTGTAAATAAATAATTGTTTATTTTAAGTCATTGCCTATGAAAAATCACTTTAATATGAAAGAATTGTGATTTCTTAAAAAATTATAATACATATCATGTAAATAGTCTGTTATAGCTAAAATAATGATTCATAATACTAATTTTAAAAATAGTCGCTAATTAGCCGCTTTATTTTACATATGTATCAAAAAATCCATTTATATATACGATAGTATTTAACTAATATCGTACATTTTTCGTGTTTTTATCATATTGTGAGTTGAATCAAACAACAGGCATGTTTTTAATGAGAGTAAAAGTTGCAGCTGATTAGACGCCTTACCCGGCTGTGGTGCTGCACTTTTATAAGATATGGACGATACAAGAAATTACATGTTTCTCCATATCTTACGATGCTTTGGGCAGGCTTATTTGTTATATACATGTAAAGTGCCGGATGCCCGGGCAGCGAACCGCTTGTTGATACAGGCGGACAAGGATGTAAACTGTTGAAACAAAATTACAAGGAGGTATTCAATTATGCAATTGAAAAAATTATTACAAGGAACAGTATTTGCTGCTGCTTTAGCAGTATGTACAATGATTGGCGCTGTATACGCAGACGCTGCTACAGGTGAGTTTGCGGATGCTAAGGTGTCTGTATCAAAGGTTGAAAAAGCAGAGATGTCACTTACCGGCCAAGGAACAAAAGAAATACTTGTCGGCGTAGCAAAAGTAGCAAAAACTGGAAAAGTGACAGTATCCAGCTGGGATGTATATGAAGGTACTAATGCAACCGTTGATTTATCTAAATTGAGCAATGTAAAGGATAATTACATTGCAATTAAGGGTGATAATGCGGTAAACGACATTCCTGCTATTGTTAAAATTCCATCTGCAGACAAAGCCATTAGTGCAAAATATACGCCGGGTACTGAGAGTGGTGACAAAAAAGATGTCGCAGTATTAAAGATTGGTACAGGAGCAAAAGCTTCAGATGCAAAATCAAATGCAGCTGAAGTAACGGCTGCAGGGAGCTTTGAGTACCGTACAGCATACAGCAGTGCATGGAAAGATATTGCATCTGAAACTGCTGCTGATAAATTGAATTTAACAAAATATCAGAATCAAGGCGCTACGATATATGTAAGGGCAATGGAAAAAACAGTTAAAGAAGCTCCTTCTGCGCAAGGCAAAGAAAAAGTTAGCTACGAAGGTACCGAATACGTAGCATATGAACTGGATGCAAAATTACCAGGCAAAGAAGCAAAAGTTAACATCCCTGCAAGGGCAAAAGGGCCAGCAGTTAGCGCTGATTATACAAAGGCAACCGTAAAGCTTCCAAAGAACAGTGAGTATCGTTTAGTTACTTCTACCATACCTGCAGCAAATACAGCAAATGCGACTGCAGCTACAAAAACTGTAGCAGAACTTTTAGGTGAATCCAATGCTACAGGTTGGCTGGAAGTTCGTACTGCACCACAAAAAGACAAGAAAGCTGCATCCAAGTGGACGCGTCTTAACTTGATTAAACCTGCAGAGTTAGCTGCTGCAAATATAAAGGCAGGGGATGCGCCTAAGACAACTACAGCAACACCAGAAACAACAGCAAAAGGTGAGAAAGTAGAATATGGCGGAGACGGCGTTGCAAAGGCTGAAGTTAAGGAAGGTGCATCAGGCAGCGAAAAGAATATCATGGATATTTCCTATAAACCATCCGGAAAAGCTTATGTCCTTACTATGAAGAACAATGGTGACAAAACATATGAAGTTACAATAACTGCTCAAAAGACAACAAAACCTGCAGATACTGCAAAAGCAACCAAAATTGCACCTGGTAAAACAGTTACTTTGAAGGGTATACAAGATAATAACTACGTTTTTATCCGTGTAGCTGGCGATAAGAGAACAAAGACTTGGGTTGGCGCATTTACCGGGTTAGGTGTTATCGATGTTCCTAAGGTAATTGTTGGTACAAAAGAAGCTACATCTTAACAGTAAAATACATCCACTATATGATGTCAAATGAGCTATTGATAGAAAAAAGGATTGCAAACGCAATCCTTTTTTCCTTACTGATGTTTTGCATAGATACGATTCAAACAGGTTGATAAGCCCTAAGAACTATGCTATAATCTGCATATAATATATAGATATAGGATGGAGATAATCATGAAAAAGAGATTTTTAGTATATACACTGATGCTGCTATGCACCATCAGTATCAGCGGCTGCACTGGGAAAAAGAGTCAAACGCAAACAGAGCAGAGCGACAAGCAGCAAAGCGAACTTGAACATAAACAAAAAAATGAAACCCAGGTAGATATCCAGCAGCAGACACAAGTAAAAGACGAGATTATTGAATTAGAGTATGATAAAAATGCTAAATCTTTGCTGGGTGGCGGGATTTTGTATGAGATAGAGCAAGATAGCGCAATTGTGACTGGTTATCAGGACTTTGACCTGGAGGAATTTAATATACCAGACGTTGTACGTTATGAAGAAAAAGATTATCCGGTTACAAAGATTGCGGAAAATGCTTTTGAGTCCTGTGCAAATATTGTTAGTTTCTTAGCAGGGGAGCATTTGACGGAAATTGCAGAAAATGCTTTTTATTATTGTGATGCCCTAAAAACAGTTAATTTAGCGGATCATGTAAAAAGTATCGGGAAAAACGCATTTTTCGGCTGTATGGAATTAAATGAAGTCAAAGGAATGGGAGCATTAGAGAGTATTTCGGATCATGCGTTTAGTGGGTGCACTGCATTAGAGCAATTTATTCTGCCTGGTACTGTATCAAATCTTGGTATAGAGATATTTATGGACTGCGAAGCATTGCAGACATGTGAACTGGGAGAGGGAATTACTGTGATTGGCAGCGGAATGTTTTCGAACTGTACTGCACTAACAGGAGTCGTACTGCCAAATAGCCTTGTCGCTGTGAGTGAAGAAGCATTTTGGGGATGCAGTACATTAGAAAAATTAGATTTGCCGGAAGGATTGACCATGATTGGGGAAAAAGCATTTTATGATACGGCGATTCAAAAGCTGAAGATGCCAAAAAACATCGCAAGCATTAAGTTCGAAATGCTAGATGGCATGAGTGAATTAGTGGCAGTAGAAGTACCAAAAGAAAAGCAGGAAGCATATGAGGAACAATTTTCTGACTTAGGGATAAAAATTAAAAGCTATTAAAATTTATAAAGATACAAAAAAACGGGGCTGTTACAGCCCCGTTAGTCTAGTTGTGTAAAAGCATTCCAAAATGTTTCCATACATTTACGAGAAGCAGTTGAAACACGAATCCATCCTTTTAAAATGCCCTTACTATAATCACGCACCCAGATATTTTGTTTCTTTAATTCAGAAATAAGCTCTGCAGAAGGCTTATTTGGATAAAACAATACATAATTTCCTTCCAGTGAAAGATAGCGGTATCCTGCCTCCTTTAGCTGCTTTGTTAGCCAAATCCTGCCCTCCTTTTCTCTTGCTCTTAATTCATCTATGAGAGAAGTGTCAGAAAGTACTTCCAGTGCAAATAAAATAGCAATTGAATTAACATTAAATGTAGATTCAGCTTTTTCGATATAATCAATCAGCGCAGGGTGTCCGGAAACATAGCCGATGCGAAGCCCTGCCATTGAAAAAAGTTTTGAAAATGTACGCAGCACAAGAAGATTGTCATAATCTTGGATGAGAGGCATAAAAGTTGGTTCATAAAAATAATGATATGCCTCATCAATGACGACAATTGCACCTACATCCTGCGCTTTTTGTATAATTGCCCGAATCTCTTGTTCCTTATAAGTAAAGCCAATCGGACTGTTTGGATTAAGAAGTATTACAATGCCAGTCTGTTCATTGATGGCAGCAAGGATCTCAGTGCTGTCTATTGTAAAATCAGGCTGGTAAGAAATGCAGACATGGTTCATGCCAAACATATTCGCATAGACACCGTACATTTCAAACGTAGGCAATACGGTCACAAGGTCTTTGCCTGCCTGCCCAAAACATTGGAAAATAAGACGCATCGCTTCGTCAGAACCTGCGGTTACAGACACATTTTCATATTGGTAATGGTTAAGCTGTGCAATCATTTCCATTAAGCGATCTTTTTCCGGATAGGTTGCAATGGCTTCTGGCGTTAGTTTTGCAATGATTTTATCAAATATCTCTTGTGGCATTCCTTCTGGATTTTCATTCATATCCAGTCTTAGCACTTGTGCACGTTCATCATGAAATTTTACTCGGTATAAATTTTTAATATATTCATTGACATAATACATAGTAATCTTTTTCCTTTCTACCATTCGCCTTTGCACTTGACTATTTTTTCCGGATATTCCATATAGTACCGGTAAGGGGTATCTGGGTCTAAAAAGATACCTTCATGCGTGGAACGGTTTTTGTGAAATGTTTGATAATCGCCATAATGTCTTTCTAGTATTTCATGGTATCCGCACGGGACAGGTATTTCTAAATATTCAAATGGCAAGTACACAATATCTGCGTACCATTCTCTTTCCCGGCTTTTGGAACGATGGCAAATTTCTGAAGTAATAAAATTAACTTTATCTGAAGTACCGCAGTGTGAAAGGTTTAATGTCTCAAACTGCCGGAAACGTTCTCTGACTGGCAGATTTAATAAATCACATAAAATATCAGATTCGACATGGAATGGTACGCCTTCCTGCAAGTAATAGCGCATTCTTTTTGAATTAACAACTGTCTGCCAGACGTCGCTTTGTACAGAAAGAATATTAGAGCTGAACTTTTTTCCGTCTGGTACGTCGTCAAACGGATAAATATCCAAAAATATCCCTTGGTGAAAGTTCGGGTTCATATCCGCAAATTCAATGGCAGTTGTACGGCTGTCCCGAAGCTTTGAAAATGCCCATACGATTAAATCGTTGTATGTATTTTGAAAAAAATAAGGTTCGCAAAACTCATAAGGAGCAATTTCCAGCAGTTTCATATAATCATCCCGAAACATACATAGGTCCATATCATCATCCCATGGGATAAAACCCTGATGGCGGACAGCACCTAACAGCGTACCATATTCTGCAAAATAAGTAAGATGATGTTTTCTGCACACTTCATCAAATTTTTGTAAAAGTTCCAGTTCAGCGTGCCACACTTTTTTTCGTTTTTCCGTCACTAAGAAACCAGAACGGATTTCTTCTTTAAAAAATGAAGGTTTACATTCCATAATTGTCGATAACCTTTCTTGCGAAACTGTATAGTTCATGTTAAAATAAAACCGGGTATTATTATATCATACCTTAAAAGTGAAGTAAAGTCTGCACATAAAAGCATTGTTTTGTGTAGGAAAGCTGCTTTCAAAAGGAGAATATATATGGAAGGAAAACTAATTTTTTTTACAGGAGTATATGATACACTGGATATTTTCTCAGAAGCTTTGATCCGCACGTTTCGAAAGATAGGGTATGATATATTAGAGATTACTATCAACGATTTAGCAGACGGTCTTTCAAAACTGGCACAGTTTGTTCATACGCCAGTTAAGGCTGCTGTTGTATTTAATAATCTGGCATTTAATTTACAATTAAATAATGGGAAAAATATGTGGGAAGAACTCGGTATTCCCTGTATCAATATCTTAATGGATCATCCGTTTTGCTATCGTGACGCGTTGGAACAGGCACCGTCAAATGCAGTTGTATTATGCATTGACAAAAAACACATGGAATATTTGCGGCGTTTTTTTCCGCACATACCAATTGTTGGCTTTTTACCGCATGGGGGACTTTGTTTAGATCAAGAGCCAATGCCAATCGAGCAGCGGGAAATCGATCTTTTGTATGCAGGCGGATTGTCACGTAAATTTATAGATAACGTGATGCCAGACTTTACACAATTTGCCTTTGATGCAAAAGAAGTTGCAAATACAGCTTATGAACGGCTGATTACAGATACAGAGGTAACGGCGGAAATAGCAATAGAAGAAGCGCTGCTTGCAAAAGGAATCCGCCTTACGGATCAGGAACTGTCTTATGTGATTTCTCAGCTACATTATGTAGAATTGCTGGCTACTTCTTATTATAGGGAAAAACTGATTCATACGATGTTAAAAGCAGGGCTGCGCGTCCATTTATATGGAGAAGGATGGGATATTTGCGAATTTGCCAATCATCCGAATCTCGTCTGGAAGGGCAGGATATCTGCACAAGAAGTATTAGAAAAAATGCATCACAGTAAAATTGTCTTAAATACCATGACCTGGTTTAAAGACGGGACGCATGACAGAGTGCTAAATGGAATGCTTGCCGGGGCTGTTGCAGTGACAGATGAATCGATTTACATGCTGGAAGAATTTCAAAGTTATCCGCAAGTAAATGCGGAATCTGCGGAATTGGTGTTATTTCACTTAAAGGAAATGGAACCATTAGCACAGACTGTGAAAGACTTGCTCAAACAGCCTGGTGTGCTGCAGCAGATTGCAGATAATGGGAGAAAGAAGGCGATTCGCAGCCATACGTGGGAGAACAGGGCAAACGAGCTGCAGGAGGGACTTTTAACATGAAGCTATTTGGGCAGGTAACGACAGATGCAGACGAGATGTTTGTTTATTTTGAAGTCATCCGTCAGCTTCATCCAAACTGTGTGTTAGACTATGGTATGCTGTTAAAACGGATGGGAGCAATTACAAGGCAAGCGGTGCATTGTACGATCCAAAAGGAAACTAGACTGGAAGGGGTGGATATTTGCCCGCAAATACAGCTGCCGATTTATCATACGATTTATGATCAAATTTATCCAGCTGCGCAGCTGCCGCAAAAATCTTATGATTTAGCAATCTTCCTTGGTCAAGCAAATCCGGTGGATGGGACTGTACTAGATTATTTGTCAGCACATGCATCCGTCATATTGTTTGATGCAGATATTGCAGAAATTACGAATTATTTTACGAAACGGTTTTCCTGCCAGTCTTTATCAGTGGATCATAGGATGTTTGGCTTGGCGCATTGTAAAGGAATGTAAAAGTATGGATATGAAAATATATGTAGCAGCACATCAAAAGTTTGAAATGCCGCAGGCAGACGATTGTTATGTTCCTCTGCAGGTAGGCAGGGAAGGACATGCAGACTTAGGTTACTTGTCAGATCACACTGGCGAGAATATTTCGTCAAAAAATGCAAATTATTGTGAATTGACTGGTATGTACTGGATATGGAAAAATACACGAAGTGATATTGTAGGATTGTGTCATTACAGGCGGTATCTGATGCATCATGGAATCATTTTAACAAAAGATGATATTCAAAAACGAATGCAGCATTACGATATCATACTGCCTGACAGCGGTATGTCAAAATATAAAAATGCATACGCGCATTATTGCAGCAGACATCAGGAAAAGGATTTGCTGTGCTGCCAGGAAGTATTAAAAGAGCGCTGGCCAGAATATGAGACTGCTTTTTTATGGTCGTTATCGTCCAATCTTATTTCAATGGGAAATATCCTTATTACCCGTAGGACAATCTTTGACGCTTACTGTACATGGCTGTTTGACATTTTATTTGAAGTGGAAAGACGTACGGATCTTAGCGGTTATGATACTTACCAAAGCCGTGTGTTTGGATTTTTATCAGAGCGGCTGCTGCGTGTATGGGTCATGATGCAGGAAAATATCAAGGTATTGGAAGAAGCAGTACTTACCCTTACGTAAAATAAGGGGCTGTCGCATATCATTTTTTCAACCGTTCTTTTATACCATATCTTGTATATACTTTGCTAGTGCGATAGCCCCTTATGCTAAAGTTCTTCGGTACGTGGCAAATCCATATGGTCAGGATGCTCCATATAAGTAAGGTATGGGGTATCAGGATCTATAAAGATGCCATTGTGTACAGAACAGAATTTACGCATTACATGATAATCCCCATAGTGGCTTTTTAAAAGCTCGTCATAACCAACAGGTGCGGGAATCATGAGCGATTCAAATGGCAGATAAACGACATCAGAAAACCACTCTCTTTTCCGATTGCTTTTTTTTGGTGCACAGATTGGACGCGTAATAAAATCTACCATTTTGGATTGTCCGAAATTGGCAAGATTAAAATCCTCAAATTGCCGAAACCGTTCTGTGATTGGCAGTTTTAGTAAATCAAATAAAATATCCGCACTCAGCATAAACTTCGTGCCTTGGTTTAGACGATTTAACATAGATTCAGGTTCTACAATCGTAAGCCATATCTCGCGTTTCATTTCAACCAGCTTATGGGATGCAACAGTGTCATCTGGGGCATCATCAATCGGATAAATATCAATAAAGATTCCCTGATGAAAGCTAGGTGGAAAATCCGGAAATTCGATTGCAGTCGTACGGCTGTCCCGAAGTTTGGAGAAAGCCCAAATTTGCTGGTCTGTATAGCTGTTTTGATAAAAATAAGGTTCGCAAAATACAGTTGGCGCGATTTTTTGGAACTTCGCATAATCATCTCGAAACATTACAATATCCATATCATCATCCCACGGGATGAAGCCCTGGTGGCGCACAGCACCAAGCAGCGTGCCGTAATCTGCAAAATAAGTAAGGCCGTATGCTTTACATACTTCATCAAATTTTTTTAACAGCTCAAGTTCTACATACCAGACTTTTTTTCTTTTTTCTGAAACAAAGAAATCGCAGCGTGTTTCTTCTTTTATAAATTCTTTATCAAAATCCATCATTAAAAGTAACCTTTCCAAGAACTATTTTTTCATAAATTATTTTATCATAAACTATTTTTTGAATCTTTATAAAACCATTCTAAGATTATTCAAGAAAACAAATATAAAACACTCCAAAGCAAGAAAGCAAACGAATTAACATTTTAAACAAATCAATCAAACATTACTTAAAGCAAACAAGAAAGCAAACGAATCAACTTAAGCAAATCAATCAAACATTACTTAAAGCAAAAGAATAAAGCAAACGAATCAACTTAAGCAAATCAATCAAACATTACTTAAAGCAAAAGAA
>CANDJR010000004.1 GCA_947385105.1 uncultured Eubacterium sp.
AAACACTGCCTGACTTTCATAAGGATGCTACGGATCGTAACCGTACGTCGCCATTTGCTTTTACAGGCAATAAGTTTGAGTTTCGTATGGCAGGTTCGCAGGCTTCAGCTGCACCGTCAAACGTTGTTTTAAATACAATTGTGGCAGAGGCATTTTGCGAAGCATGCGATATTTTAGAAAAAGCAGACGATTTGAATGATGCTGTACATGATTTGATTAAAGAATATGCAGTAGAACACCAGCGGATTATTTTTAATGGCGACGGTTATTCAGACGAATGGGTACACGAGGCAGAACGCCGCGGCCTGCCAAATATTAAATCCATGGTAGATGCTGTTTTAGCTTATACAGCGCCAGAGTCCATCTCCGTTTTTGAAAAATTCAATGTTTTTACAAAAACGGAACTAGAATCACGCGTAGAAATCGAATATGAGACTTATGCAAAAACGATTAACATCGAGGCAAAAGCCATGATCGATATTGCCGGCAAGCAGATTATCCCGGCAGTGATTAAATATACGACAGCATTGGCATCATCTATTAATGGAGTAAAGGCTGCATGCAGTGAAGCCAATATCAGCGCGCAGACAGAACTTTTGATCGAAGTATCTGCGCTGCTTGCAGAGACAAGAGAAGCGCTGAAAAGACTGATTGAGGTTGAAGCAAAAGGCTCATCGATCCCAGAAGGCCGTGAACAGGCAGTTTATTATCGGGACAATGTAAAGACAGCAATGGATGCATTGCGCGGCCCAGTGGATCAGCTGGAGATGATCGTGGATAAAGAAATATGGCCAATGCCGTCATATGGAGATTTAATTTTTGAAGTATAATGCTTTTATAACAGGCATTTTGCAACAGGCATTTGTTTTCAGGAAGATCCTTGTTTTACTTTGTAAGGCAGGGGACTTCCTTTTTGCCTATTTTTGTATTTGAGGTTACTATTCACAGCCCAAAGGCTGCTCATAGCAACAATTCGAGGCGATATTTAAAATTTGCTTCGCAAAATCGCCCCTCACTCCTGAATCATGTTCTTACGAAATGCGCAGTTTATGCGCATTTCTGGCTGTGAATAGTAACTATTTAAGATGCTGCTAGGAAAAAATGTCTTGACAAATTCTTCCATCCATACTATGATACTTTGCATATCAAATAATTTGATATTCAAATAATTTGACACTCAAATATTTAAGCAAAATTAGCGATAGCATTACAAAAAAATCGGTATGTTTAAAAGGAGAAAAATTATGTTAGAAAAAATCGCAGAAATTATACAGGAACAATTAAGCACAGATATGGAGATTTCAGAGAATACGACATTTAAAGATGATCTGGGAGCAGATTCTTTGGACATTTTTGAGCTGGTGATGGCATTGGAAGAAGAATTCGGGATTGAAATACCATCTGAGGATTTGGAAAATGTCAATACAGTAGGCGATGTGCTTAAGTATTTAAAAGAACAAGGTGTCAGCGAATAAGCAGCAGAACAAGGATGCAAAGCTGCCAAATGAGCAGCTGAAAAGTAGAACAAACTGCAGCGGGAACAGGGAACCGAAAGGATGAAAACCAGCTGCAGGATAAGGAGTGCTGTGAAATGATGAGAACCAGGATTACAGATTTATTAGGAATTACATACCCAATTATACAAGGCGGTATGGCATGGGTAGCGGAATATCACCTGGCAGCAGCGGTATCAAATGCCGGCGGGTTTGGGATAATAGGGGCTGCCAGTGCGCCGCCGGAGGTTGTGCGCGAACAGATTCGTGCAGCAAAAGAACTGACAGATCGGCCGTTTGGCGTCAATGTAATGCTGATGAATCCAAATGCACCGCAGGTAGCTGAGGTCGTGATACAAGAAGGTGTAAAAGCAGTAACAACCGGAGCCGGCAATCCATCAAAATTTATTCCTATGTGGAAAGAAGCCAGTATTCAGGTGATTCCAGTCGTTGCCAGCGTAGCTATGGCAAAAATGATGGAGCGTGCAGGTGCAGATGCGATTGTGGCTGAAGGGATGGAATCTGGCGGCCATATTGGAGAACTTAGCACAATGACATTAGTCCCGCAAGTAGTAGATGCTGTACAGATTCCTGTCATTGCAGCCGGCGGGATTGCGGATGCCAGAGGATTTGCAGCAGCAAGAATGCTGGGAGCAGAAGCCGTCCAGATGGGGACGAGATTTGTTACAGCAAAAGAATCGATTGCTCACGCAAACTATAAAGAACGAATCGTAAAAGCAAAAGATATTGATTCAGAAGTAACCGGGCGTTCGACAGGACATCCAATCCGTGTTTTGCGTAACCAAATGAGCCGGGAATATCTCAAAATGGAGAAAAATGGTGCTACATTGGAAGAATTAGAAACATTAACGCTGGGCTCACTGCGAAAAGCAGTCATGGATGGAGATGTAAAAGGCGGCAGCCTTATGGCAGGACAAATAGCAGGCCTTGTAAAACAGGAAAATACATGTAAAGAAATCATTGAAGAAATTATAACGGATGCACAAAAGCTGCTGAATTGTTAGAAAAAGCGAAAATAAAAGCAGAACAAGAATAAAAGTTACTGTTCGCACAGGGGCTGTCGCAAATTTCATTGCCGAAGGCGATTTTAGATGAGTTTTTGCATGTTACTGAGAACGGAGTGAATAGTAACGAATAAAAGAGAAAAGGAAATCAAAAATGGGAAAAACGGTCTTCATGTTCCCTGGCCAAGGGGCACAGTACGTTGGCATGGGGAAAGAATTTTATGATAATTATAACGTTTGCCAAGCAGTGTTTGAATTGGCATCTAAAGTAACAGGCATCGATGTAGCAGCACTGTGCTTTGAAGAAAACGAACAGATCCATATGACAGAATATACGCAGATTGCAATGCTCACAGCAGAAACAGCGATTTTTATGGCAATGGAGCAGGGAAAGCAAAAGCCGGATTATACCGCAGGTCTTAGCTTGGGAGAATATGGCGCCTTAGTCGCATCCAAAGTGTTAGATCCAGCAGATGCATTTCATCTGATACGCAAACGCGGCATTTATATGCAGGAGGCAGTTCCTTCGGGTGGGGCAATGAACGCTATTATGGGACTGGAACCAAAAGCCATTGAAGAAATTTGTGAACAGACAGACGGTATCGTATCAGTTGCAAATTATAATTGCCCTGGGCAAATTGTAATAACAGGTGAACAGCAGGCAGTAGAGAAGGCTGCACAAGCATGTAAAGCAGCAGGTGCAAAAAGAATTGTACCTCTAAACGTAAGCGGCCCGTTCCATTCTGAAATGATGGAAAGCGCTGGACAAAAGCTGGCAGCTGAATTAGAGGATATTCAGATCCACCGGATTGCTATCCCATATGTATCAAATGTCACAGCAGACTTTGTAACGGATCATACGTTGGTTAAGGAGCTGTTACAAAGGCAAGTGTCATCCTCTGTACGCTGGCAGCAAAGCATTGAGCGTATGATAGAAGAAGGCGCAGACGAATTTGTAGAAATTGGGCCAGGGCGCAGTTTAAGTTCATTTGTTAAAAAAATCAGCCGCAATGTGGCTGTTTACCATATAGAAAAGCCGGAGGACATGGAAGCATATGTTAACAGGTAAAATTGCATTAGTCACAGGTGCAGGCCGTGGAATTGGCCTTGCTGTAGCAAAAGAGCTGGCAGAGAATGGGGCTTTTGTTTATATCAATTATCGTGGTTCTAAGGAACAGGCTGAGGCAGCTGCAATGGAGCTTTCAAATACCAAAGGCGGTGCCCAGGCAATACAGTGTGATGTCGCAGATTTCCAGGCATGTAAGGAAATGATAGATGTCATTATAAAAGAAAAAGGCAGAATTGATATTTTAGTAAATAATGCAGGTATTACAAAAGATAATCTTCTTATGAAAATGTCCGAGGAAGAATTTGATCAAGTGCTGGATACAAATTTAAAAGGAGCATTCCATACGATACGCCATGCATCACGTTATATGTTAAAGCAGCGCAGCGGAAAAATTATTAATATAGCATCTGTATCCGGTGTGTTGGGCAATGCCGGGCAGGCAAATTACAGTGCATCAAAGGCAGGCGTGATTGGGCTGACCAAAAGTGTTGCAAGAGAGCTTGCCTCCCGCAGCATCCAGGTAAATGCAGTGGCGCCAGGATATGTGGAAACAGATATGACAAGCGCCTTGTCGGATAAAGTAAGGGAGCAGTTATTAGCACAGATTCCTTTGCGGCGGATTGGAGAGCCAAAGGAAATTGCACATGCGGTATTATTTTTAGCTTCAGAGGCATCTGCTTACATTACAGGGCAGGTATTGTGTGTAGACGGCGGAATGGCTATGTAGTAGGAGGATATCAATGAAACGCAGAGTAGTAGTAACGGGGCTGGGCGCAGTGACGCCAATTGGGTTAAACGTGAATGAATTTTGGGATGCTGTGAAAAAGCAGACAATAGGATTTGCACCGATTACACGTTTTGATGCATCAGAATATAAATGCCATCTGGCAGCAGAAGTAAAAGGATTTGACGGCAAAAATTATATGGATGCAAAATCCGCAAGGCGGATGGAATTATTTAGCCAGTATGCTGTGGCAGCGTCCAAAGAAGCATTGACAGATGCAGGGCTTGATATGAATGCAGAAGACGCCTATCGTGTCGGATGCTCGATTGGTTCTGGCATTGGCAGTTTGCAGGCAATTGAACGTGAATATAAAAAGCTGTTAGAAAAAGGGCCTTCCAGGGTGAACCCTATTTTTGTGCCGCTTATGATTTCAAATATGGCAGCAGGCAATGTGTCGATTGCATTTGGCTTAAAAGGAAAGAGCATCAATGTAGTGACAGCCTGTGCAACCGGGACAAACAGCATTGGAGAGGCATTCCGCACGATTCAGTACGGAGATGCGGATGTTATGGTAACTGGCGGCTGCGAAAGCTGTATTACGCCAGTGGGGATCGCAGGCTTTACGGCCCTAACCGCATTGTCTACCATAGACGATCCAACACGCTGTTCTCTGCCTTTTGATAAAGACCGCAGCGGGTTTGTCATGGGAGAAGGTGCGGCAATTGTAATTTTAGAAGAATTAGAACATGCGAAAAAGCGTGGTGCACATATCTATGCAGAAGTAACAGGATACGGCTGTTCATCTGACGCTTATCATATTACTTCGCCGGCAGAAGACGGAGCAGGAGCAGCAAAAGCTATGGAAAATGCACTTGCAGATGCAAAACTGCAACCGCAGGATATTACATATATTAATGCGCACGGTACAGCAACGCACCATAACGATTTATTTGAAACAAGGGCAATTAAGCTTACATTTGGCAGCCATGCAGACAAGATCCATATCAATTCAACCAAATCTATGATTGGACATTTATTGGGCGCAGCTGGTGCAATTGAATTTGTAACCTGTGTCAAAGAAATCCAGGAGAGTTATATTCATGCGACAGTAGGCTATACGACACCTGACGAAGAAATAGATTTGGATTACTGCAAGGAGCCATATGAAGAAAAAGTATGCCATGCACTGAGCAATTCTCTTGGGTTTGGCGGTCATAATACAACACTCATTGTATCAGAATATACACAAGCTTAAAGTCTGATTTTGATTGCAATTTTCAATCACGTTTTAACAATGAATGGGAGGAAAGTAAATGTCTTTATTAAATGCAGCGCAGATTATGGAAATCATACCGCACAGACAGCCGTTTCTGCTGTTGGATACAATCGAAGAATTAGAGCCTGGCAAGCATGCGAAAGCACGTAAATGTGTCAGCTACAATGAACCGTATTTTGCAGGGCATTTCCCACAAGAGCCGGTGATGCCAGGCGTGCTGATTGTCGAAGCAATGGCGCAGGCAGGTGCGGTTGCAATGCTGTCATTGCCTGAAATGAAAGGAAAGACAGCCTATTTTGCCGGGATTCAGTCCGCAAAATTTAAGCAGAAAGTCATACCAGGGGATGTGTTGGAACTCGATGTGGAAATTGTCAAAGTCAAAGGCCCGATTGGGATCGGCAAGGGAACTGCAACCATAGCAGGAAAGCTTGCGGCATCTGCAGAGATCATGTTTGCAATTGGGCAGGAGGCGTAAAAAACACGTATGATTGCATATGTTTGAAAAAAGTGAGGCGGAGAAGTTATGTGGGTTAAAAAAATGAGGCAAAAATGGAAAAAGCGCCGGTATATCCCTGTGCTGGCTCAAATAGACAATATGGATCAAGCGAATCAAATGGATCCGCTCGATTATGTGTCTGCCGATTCTGCGGGATCAAGAAGCCATAAACGCCGGATGGAGATACACGAGGAGCAGACACCGCAGGAGAAACAGGCAGGCAGCAGTAAAACAGAAGAAGTTTTTATTCAATGTAAAAAATGCGGCGAAGCGCTATCCAAAGCAGAAACAATAGCCGGGAAGTATGTATGTAAAAAATGTGGCTATTATTTCCGTGTCCGTACGAAAAACCGTATCAAAATGGTTGTGGATGCAGGGACATTTACGCCATGGTTTGACGATGTCAAAGAGACAAATCCCTTACAGTTTCCGGGATATGAAGAAAAACTGGAGGCAGTGCAGGAAAAAACAAAGCTGAAAGAGGGCGTGACGATCGGTTATGCAAAAATCTGCGGCGAACCAGCTGTCGTAGGGGTATGTGATGCCCGTTTCCTCATGGGGAGCATGGGTCATGTGGTAGGAGAAAAAATAACGCGCGCAGTAGAAAAGGCGACGGATATGCGCCTGCCAGTCATTTTGTTTTGCTGTTCTGGAGGTGCCAGAATGCAGGAAGGCATTATTTCCCTGATGCAAATGGCAAAGACATCAGCAGCATTAAAAAAACACAGCGATGCAGGCCTGTTATACGTCCCAATTCTGACAGATCCGACGACAGGCGGAGTGACGGCAAGTTTTGCCATGTTAGGAGATATTATTTTAGCAGAGCCGGGGGCGCTGATTGGATTTGCAGGCCCAAGGGTAATCGAACAGACAATCGGTGAAAAATTGCCGGAAGGGTTTCAGCGGGCAGAATTTCAGCTTTCCCATGGATTTGTAGATGCGATTGTAGAACGTAAAGATTTAAAGCAGACGCTTGCACATATTTTAAAACATCACCAAAACAGCAGCTTTCATGCATTCCGTGAAGATGCGGTCGTAGATGCAAGACCGGATGAGCGCAGCCTGGAACGGATGGTCAAAGCCAAAAATAAGACTGCATGGGAAAAAGTAAAAGCAGCGCGCCAGTTTACGCGTCCGTCTGCAATGGATTATATTTCCTATATTTTTGATGATTTTATGGAACTGCATGGCGACAGGCAATACCGTGACGATCCGGCCGTAGTTGGCGGAATCGCCTATTTAGACGGCCAGCCGGTGACTGTGATTGGTATTCAAAAGGGGACGACAATCGAAGAATGCAAAGCGCGTAATTTTGGCATGTCCTCTCCAGAAGGATATCGTAAGGCATTGCGTCTTATGAAGCAGGCTGAAAAATTTCAGCGTCCAGTAATTACGTTTGTCAATACATCGGGAGCGTTTTGCGGGATGGAGGCAGAAGAATTAGGGCAAGGAGAGGCGATTGCAAGAAATCTGTATGAAATGTCTGCATTAAAAGTCCCGATCATTTGTATGATGATCGGTGAAGGAGGCAGCGGAGGTGCACTTGCTCTGGCAACAGGCAATCAAGTATGGATGATGGAGCATGCCACATACTCAGTGCTTTCACCAGAAGGCTTTTCTTCTATTTTATGGAAGGACAGCAAACGGGCAGAAGAAGCGGCAGAGGTAATGAAGATTACAGCGCAGGATTTGTATGAGTTACAGGTAATAGAACAGGTGATACCAGAATACGGCGGTGCGGATGAAGTGACAGTATGTTCCATCGCGATGTATATGAAACAGCATTTAAAGGAATATTTACTCTCCCAGGCAGGAAAAACCGGCGAAGAATTTGCACAGGAACGTTATGAGCGTTTCCGCAAATATTAATGGCGGACTGCGGACTTTATGTTGGAAAGGAAAGAGAAACTATGCGAGCAAGAATATGCGGGACTGGGAGCAGCCTTCCAAATTTACGAGTAACAAACGACGATTTAAGCGCTATTATGGAAACCTCTGATGCATGGATACGCAGCAGGACTGGGATCGGCGCAAGACATTTAGCAGTAGAGGAGACGACGACAAGCATGGCGGCAGAGGCGTCCAGGCAGGCGCTTGCGCAGGCAGGGATGCAGCCGGATGATTTAGAATTAATTCTTGCAGCAACCGTGTCTGCAGATCATGTAATACCGCCGTTAGCCTGTGAAGTGCAGCATGCGTTAGGAGCGTCCCAGGCAGCAGCATACGATATATGCGCAGCTTGTGCAGGGTTTATTTTTGCCCTGCAAATGGCACAGGCATACATACAAAGCGGCATGTACCGCAAAATATTAATTATCGGAGCAGAAACACTCTCTAAGCTGTTGGACTGGTCAGACCGTTCTACATGTGTATTGTTTGGTGATGGAGCTGGCGCGGCAGTTGTCTGTGCAGATGAGCAGGGGATGATTGCAGGTATACAAGGCTCTGACGGTTCAAAAGGAATGGCATTAGCTTGTATGGGAAGGCAGCCAAACCACCCATATCTAAAACAAGTGCCAGAAAGCAGCGGGCAAAACGCAAAAGCTTTGGAGCATGTCAGCGCATATGTACAGATGAATGGGCAGGAGGTTTATAAATTTGCAGTCCGCACTGTACCAAAATGCATTCAGCAGGTATTGGAAAAAGCAAACGTGCAGCCAGAAGAAATAGCAATGTTTCTATTACACCAGGCAAATGAACGTATTATTGAAGCTGTTGCAAAACGCCTGCAGCAGCCAATCGAAAAATTTCCGATCTGCTTAGAGGAATGCGGCAATATATCTGCTGCAAGCGTACCGATTTTGCTGGATCGCGTAAACCAAGACGGGAAATTAAAAAAAGGTGATAAAATTATACTGGCAGGCTTTGGCGCCGGACTCACATGGGGAGCAGCAGTGCTGACTTGGTAGAAAGGAAGAGGCTGGATGGGAACAGAACAGACATTGAATCGGTTCTTGGTGGATTTTTTTAAGTACATTATGGAGCTTGAAGAAAAGAAGCTGATTACAGACGAATTTGCAGATATTACGTATAACGATATGCACGTAATCGAAGCGATTGGTCTGGATAAGCCTCAGAAAATGTCTCAGATTGCAAAAAAGCTGTCAGTAACAACCGGAACACTTACAAAAGCAATGAATGCGTTAGAGAAAAAGCAATATGTATGCAGGGAACGCAGCAGCCAGGATAAGCGGGTTGTCAATATTACATTGACACAAAAAGGCATCTGTGCTTACCGTCATCATCAACGCTTTCATCAGGACATGATTGCTTTTATTTTAGATAGTGTCAGTGAAAATGAATGCAGGGTACTGCAAAGTACACTTGAAAAACTAATGATTTATTTTGTACAAAAATATTCTTAACAGAGGAAAGGGGCTGTCCGCAGCCCCTTATTGTTTATTTCATTATCCTTCGATTGCGATAAATTTCTTTTTCTCTATTTCTGGTTTGGCTTCTTTCTTAGGGAAACACAATTTTAATGTGCCGTCTTCAAATTTCGCCTTGATATCTTCCTGGGTAATTTGCTCACCAATATAAAAGCTTCTGCTGCAGGAACCATAGTATCTTTCTCGACGGATATATTTTCCATCAGAATCCTTTTGTGACTGATCTTTTTTGCTGGTCGCATTAATGGTCAGATAACCGTCTTTTAATTCTGCCTGCACATCTTCTTTTTTATAGCCAGGAAGATCAATATGCAGCTCATAACCATTTGGAAGTTCTTTGATGTCAGTACGCATGAGTTGATTTGCAGAGGTCGTGTATGGCATGATGGATCTTGACGGACGTGCAAAATCATTAAAAAAGTCATCAAATAAATTTTCTCCAAAAATACTTGGCATTAACATAGGTCATTCCTCCATTCTTTCAATACATTCCTTGTGGTGTTTGTGCACCTGTTTTGTTGTGCTGATTATGTTATACCACATTTATTAGCACTCGTCAATGGTGAGTGCTAATAATTTCTGTGAAATTTCTGTGAAGTCGTTATTATTCCAACCAGGGTTTTGCATGGACTGCATTCAGTTACTGAGAAAACCAAAGGTGTGAACGGTAACGTTAAGTCTAGTTTATGTAGAAATAGTAAAATGATTCAGACAATAACTGGAGGATGGAACCAGCGTAATGGTAGACAAAAAGCAAACGTATTGTATAAAAGATTGCAATTTGATGCAAAACAGTATATGATGAAAAATAAAAAACATATCCATTGGGGTATACATTTATTACAATTTTGGAGAATGATCTATGTATCTATTTGAAACAAGAGTTCGCTATAGTGAGTGTAATGACAAGGAACAGGCATGCCTTTCCCATGTATTAGATTATTTGCAGGATGCCTGTACGCTGCAGGCAGAGGACTTAGATATTGGAGTCGATTATTTGGAACTGCATCATGCAGCCTGGATTTTAAACAGCTGGCAGGTTGACATACAGCGCTATCCTAGGCTGGGCGAAAAGATTAAAGTTATGACTTGGCCGTATGATTACCATGGATTTTATGGGCTGCGCAATTTTAAAATCGAAGATTCGTCCGGCCATATACTTGTCCGGGCAAACTCAGTCTGGGTATTTATGGATATGCAAAAAGGCAGGCCCGTGAAAATTATGCCGCAACTGCAGGAGATCTATCAAAAAGAAGCAAGACTGGATATGGAATATTTAGACCGTAAAATATTGGATACGGAACAGCCGCAGGATTTTAAAAGCGAAGCCTGTGCATTTCGCGTGCCGCGCTATTTTATAGATACAAATAATCATATGAATAACGCCAGATATGTCCAGCTTGCGCAGGAATGGCTGCCAAAGGATTTTGTGGTAACGCGTATTCGTGCAGAATACAGAAAATCAGCTGTTTATGGCGATATGATATCGGTATGTGTGTATCGCAAGGAGAGCAGCTATATCGTGAAGCTAAATGATGAAAATGGAAAAACGTACGCAATTGTAGAATTTTGCGGCAACGGGTAAAAGAGAGGAGTACGTTCATATGAAATTAGGAGAATATCAGACATTGCAGGTAGTCAAACAAGTAGATTTTGGAATTTACTTGGCTGAGCAGCAGGATGATGAAACGCGTGTTTTGCTGCCAAAAAAGCAGGTCCCGCCAAAAATTCAAATTGGGGATGAGCTGGAAGTATTTCTATATAAAGATTCCAAAGACCGTCTGATTGCGACGACAGCAAAACCAAAGCTAACATTAGGCAAGTGCTGTGCATTAAAAGTAATCTCGATTGGTAATATCGGTGCATTTTTGGACTGGGGCTTAGAAAAAGATCTGTTTCTTCCATATAAACAGATGACGCAGGACGTTCGGGCAGGAGACGAAATACTTGTGACACTTTATATCGATAAAAGCCATAGGCTTTGCGCAAGTATGAAGGATTTGTATGGATTGCTGCAGCAGGATGCCCCTTATCAAAAAGGCGACATTGTTACTGGCCGTGTCTATGAATTCAGTTCCAACTTTGGAACATTTATTGCTGTGGATGATCAATATTCAGCAATGATTCCATTGCATGAGGACTGCTCGATGCTTCGCATCGGGGATGTTATAGAAGCAAAAATAACGAACGTAAAACCAGACGGCAAGCTGGATTTAACGAGAAGGGAAAAAGCATATATCCAAATGGATGCAGACGCAGCAGCTGTCATGCAGATGATAGTCAAATCCGGCGGCGAACTGCCTTTTAACGATAAAGCGCCTGCAGAAGTAATTAAGCAGGAGACGAAAATGAGTAAAAACGCATTTAAACGGGCAGTCGGACACTTATACAAAGAAAGGAAAATAGAAATCACAACGGATCGTATTCGAAAAATATAACATATTAAGGGAAAAAGAAATCACAATAAATTATATCGAAAAAAATGACGGATTTAGAAACGGGCAGTTTAGATCAGAGATTTGTGAATTTGTATAAAAAAAGAAGAAAAAACCCACATTTCTGTAATATCTGTCGGTTGACACGCGTGAATTGCTTTGATATAATATGTCTCGTAATAAATTTGTAATAAATGAGTTGGTATATAAATATTGGGAAAAAATAGGAGGATTTTATGAAGAAGCAACCACTGAGAATCGTTACTTGTTGCCTTGCAGGAGCACTGCTGTTTGCTACACCGGTTTACTTAAATGCTGCACCAGTGGCAGGAATTACAGAATATACAAATAATATTATGGAAAACGAATTGAATACTTCGTCACCGGTTGCAGGCGTATCACTGACACTCAGCAGTTATTTAGAGCAAAATGTAACAGCACAGATGGCGGATGCAAGAAGTGTGGATTCTCCAGAGGACGATAAAGATACAAAAAGCGGCAAAACAGAAAAAGAAGGCAGCAACAAATCATCCAAGTATGAAAATATGGCGGTTGCAAATGTTAACGATTATGTAAATATTCGCAGAAAGCCAGATGAAGACAGCAAACTGCTTGGAAAATTATATAAAGATTCTGTAGCAACAGTGCTTGGGAAAAAAGACGGCTGGGTAAAAATCCAATCCGGTTCTGTTACAGGTTATGTAAAAAAAGATTTTATTGTAATCGGCGATGAAGCATTAATTAAATCCGTAGGCACACCGATTGCAACAGTAAGCACAACGACATTAAAAGTAAGAAGCAAAGCTTCTGGAAAGTCCGATGTACTGACACTTGTACCAGGCGGTGAGGCACTGACTGTAGCAAGCATGAAGGACTATAAAGACGGCTGGGTAAAAGTAGCTGTTGAAGACAAGCATGGCTACGTTTCCGCAGATTACATAGAACTTACAAGAGAATATACTTACGCAGAATCAAAAGCAGAAGAAGATGCAAGAATTGCTTTAGAACAGGCTCGGATCGAAGAAGAACAAAGATTAGCGCAGGAAGCAATTGAGGCACAAAATAATGCAGCAGATACAGCATCCAATACTGCAAGCAATACACAGACAACTACAAATAGTACAAGCAGTACAACGACTACAACAAGCAACACGACATCTTCCACAAGTACAACATCAAATACAAGTACTTCGAATGGAACTACAAGCTCAAGCAGCACAAATACGTCTGCAAATTCTGGCAGCTCAAATTCATCTGCCGGATCAAGCAGCAGTTCTTCCACAAGCTCCAGCAAATCTGGACAAGCAGTTGTAAACTATGCAAGCCAATTTGAAGGTAATCCATATGTATGGGGTGGTTCCAGTCTGACAAATGGGACAGACTGTTCTGGTTTTGTAATGAGCGTATATGCACACTTTGGAGTATCCTTACCACATTATACAGGTGCATTGTGCAGTGTGGGATATGGTGTAAGCTATGAAGACAGACAGCCGGGTGACATTATTTGCTACGATGGACATGTAGGCATTTATGTAGGCAATAATACGATTATTCATGCAAGTAATCCAGCGACTGGCATCAAGTATACTTCTCCGGCAAATTACCGGCCTGTAGTAGCAGTACGCAGAATTTTTTAATCTAAAATACATTTTATCGAAGTATAAAAATTAAAGAAAGATATAATAATATAGTATATTACCAAAAACTCTACACGAATTCGTGTAGAGTTTTTTTGTATGAAAGTAATAAATGTAAAATTGACGTAAAATTTTTATCCTGCATTTTGCCTGCAAAAAATAAAAAAAGGAAACTATACAAAATAACCAAAAGTAACCAAAAGTTATACTCTTTTCGACAAGTTTCGCTAAAATAACCAAAAGATAACCGAAAGTTATCCACATCGAAAAATGTCGATAAACCGAAAAAATTGAGTTATACACGGACTTATCCACGTTATCCACAAAATTTCGTGTGGAAAAGGGCGTGGATATCCACGGGGAAGTCGGAACATCCGTTTTGTATAACATTCATAAACTTAAGGTCTTACCAAAATAAATAGTAAAATCTATTGACATTTCAATAGTGAAATAAGTAAATACAAAGGGCCTAAGAAGTCGAATTTCTTTTACAATTTTGTAATAATTTGAATTCTAGCATGGCATAATTACAAAAGACATACGGTCTATGCTTGCCAAACGAAAAAGTTTTTGTTATACTACTATCTTATCGTAGGTAGAAAGTGGGGCATTGTATGGTGAAGAAAATCCGGCTGCTTGGAATGGAGCTTGATAATTTTTCTTTGCGGGAAGAAGTCCTGCAAGGAGAAAGTTTTTATAAGAAAACAGAATTAAATGTAATTCGTACAATATCTATGAAAATGCTGAGTGATGCCGCAGATAACCAGCTTGTACGTGATGGACTTGCACAGGCGGATCTGTTAGTAGTATGCGACAAGGAAATATTAACAGAGGCAGGCATATATTCCAGCCAGCGGCTGCGTGAGGCAGCTGCACATGGATTTATGCAGGAATATTTTAAACGCATGAGCAGCAATCAGCGCCGTATCTTCCTGGTGGCGCCAACGAGCGAGGCAATGCACAATCTGCAGGAATATTTAGTAACAACGTATGAAAATATGCAGCTTGTGGGAAACTATGTATTAGAAGCGTGCGATGGGGAATATGATATTATGGTCAATGAAATAAATGCAGCGCTGCCGGACGTTATTGTGTCAGTAGTGGAATCTCCGCAGGAAGACATTATTTTGCAGGAGGTCAAAGCTAAAATTGACGCAAGGGTATGGTATTCCTTGGGCAGCAGATACTTTGATCCAGACGGAAAGCTGTCATTTATCATGTGGTTTCAGCAGCTGATTCACAAAGGACGATTTAAAAACGTTGTCCACAATTATGACGATGAGAAAGAGTAGGAAATAACATGCGCAAAAATATTCGCAGGCAGATATATACGTCTTTATTGATCATAGTTGGCACAGGCATTATGGGCTTTGCAATTAAAAGCAGCTATGATCCCATTGGCCTGATTACCGGAGGCTTTTCCGGTATTGGCATTATGTTAAAAAGACTTACTGCCAATTATATTGACGGAGGGGTCCCAATTTGGGTTACGAATCTTGTACTAGATATACCACTGTTTTTCCTGGCATATAAATTAAAAGGAAAACGTTTTATTGGAAAGACAATGGCAGCATCCCTGCTGCTGACATTTTGGCTAGGGGTGATACCAGACTGCGATTTGGCCGGAGGAGACTTTTTGCTTGCATCTGTTTACGGCGGCGTACTAACCGGTGCGGGAATAGGACTTGTATTAAGCGCACAGGTAGCAACCGGAGGGACGGATTTGATTGCAACGCTTCTCCATATGAAATTTCAGTCGTACTCCATTGCACAAATTTTACAGATTATTGACGGTATCATCATTATCGCTGGTAGTTTTGTCTGTGGGATACATGCCTCACTTTATGCAATTTTTGCAGTGATTGTAACATCCCGTGTATCCGATTTGATTACAGAGGGCGGGAAGTTTTCGAAGGCTGTTTATATTATTTCAGAACAGCACGAGCAAATTGCAGATGCTGTCATGAACCAAATGAGCAGAGGGACGACACTGCTTCCTGCAGTTGGCATGTATAAGAAAGAAGAACGCAGTATGTTGTTTTGTGTTGTTTCAAAAAAAGAGGTTGTGACATTAAAAGAACACATTAAAAACATTGACAGAAATGCATTTGTCATAGTGACAGATGCCAGAGAGGTGCTGGGAGAAGGATTTTTGGAATATTAGCACAAAAAAAGTGAGTTTCCCCTTTATTTTTTTTGCTATTTGTATTATGATATTAAAGAAATCTTGATTTTTGTAAATATTGTATAAAAACAGTCGTATCTGTGATACAGTAAGAGAAGGCAATCTGCTGGCACAGCCAGTATGTTGCAGGAAAGAGGAGAAAATATATGATATCAAATCAAATACTTCAGAATACGATCGATGGGTTAAAGGGGATAACTAGAACAGATTTGTGTGTGATTGATACAGAGGGGAAGGTTTTGGCCTCGACATTTGAAGGAAGTGAAAATTATACGGAGTCTACCGTTGCGTTTGTAGAATCGCCGGCAGACAGTCAGGTTATGCAGGGATGTCAGTTTTTTAAAGTATTTGATGAGCACCAGTTGGAATATGTACTGCTTGCAAATGGAGAAAGCGATGACGCATATATGATTGGCAAAATTGCCAGTTTCCAGATTCAAAACCTTTTAATCGCGTATAAGGAGCGCTTTGATAAAGACAATTTTATCAAAAACCTCCTTTTAGACAATTTACTGCTTGTAGATATTTATAACCGTGCGAAAAAGCTGCATATTGATACAGATATCCGAAGGGCAGTCTATATTATCGAAACAAACCGGGAAAAGGACGGCAATGATTTGGAAAAAGTCAGAAGCCTTTTTGGAGGGAAATCCCGAGACTTTGTTACAGCGGTTGATGAAAAGAATATCATTGTAGTAAAAGAACTTGCTGAAACAGAAGGCTATGATGATTTAGAAAAAACCGCACAAGTTATTTGGAGTATGTTTGCATCAGATCCAAACGGCGGCGGGGAGCATATTGCTTACGGCACCATTGTCAATGAGATTAAAGAAGTATCCCGCTCGTTTAAAGAAGCACGCATGGCATTAGATGTGGGAAAGATTTTCTTTGAAGAAAAAGATATTATCGCATATTCACAGCTTGGGATTGGCCGTTTAATTTACCAATTGCCAATTCCGCTATGCAAGATGTTTATCAAAGAAATTTTTGATGGAAAATCCCCAGATGAATTTGATGAAGAAACACTGACAACAATCAATAAGTTTTTTGAAAACAGCTTAAACGTATCCGAAACTTCCAGGCAGCTTTATATTCACCGCAATACGCTTGTATACCGTCTGGATAAGCTGCAAAAAAGCACAGGGCTGGATTTACGTATTTTTGAAGATGCAATTACGTTTAAAATTGCGCTGATGGTTGTCAAATATATGAAATACATGGAGACAATGGATTATTAACATCCAGATAAGATGAGGAGGTTATAAACTTATATGATTCGGCTTGAAAATGTAAGTAAAGCATACACAGAAGGCATTCCTGCACTGAATGACATCAGCATTCAGATTCAGGAGGGAGAGTTTGTGTTTGTGATGGGGGACAGCGGTTCAGGAAAATCCACTCTGATCAAGCTATTGCTAAAGGAACTGGAGCCGACAGAAGGGACAATATACATAAACAGCCAGGATCTGAGCCATATCAGACATAAGCAGATTCCAAAATTCCGCAGGCATATTGGGGTTGTGTTTCAGGATTTCCGGCTGCTTAAGGATCGTAACGTGTACGATAATGTAGGCTTTGCTCTGCGTGTGGTGGGCGAATCGACAAGAACTATTCGCAAAAAAGTACCGCAGATGCTGTCTTTGGTAGGACTTGCTGCAAAATACCGCTCGTATCCAAAGCAGCTTTCCGGCGGGGAGCAGCAGCGTGTGGCCATTGCCAGGGCATTGATTAATTCACCAAAAATACTGTTGGCGGATGAGCCTACAGGGAATTTAGATAATAACAATGCATGGGAGATTATGAACTTATTAGAAGAAATTAATGACCGTGGGACAACGGTTGTTGTTGTCACACATAATCTGGAAATAGTACGTACGATGAAAAAGCGTGTCATCACAATAGACAAAGGCAAGATAATTGGTGATGACAAGCAGGAGGATTACTTTCATGAGATTGAGTAGCTTCGTATATTCCCTCAAACAGGGGATAATTAATATTTGGAGAAACAAGCTTTTTTCGATCGCATCGATTGCCACAATGACAGCCTGCATTTTTTTGTTTGGGCTATTTTATGCAATTGTTACCAACTTTCAGTCAATGGTAAAGACGGTGGAAGAAGGCGTTGGTATTACTGTTTTTTTTGAGGAGGGTACGCCAGAGGAACAGATCCTGGCCATTGGCCAGGCGATTGCAATGCGCCCTGAAGTATTAGACCATCGCTATACATCAGCGGAAAAAGCATGGGAAGATTACAAAATGCAGTATTTTGATGGGGACGAAAATGCAGCAAATGGATTTGGGGAAGATAACCCATTAGTAAATTCCGCCAGCTATGAGGTGTTTTTAAAGGATGTCTCCCAGCAGGAGACGCTTGTCAAATATTTGGAACAGCTTGATGGCGTAGGGCGGATTAACCAGTCTGAGACAGTAGCAAATATGCTGACAGAATTTAACCGCTTGATTGGATATGTTTCTATGGGAGTCATCTTAATCCTGTTTGCTGTAGCGACGTTTTTGATCAGCAATACAGTTACGATTGGCATTACAGTCCGTAAAGAAGAAATCGGCATTATGAAGCTAATCGGCGCTACCGACTATTTTGTAAGAGCGCCATTTTATGTAGAAGGCATCTTGATTGGACTAATTGGTTCTGCTTTGCCGATGGTAATTTTGCGGGTGATGTATGGAAAGCTGATATTGTTTATTACAGAGCGTTTTGGCTTTTTATCCAACCTGATGAGTTTCCTCACAGTACACGAAGTTTTCCGCACATTAGTGCCAGTGGCATTAATACTAGGCGTTGGGATTGGATTTCTTGGCAGCGCGTTTACAATTCGCAGACATCTGAAAGTATAAGTATTGATTTGTGACTAGACTTTGATAATTAGGAATGGTGTGATGAAAGAATATCATGAGCAAGTAGAAGAAGTTGTAGAAATCGTAGATCACAAAAGCCAGAATAAATTTGCAAAAGGAGTGATAACAGGCGTGTTGTCTACCGTTTGCATTTTTCTGGTTTTGGGCGCTGGTGCTATCTTCTGGCTGCAGGGACGCATTAGCATGGGTATTGGAATGGGCAGCCAGGGAGCGTCAACAAGCATTGTGACAAATACAGTACGTGCAAAAATAAACGAATTGTCAGCTGTGATTCAGAAAAATTATTACGAAGATGTAGATACACAGGATTTAACTGACGGCCTGTATAAAGGGCTGTTTGCAAGCCTGGGTGATCCGTATTCTGCTTATTATACAGAAGAAGAATATCAGGAAATGATGATTTCTGCCAGCGCGCAGTATTATGGAATTGGCGCAGTACTCCAGCAGGATGTAAAATCCATGCGGGTGCAGATCATAAGAATTTATGACGATACGCCTGCAATGAAAGCAGGTTTAAAGGCAGGCGATAATGTGATTATGGTGGATGATATTGAAGCCAGGTCAATGGAGTTATCAGAACTTGTAACACATATCCGCGGAGAAGCAAACAGTACCGTACATCTGGTTATTTCCAGAGAAGGGGAAGACAGCTATCTGGACTTTGATGTGAAACGGGGCAAGGTAGACGTCCCTACTGTAGACGGACGGATGTTTGAACAGGGGATTGGCTACATTAACATTGCAGAATTTGGAGATGCGACAGCAGATAACTTTATTGCAAAAGTCGAAGAACTAAAAGCGCAGGGAATGGAAAAGATGATTGTAGATCTGCGCAACAACCCTGGAGGCATGCTGGATTCTGTCAGTGAGATTTTAGACTATATTTTACCAGAAGGACTGATCACATATACAGAAGATAAATATGGCAACCGTCAGGAAGTCAATTCAGATGCAGAACATTACCTTGATTTGCCGTTGGTCGTGCTCATTAATGGAAACAGTGCAAGCTGTTCTGAGATTTTTGCCGGGGCTATCCGGGATTACGAATATGGGAAACTCATTGGCACAACAACTTTTGGCAAAGGGGTAGTGCAGACAGTTCGTCCGCTGACAGATAAAAGCGCGATTAAGCTGACCACAGCGAAGTATTTTACGCCAAAAGGAGAAAATATCCATGGAACAGGCATTCAGCCGGATATTAAGCTAAAATACCGCTATAAAGGTGACGAGGATGCGGATTACGACTATACAAAGGATAATCAAATCCGCAGGGCAGTCAAAGAGCTGCAAAAACAATAAAATCATACCTTGCTTATGCAGGGAAAGAATATAAAAAATTAGAAAGCAGGTGAAAAAATGGTTGAATTTGATCCATATCGTTATACGTTCCATACTTTTACAAAACCATTGCAGGAATTGAGGGATTCACTTTGACCTCGCAAATAAAGGAAAGAGGGTAGAAGAATTAGAGCGTGAGATGGAGGCGCCGGATTTCTGGGATCATGCACAAGAATCCCAGAAAAAAATGAAAGAGTTAAAAAGCTTGAAAGATGATATCCAGGTCTATACAGATCTGGAAACTAAGTATGAAGATATCGAGACATTGCTTTTAATGGGCGAAGAAGAAGGCGATTTATCGTTAGTTCCAGAAATTGAAGATGCAATCGAATCATATCAAATACAGTTTGAAGGCATCCGGATTAAAACGCTGTTAGCAGGGGAGTATGACCACGATAACGCCATCGTATCGCTGAATGCAGGTGCAGGCGGTACAGAGTCCTGCGACTGGGCTTCTATGCTGTATCGTATGTACACAAGATGGGCAGCAAGCAAGGGCTTTGAAGTGGAACTGCTTGATTATCATGAAGGAGATGAAGCAGGCATTAAGTCTGTCACTTTCCAGGTGAACGGGGAAAACGCCTATGGCTATTTGAAGTCAGAAAAAGGTGTACACCGTCTGGTACGTATTTCACCGTTTAATGCAGCAGGAAAGCGCCAAACTTCCTTTGTATCCTGTGACGTCATGCCGGATATTGAGGAGGATGTAGACATTGAGATCAAAGATGAGGACATCCGGATTGATACTTACCGCTCAAGCGGTGCAGGCGGACAGCATATTAATAAGACATCTTCAGCAATCCGTATCACACATTTTCCAACAGGCATTGTAGTGACTTGCCAAAACGAGCGATCCCAGCATATGAATAAGGATAAGGCTATGCAGATGCTCAAATCCAAGCTTTATTTGTTAAAGCAGGAGGAGCAGGCGCAAAAGGAGGCAGGTATACGCGGCGAGGTTACTGAAATTGGATGGGGCAATCAAATCCGCTCCTATGTCATGCAGCCGTATACAATGGTAAAAGACCATCGGACAAATACAGAAACCGGTAATGTTGGCGCAGTCATGGATGGGGATTTAGACTTGTTTATTAATTCTTATCTGAAGTGGTCTTCGCTGGCAAAGCAGGCAGAAGGTGGATCATAGCTTGGCGGAGGTGAATTTATGGCAGAAAAGACAAAGTATTTCGTCCTAAAAGAAAAGGCTGTCCCGGAAGTGCTGCGCAAAGTAGTAGAAGCAAAGCGGCTGCTGGAAACCGGACGGGTGGCATCGGTGCAGGAGGCAGTTGATCAGCTAAGCATCAGCCGCAGCTCTTTTTATAAATACAAGGATGATATTTTTCCATTCCAAGAAAATATAAAGGGAAGGACTTTGACAGTGGCCGCCCAACTGGACGATGAGCCAGGGCTTCTTTCTGCCGTATTAAATATTGTCGCCAAGTATCATGCGAATATTTTAACGATTCATCAAAGTATACCAGTGAATGGCATTGCGTCTTTGACTATGAGTATCGAAGTGCTGGCGGAGACAGAAGACATTGCACAGATGACAGCATGTATTGAAGGACAGGCAGGCATTCATTCTATGAAAATATTAGCAAGGGAGTAGATAACGAGATGATAAAGATTGCAGTGATGGGTTATGGGACAATTGGTACAGGTGTCGTACAGGTGATTGGCACCAACCAGGACAGTATATGCAAAAAAGTCGGTGAAGAAATTGAAGTAAAGTATATTCTGGACGTACGCGACTTTGAAGGCGACCCAATTCAAGAGAAAGTCGTACATGATTATCAGGTGATTGCAAATGATCCCGAAGTAGCAATTGTAGTGGAGACAATGGGCGGTGTAGAGCCGGCATATACATTTGTGAAAGCAATGCTTCTGGCAGGAAAAAGTGTAACGACCTCAAATAAAGCATTAGTTGCTGCCAAAGGAGCAGATTTGATTGCAACTGCGAAAGAAAAAAATGTCAATTTTATGTTTGAAGCAAGTGTGGGCGGCGGGATTCCAATTATCCGTGCGCTGAATTCTTGTTTAACGGCGGATCGCATTGAAGAAATCTGCGGTATTGTCAATGGAACGACAAACTATATGATGACAAAAATGACAGAAGATGGATGTGATTTTGATGAAGTGCTCAAAGAAGCGCAGGCAAAAGGATATGCAGAAAAAGATCCTACCGCAGATATTGAAGGACATGATGCAGGACGTAAGATTGCAATCTTAACTTCCTTGATTGCAGGACAGCAGGTAGATTTTGAAGACGTACATACAGAAGGCATTACAAAAATCAGTGCAACAGATATTTTGTATGCAAAAAAGATGGATCGTTCGATTAAACTGCTTGCAATCAGCAAACAAGTTGGCGAAACATATGCTGTAATGGTTGCCCCATTCCTGCTGCCAAAGGATCATCCGTTGTTTTCTGTGAACGGTGTATTTAACGCTATTTTTGTACGCGGCAATATGCTGGGTGATGCGATGTTTTATGGCAGTGGAGCAGGCAGTCTGCCAACAGCAAGCGCGGTTGTTGCAGATGTTGTAGAGCTGGCAAAGCACATTGGCAAGCATATTGAGCTGGAATGGAAATCACAAAAACTTACGATTGCAGACTACAGACAGCAGGCAATGCGGTTTTTTGTCCGCACAACCAAGGATCAGGCTGCGATTGAAAACGCGTTTGGCAATGTGGAATATATTGAAGTGCCACAGGCAGGGGACGAGATAGGATTTGTGACACAGGAAATGAAAGAAGCAGAGTATGAGGAAAAGGCAGCAAAATTAGGTGCGATTAGGCAGATGATCCGGTTCCATTAGACAGATGCTTGAGACTGCGCCGTTTTACGCAGCCGGCTTTCTGCTTTTGTGAACAGTAACAACGCAGGTTACTGTTCACACAGGACTTTGCATTTACTGCAAAGTCCGTAAGAAAATGATTCAGGAGTGCAAAAATTCCATTGCCGAAGGCGATTTTAGATGAATTTTTGCATGTTACTGAGAACGGAGTGAACAGTAACAAACGCAGGACTGTAGTTTAGAGACACAGCCCTGCGTTTCTTTCATCTGTTAGGATGGATCTGTGATAAAGGCATCAATATGCAGTCCTTTACTGTCAAACTGATCTGTGAGATCCAGGTAAAAATTGGCGGATGTCTGACGGATATAAGGGATAACCCAAAGCATTCCGATTCCGATGGAGAAAATCCCCAAAAGCTGCCAGCCGAAAAAGCTAAGCTGCAGCAAAAAGTATCGAAGTCTGTTTCCGCGCATGAAATGATAGGAGGCACGTAAGCACTCACGGATGGTAAGTTCCGGCCGTTCCATTAGCAATGGATAGATCAGGCTGAACGTACAAACGATATATAATTCAGCAGCAATCAATACAACCAGTATCAGTGCAGTCATTCCTATCAAGGAATAAGAAATAAAATTCTTTTGTCCCCATAAGTAAACGATACATGCGCAAGCTGGAATAGCTGGAAACAGGCAAATACCCCAAAGGGACAATGCACCTAATAAAAAGCGATCCGGCTGGTTGCGAAATGCCCAAAAAATATCTAAAGCTGCTGCTTTTTGGCGTCTTGCTAACAGTAAATGAATCCGAACGATGCTTACAGAAAATAGCTGTGCAATAAGCTGAATGATGATGCTGGCGGCAACGCTAACAGCAGTTGCTGCATTCCAACCGATTGTGAAATTGTCTGTAAAAACAAGGATCAGTACTTCAGGCAATAAAATAGCAATGAGCATAGCCAGGATAGGAATCGTATAATGATCCATTAAAAACTCACGGGAAAGCCTTTTTAATTCACCAGATGTTCGTCTTGCCATGTAAGAAGTTCCTTTCGTATTACGCTACGTAATCGATGTTTGCACCAACAAAGCGGATAGCATCCTGCGCCTTTTGATTTTTCTGATAAGGGTTTGATTCATTTGGGTAGGAAATGGAAGTGCGCGTTGTCCCGCCAGATACATAGCTAGTCCCGCATTCCGGACATACTGATGTATGGAGAGAAACTGCAGCAGAGATCACTTTTCCATTTTTTTCCGCTGCCTTTTGGTGTGCATTAGCCACATGCTGCTGCTCGTGCGCCATAACGGTAGAAGCAGAAGCGCCAGGCGAAATATGCCCAGGCGATTTAAAAGAGACATCTGATTCATTCGAACCATCCTGGTATTTTCGTTCTTTGCAGGTTTTGCACTCCGCTGGAGAGGATTTATAGCCTGCCTTTACATTGCGGCGTTTATCTGCGCTCTGTCCGGTTTCGTCAGCTCTATTAGAAACACCTAAGACAGGCTGCACAGGCGCAACATTTCCGACAGCCCCAATGCCGGATACGCGTGCGTTTGGTTTTCCGATACCATAATTTGCAGCATACTCATTTCCCATGCCATATCGCATATATGGATGATAAGAAGTGGAAATACCGCCAATTGTCATAAAAATCACCTCAATTCCAATCTCATTAAAGTAGGGTACAATTTCTTAATATTATAGCATAATCAGATGGAAATGGAAATTACAAAATGCAGAAAAAACAGAGAAAAAAATATAGAAAAAGATATAGAAAAAAATGTATGGATAATCAAAATAAAAAGAATACAGAAAACTATGATGTGTCTGACACACAAAGAACAATAGAAACGACATTTTATTACATCGGAGCTGCTGTCTTTTTCGTTAGTTTGATCCTTGCAGCCATAGCAGCAACCTATCCGAACATTTGGCAAAGGATTCGACTTCCGCCATGCCTGTTCCATCTTATCACTGGCTATTTTTGTCCAGGATGCGGCGGAACGCGGGCTGTTCGGGCATTGTTGCACGGACATCTTTTGCAGAGTATCTATTATCATCCGCTTGTTGTCTATGCAGCTGTCGTCTATCTTACGTTTATGCTGACGCAGACAGTGGAACGTTTGAGCCAGCACCGGGTTTCGATTGGCATGAAATACCATAACCTTTATGTTTGGATTGCACTTGCTATTCTTGCTGTAAATTTTGCGCTTAAAAATATCCTTCATTTTACAGTTGGGTTCGTATTTTACTAATTGATAGTAGTATTAACTAGTACATCGTACACAAAATAACGCATAATAGGCAAGCATAACTGTGGGTTGTTTTAGGGACGTTGTACTAGTTCCATATAAGTTTTTAAAAAAGCATCCACACTGCCATATTCACGTATGACAGTTACAAAAGATCCAATCGTTAGCGTAATTGTTAAAAAAATTGCCAGAACACTTGTCCGCAGCGCCATTTTTGCGTTTGCAGACATGGTTTGCTCGCCACCTTTTGACAGCAGTGCAAAAATGATTGCTAAACTGCTACACACGATAGAAAGATAGAGACAGCAAGTCGTCGAGATAGCAGCAACACTTAAAACAATCGCAGCGGTAGTCATTTTAGGGGAGCGTTTGTCCCCTGGCATTTGTTCGTTTGTCATTTGACTTATGTGCAGCGGATCACGGTATTGATTTTGCCCGTAATGCATAGCGTACCTCCAAAAATAAATAGTATCATGTTACTGTTCACTCCCGTTCACAGTAACATGCAAAAATACATCTAAAATTGCCTTCGGCAATGGAATTTTTGCACTCTTGAATCATTTTCTTACGGACTTTGCAGGAAATGCAAAGTCCTGTGTGAACAGTAACAGTATAACATGTCAGATGGAAAAAAACAATGCTGCCAGGCTTTACACTTCTGGATCTTTTCAGTATAATAAAAACAGTTTCTATTAGAAGGTACGACTAGAAGGTACAACTAGAAAGTACGACTAGAAAATACGAATAGCAAGTACAACTAGAAAATACGATTAGCAAGTACAACTAGAAAGTACGACTAGAAGGTACCACTAGAAAATACGATTAGAAAGTACGACTAGAAGCTCGATTAGCAAGTTTTCTAATTTGGGAAATGAGATACCAAGACACATTCACAAAAAAGACACCAAGAATACGATATAGAAAGGCAATGGCAATCAACGATGGATATCATACAAACTCTTGCACAAGAATTGCAGATTAGGTCTGGACAAGTAGAGGCAGCAGTAAAGTTAATTGATGAAGGCAATACAATTCCTTTTATTGCACGTTACCGTAAGGAGGCTACAGGCTCTTTAGACGATGAAGTACTGCGTAATCTTTATGAACGGTTAAACTATTTACGAAATCTGGAAGAAAAGAAGCAGCAGGTGATCGCAAGCATTGAGGAACAGGGAAAATTAACAGAAGAATTAAAGGCACAGATTGAAAATGCCCAGACCTTAGTTGTTGTAGACGATTTATATCGCCCGTATCGTCCAAAACGAAGGACAAGGGCGACGATTGCAAAAGAAAAAGGCTTAGAGCCACTGGCAAATTTGATTACGCTTCAAATGGCAGACAAGCCGTTAGAAGAAGAAGCAGCAGCATTCTTAAATCCGGAAAAAGAAGTCAACACAGTACAAGAAGCATTGGCTGGGGCTTCTGATATTCTTGCAGAGGCGGTATCAGACGAAGCAGATTATCGTATTCGGATTCGTGAGATGACTGTGAAAAAAGGATGGATCACTTCTTGTGCAAAAGATCCGGAAACAGAGTCTGTCTATGAAATGTATTATGAATTTTCAGAAAGCGTAGCAAAGATCGCAGGACACCGTGTTCTGGCTTTAAACCGCGGAGAGGCGGAAAAAGTTCTGACCGTTAAAATTGAAGCGCCGCAGGAGGACATTATCCGTTATTTGGAAAAACAAGTCATCCGAAAAGATAATCCTTATACTACCCCAGTTTTGCAGGCAGTAATTGCAGACAGCTATCAGCGTTTAATTGCGCCAGCTATTGAACGTGAGATCCGAAGCAGTCTGACAGAAAATGCAGAAGACGGCGCGATTCGGGTATTTGGAAAAAATTTAGAGCAGCTGTTGATGCAGCCGCCGATTATAAATCAGGTAGTTTTAGGATGGGACCCAGCGTTTCGGACAGGATGTAAATTATCGGTTGTAGATCCAACCGGAAAAGTACTGGATACAACGGTCATCTACCCAACAGCTCCCCAAAACAAAGTGGAAGAAGCAAAAGCAGTTGTAAAACAATTGATAGAAAAATATCATATAACTTTAATTTCTCTTGGAAATGGTACAGCATCCAGAGAATCAGAAATGGTAATTGTAGAGCTTCTAAAAGAAATCAGCCAGCCTGTGCAGTATGTGATTGTAAACGAAGCAGGAGCGTCCGTCTATTCGGCAAGCAAGCTTGCAACAGAAGAATTTCCAAATTTTGATGTTGGACAGCGCAGTGCGACATCAATGGCAAGACGGCTGCAAGATCCATTGGCGGAATTGGTAAAAATTGATCCAAAGTCGATTGGAGTAGGCCAGTACCAGCATGATATGAACCAGAAAAAATTGAGCGAAGCATTGTCTGGAGTTGTAGAAGACTGCGTGAATAAAGTTGGCGTAGATTTAAACACAGCTTCTGCCTCTTTGCTGGAATATATTTCCGGCATTAGCAAGACAGTTGCCAAAAATATTGTAGCGTACCGGGAAGAAAATGGACGCTTTATGTCTCGCAGCCAGCTGTTAAAGGTAGCGAAGCTGGGGCCAAAGGCTTATGAACAGTGTGCTGGCTTTACACGTATTACAGGCGGGAAAAATCCATTTGATGCAACAGCAGTCCATCCAGAAAGCTATGATGCAACAGAAAAACTACTTCAAAAGCTGGGCTATACGCCGCAGGATATTATTGAAAACAAGCTAAAAGGAATATCTAAGCGGATGACAGATTACAAGCACACAGCAGAGGAATTGGGCATTGGTGAAATTACGTTAAGGGACATTGTCAAAGAGCTGGAAAAGCCGGCAAGAGATCCGCGCGAGGATATGCCAAAACCAATTTTGCGAAGCGATGTCCTGGAAATGAAGGATTTGACACCAGGTATGATATTAAAAGGCACTGTCCGCAATGTAATCGATTTTGGCGCTTTCGTAGATATTGGCGTCCATCAGGATGGATTGGTTCATATTTCACAAATTTGCGACCGCTTTATTAAGCATCCGCTAGAAGCAGTCAGTGTCGGGGACATTGTAGATGTCAAAGTTATGAGTGTAGATTTGGCAAAAAAACGTATTCAGCTTACCATGCGGGATGTTTAATCAGAGAATGATTTATCAGGTATTCCTATAGCATACGATATCATTCAGAAAGGAATATTTATGAAAACAGAATTTAATATACAACTTCGACCTTTGGATATGTACCGATTTAATTTGTATCATACCTATACATCTGTGAGCGGTTACCTTTCGTTTTTTATTGCGATCATTGCTTTTGCAGGTGCAAAACGGACTTGGGGAGAAGTCAGCATGTCCTATTCTGTTATGTATGTAGGACTTGGGATTTTATTACTGTTTTATATGCCTGTGACCTTGTATCTGCGGTCAAAACAGCAGGTGCTTACATCACCTGTTTTAAACAATGTACTACATTACCTCATTGATGATACCGGTGTTACAACCTCACAAGGAGAAGCTAGTACAACACTGAATTGGAACCAGGTTTACAGAGTTGTTACAACTAGACATAATATTTTAATATGCAGCAGCCCGCGCAATGCATTCATCATACCAAAAGAGCAGGTAAAGCAGGAATATGATTTGATACGGCAAATTGCACAATCACATTTAGAAACGTATCGGTTTAAAATGAAAGAGAACATTTAACGAAAGTAAGGAGCATAAGGAGCAGGTTATGATATATGAATCCTATTCAGCGGAAGAAACCGCGCAGATAGGCACAGACATTGCTTTGCAGGCTAAGCCAGGCAGCGTCTATGCGCTTGTGGGGGAATTGGGGGCTGGTAAAACAGTATTGACACAGGGCATTGCCAAGGGTCTTGGCATTACAGAACCGATCGTAAGCCCTACGTTTACCATTGTCCAGATCTATGAGGGCGGGCGAATGCCTTTTTATCATTTTGATGTTTACCGGATTGGCGATTTGGAAGAAATGGAAGAAATCGGCTATGAAGATTGTTTTTATGGCGAAGGCGTGACCTTGGTTGAATGGGCAAACTTAGTTGAGGAACTTTTGCCTTCGGATTATCAGCAGATTACGATCGAGAAAGATTTGGAAAAGGGCTTTGATTTTCGGCGCATTACAATAGAATGCAAAAAATGCAGCAACGGAGAAAATGTATGAAAATATTGGCAATCGACAGCTCAGGCATGGTAGTCAGCGTAGCTGTCATAGAAGATGATAAACTTTTAGGAGAGTATACCATTAACCATAAAAAGACACATTCACAGACACTTTTGCCAATGCTGGACGAAGTAGTCCGCATGCTTGCACTTGATCTTGCTACTGTCGATGCAATTGCGGTCAGCGGCGGGCCTGGGTCTTTTACCGGGCTTAGGATTGGTTCTGCAACAGCAAAAGGGCTTGGCATGGCATTGGATAAGCCCCTGATTTCAATTCCGACAGTCGATGGGCTTGCTTATAATTTGGCAGGCAGCAGTGCACTTGTCTGTCCATTAATGGATGCCAGGAGAAACCAAACGTATACAGGATTATACCGGTTTGAGGGATACCAGATGCACACGGTTTTAAAACAGTGTGCTGTTGGAATTGAGGAAATCCTTGCAAAAATTGAGGAAAGGGGAGAGTCCGTTACCTTTCTCGGTGATGGCGTACGGGTGTTTGCACCATACATTACAGAACACTGTGCAGTACCTTATACGTTTGCGCCCGCACATGTGAACGAGCAGCGTGCGTCTGCAGTTGCAGCGCTTGCAGCGCAATATTTTAAAGCGGGAAAGATACAGACACCGGCAGAGCACCGTCCGGAATATTTGCGGTTATCGCAGGCAGAAAGAGAACGAGCAAAGCGGGAGCAGTATGAGCAAAAACAGTAAATTAAATTATGAAATAATTAACATGAATCAGACGCATATTCATCAAATTGCAGCGATCGAAGCAGATGCATTCTCAGCGCCGTGGTCAGAAAAGGCGTTTGCAGATACCTTAGCTATGGAAAACGTTTTATTTCAGGTTGCGTTTGTAAAGGGACGCGTGGCTGGCTATTGCGGTATTTATCTTGCAGCAGACGAAGGGGAGATCACAAATGTAGCGGTAGCAGTGCCTTACCGCCGCAACAAAATAGCAGAAACGCTTTTGCAGGTCACATTAGAAAAAGCGCGGGAAAAAGGTGCAGTGCGTATTTTTTTAGAAGTGCGAGAGTCAAATATCCCGGCGATCCAATTATATCAAAAAGCAAATTTTGTAATTGTTGGATACCGGGAACATTTTTATCAATGTCCAATAGAAAATGCACTAGTGATGATGTACGAATTTGCCGATACATGAAGTAAAAGATAAGAAAAATAGCCAGCAATTCCCGCTATATTCTTGCTGACCAGTCGATTATACTGTATGCAGAACAATTGATCACACGGCAAAGCTGTATGTAAAGCAGATGGCCGCACGGCACAACCGTATCACTGCAAAAACATTGTATGCAAAGCAGATGGCCAAACGGCAGAGCCGTACCACCATGCGGGAGGTAAAAGATGAAAGTATATTGTAATTGCTGTGGAAAAGAAATTTTGATGAAAGAAAATACGCAAATTGCTTTGGAAGATTATGTTAGAATTGAAAAAAGCTGGGGATACTTTTCGAATAAAGACGGCATCCGCCAGGAGATGAATGTTTGCGAATCTTGTTTTCATACTTGGCTCAACAGCTTTGCACTGGCTCCAAAGGAAGTGCAGGAGTTGGAATTATTATAGAATGAAGGTGTAGAAATGTTAGACATATGTTTGCTTGGGACAGCAGGTATGATGCCGCTGCCCTATCGTTACCTGACATCGATGATGGCAAGATATAATGGCAGCAGTCTGATGATAGACTGTGGAGAGGCAACCCAGATTGCAGTGAAAAAAGCAGGATGGAGCTTTCACCCTATTGATATCATTTGCTTTACGCACTATCATGCAGACCATATCAGTGGTTTGCCGGGAATGCTGCTTACAATGGGAAATGCAGAACGTACACAGCCTTTGACATTAATTGGGCCAAAAGGGCTTACACGAGTGGTATCGGCGCTGCGTGTGATAGCGCCGGAGCTGCCGTTTGAAGTCCAGTGTATCGAGATTGCAGGAACGACGCAGACATTTTCCCTACATGGATATGAGATAACAGCATTTCAAGTAAACCACAACGTATTATGTTATGGTTACACGGTAGAAATTAAACGGCAGGGGCGTTTTTGCGTTGAGCAGGCGCAAGCGCTTTCGATTCCGAAAAATTATTGGGGGATTTTGCAAAAAGGGGAGCAAGTACAGTACGAAGGACGTGTATATACACCAGATATGGTTATGGGGCCGCAGCGTAAGGGGATTAAAGTAACTTACTGTACAGATACCAGGCCTACGGAGTCATTAATCCAAAATGCAGATAACTCTGATTTATTTATATGCGAAGGCATGTATGCAGAAAAGGAAAAGCTTGCAAAGGCAAAGCAGTATAAGCATATGACATTTTACGAAGCTGCCCAGGCAGCAAAAGAGGCAAATGTGCAGGAATTGTGGCTGACACATTTTTCACCTTCCTTAGTCCATGCAGAGGAATATATGCCGAAAGTACGTAAAATTTTTCCGCATGCACAGTTAGGTAAAGATGGAAAAATGGTAGTTTTAAATTTTACAGAAGAAGCAAACGTCTAGAGTCTAGAAAGGAGTGGGTATGTATGAAAAGGGCATTGAAATCAATCATTGTGGCAGTTATTATGGTTGCCTTAATCGGCGGTTACTATTATTATCTGACACACCGGGAAGTGAATACTTCGGAGGATCATGTAGAAGTGACAGAGTTTGATAAGGTTTTGTCAAAAAAATTAGACACCGCTTATCCGCCAACTCCAAGAGAAGTCGTGAAATTTTATAACCGAATTATTGAATGTGCTTATGGTGAAAAATACGATGATAAACAACTAGAGCAGCTGATGGGGCAGGCACGGACACTTTTAGATGAAGAACTGCTTGCAAATAATCCGATAGACACATATAAAACTAATCTGCTGGATGAAGTGACTTTCTATAAAGACAATAAGCAGAAAATTATTCAAACGCGTGTCTGCAACTCAGACGAAGTCACATTTGAAACAATTAACGGAAAAAAATGTGCCTATGTAACAGCATCCTATTTTATTAAAGATGGAAAAGGTAAATTCGTACGTGCCAACGAAAAATATCTTTTGCGAAAAGATGACAACGATCAATGGAAAATTTTGGCTTATCGCCTGATAAACAGTAAGGAAGTAGAAGAATCATAAGAAGGCTGGCGGATACAGCAATTTGTAGTCCGCCAGCTGATTATGCAATGTTATGGAGGCAAAATAATTGGACAGTATAGACCGTATAGAGAAAACGAATCGCGTAACAATACTTGCAATCGAAAGCTCTTGTGACGAGACAGCAGCAGCTGTGGTAGAAAATGGCAGAAACGTCCGTTCAAATATTATATCTTCACAGATCGATATCCATACTTTATATGGAGGTGTTGTGCCAGAAATTGCATCACGCAAGCATATTGAGCGCATCAACCAAGTGATTGCACAGGCGCTGGACACAGCGGGAATGACACTGGACGATATGGATGCAATTGCAGTTACCTATGGGCCGGGACTTGTTGGCGCATTGTTAGTAGGCGTCGCACAAGCAAAAGCGCTTGCATATGCAAAAAAGCTGCCCTTAATAGGGGTGCACCATATCGAAGGGCATATTAGCGCGAACTATATCGAAAATAAAGAGTTAGAACCGCCATATTTATGCCTGGTTGTATCTGGAGGACATACCCATTTGGTAAATGTACAGGATTATGGCGTATATCAAGTGCTGGGCCGTACGCGTGACGATGCCGCAGGAGAAGCTTTCGACAAAGTGGCAAGGGCAATTGGTCTTGGCTATCCGGGCGGGCCTAAGATCGAACAGGCAGCACAAAAGGGCAATCCACAAGCAATGGTATTTCCGCGTGCAAAAGTGAGCGGGAGTGCCTTTGATTTTTCTTTTAGTGGATTAAAGTCAGCAGTTTTAAATTATTTGAATGGCTGCCAGATGAAAAACATACCAATCATAAAAGAAGATGTAGCAGCTTCGTTTCAAAAAGCTGTGATTGACGTATTAGTAGATAATGCTATGCAAGCGGCAGAGCAATTTCATGCTGATAAGTTTGCAATTGCAGGCGGAGTGGCTGCAAATACTGCGCTGCGTACTTGTATGGCAGACGCTTGTGAGAAACGGGGGATACAGTTTTTTCATCCAACACCCATATTATGCACAGATAATGCTGCAATGATTGGAGCAGCAGCTTATTATGAATATCAGGCAGGCCGAAGGGATGGCTGGGATTTAAATGCAGTCGCAAACTTAAAATTAGGGGATACATGTTAAAGGACATGCTTGTTTTGAGTCATAATAGGAGGGATACATATGAAATACACTGCGATTGTGCTGGCAGCAGGAAAAGGGAGCCGTATGAACAGCAGCGTGCCAAAGCAATATATGGATTTGGATGGCTATCCTTTAATTTATCATGCATTACAAGTCTTTGAACATAGTTGTGTCGACGAGATTATATTAGTAACCGGGCCGGACGATACGGAGTACTGCCGTAAAAACTTCTTGGAACAGTATCATCTGAAAAAAGTAACCAAGGTGGTTCCAGGCGGAGCAGAACGTTATTTATCTGTATACCAAGGTCTTTTAGCAGCAAAAGATACAGATATTGTCCTGATTCATGATGGTGCCAGGCCGTTTGTAACAGATGCAATCATAAAACGTACCATTGATGCGGCAAAGCAATATGGTTCAGGCGTAGCAGCGATGCCTGTAAAGGATACGATTAAAATAGTGGATGAGCAGCAGTTTTCTGTGGAAACGCCTTCACGTGACCATGTATGGATGATGCAGACGCCGCAAACCTTTCCTTATGGCAGTATCCGAAGTGCTTATGAACAAATCATAAGCCGCAACATACAAAATATTACAGACGATGCAATGGCTATGGAACTGGCTTTTCAAAAACCAGTTAAGCTTGTAGCAGGCAGTTACCGGAATATTAAGGTTACAACTCCAGAAGATATGGAAATAGCATCGATCTTTATGAAACACTGTAAAAATGAGGCATAATAATAATTAGATATTTGGTAACTGATCACACTTCCCAAAAATTCCATTGCCGAAGGCAATTTAGATGAATTTTTGCATGTTACTGAGAACGGAGTGAACAGTAACAATATTTGAAAAAAATTGAAAAAAATTTCAAAATTGTATTGACAGCAAGTCCAAAAGGTGATATAGTCTTAATTGTTCTGCTGAGCGCAGATGTTTGGAGAGGTATCGAAGTGGTCATAACGAGGCGGTCTTGAAAACCGTTTGTCCG
>CANDJR010000005.1 GCA_947385105.1 uncultured Eubacterium sp.
CCCCACTTCAGGTCACACTCTTTCCCTACACGACGCTCTTCCGATCTCATCTACTGCAATACCATCTGTTGCATATTCTCTTTTTTGTCCCTCTGAATCCTTGATTCTTTCATACATTTTCTGTCTTTTTTTTACGACGTCGTATACTTTTCCATAATTTGAAGCCAAAGTGTACATCTTTCCGATCTGTTTTGGTTGTTTGATTGGTTCTGCACCGTCATCAGCTGCTTTTGAATCATCTGTGATGGATTGATCCTGGGAAACTGCTTGATCACGGAAAGCTTCTTGATCCTGGAAAGCTTCTTGATCTTGTATCGCATCTTCCTGCCTGCCGTCATTGTTGCTTTGCTGAATGTTGGCATCACTGTAGAAAGCAACTGTGCATAATCCAAAGCACAGGCACAAGCATGCAGCTGCTGCCGCATACCTGGATTGTTTCCACCGCTGCGGGAAACGATGCGGCTTCTTTTGGCTTCTTACTCCTTTTTTATCAAATTCTCTCCCCTCTGTCTGCTGCTGTATCCGTTCTTTAACAGCTTGCGGCTGTAACTGTTCTGGCACGTCGATACTGCTTGCAGATTCTTCAATTTTCTCTAACATGTCACGCTCTCTCATACAGATCTCCTCCTACTCGATTTTATACCATTATCTGCACTGTTCTTTTACTCCTTTGTTTACACCCTGCGTTGCTACTGCATTATTTCCATTTTTCCTTCATTCTTTTTAACGCCCGGCTCTCTTTGGAGCGCACTGTATTTTCGTTCATATGTAATTGCTTTGCAATCTCTTTGCTCGTATATCCTGCAAACAGATGCATGGCAATAATCATACGTTCCTCCTGAGGCAACTCCCAAAACAGCATCCTGATTTGTACGTGTTCTGCAACATCTTTTGAACACATCTGCTGCGAAATTTGCCCAGATAATTCCTCTGATAATTCTGCCGGGCGCGTTGTGTACTCCTTTAACTTTTTCTTACATTTATTCGAAAGTATCTGAAAGATCCATCCTTTAAATGCTTCTTTTGACCTGAGCTTTTGAATGGATGCAAATGCATCCATAACTGTATCACTGACTACATCCTGCGCGTCCGCCGGATTTTTGAGTGTGTAAACTGCAAACCGGTATAAATCCTTATAAATCTCCTCGTATAAGCTAGCAAATGCTTCTACATCCCCACACTTTGCCCGCTGCACCAGATCCAGATCTTTTTTCATAACTGCCTCCTGTTTCTGCGGCTTGTCAGATCACATTACTTATCTGCACAAAAGCTCCGCTTATACATTCGTGTCACATATGCGTTTTCATGTATAATAATATAGTGTAACATTTATCTGTTTTTGTTGCAGGAATATTACCTTTTGTGCACAAAGCGCTAAACCCAAATAAAGCAGGAAATCTTGCTGCTGATTTCCTGCACGCTGTGCTGTATCTTTCCGCTGACTGACTTTGATAATTTACTATTTATTCTTCTATTTATTCTTCTATTTATTCTTCTATCATTTCCGTTTCAACGGTTATTTCTGAGTTATTTCGAACATTTTTACTGGGGCCGGGAAGAACACTGTAACAACTGGCACTCAAAATATTTATCAGTATCAAGCCCGCCAGTACAATAAGAACTACTTTCCAAATACGGCGTGAACGGCGATTTTTGATTGCGAGCTGCTCGTTTATTTTAGACAGCTGCTCTGCAACATCACTGACAGCATTATCTTTTTCAATTTTTTCTCCCAGTAATTCGCTAACAGATACGTCCAATATTTCAGCCAGCCGGATAAGCGTATCGGCGTCTGGAACAGATAACTCCTTTTCCCACTTGGAAATAGTCTGTCTGACTACATGAAGTCTGGTTGCTAATTCTTCTTGTGAAAAGCCTTTCTGCTTTCTGAGGGTTTTTAAGTTTTCTCCAAACATATGTTCACTACACTCCTTTGCTTTTGATAAATCCAAAGTAACATGTCAGCCTATACACGGCAAGCAACGCAGATTAACAATCGCGCAACTGTTTATAAAATAGGGCAAAAAAGGCGCATGGTTTACGCTACCTAACCCCCATGCGCCTTACGGATTCTATATTTAATATTCAAACGAATCGTCATCGTCTGTTTCTTCTTCCTCACGCACCAGCACAACTGCTGCATACCGCGTTAAGTTTAATTTTAGCCGGCCTTCTTCCACTTGATAAAATACAGGCAGAATCGAGTACCCTGTTTCATTTGTAAACATCAGCTGCTTTAACCTGGCCTTCATTGGAATGCCTGCTGTCCATACATACAAGTCAATATTTTTAATCGTATCCCCATTGTTAATCAGGATAATTAGCTGTTCCTTGCGGTTAAAGCGCGCATAGCACAGCAGATTGTGCTCTCCTAATAAAAACTTTACAGAACCTGTGCGCAATGCCTCATGTTCTTTATGGATCTTGATCATGTCTTTATGAAACGCAATTAGCTCATGATCCTCCCTGCCCCATGGATATGTCCTCCGGTTGTCTGGATCTGTAAACCCGCACATGCCTGCTTCATCTCCATAGTACAACGTCGGTGCACCCGGCCAGGTCATCTGAATGACAACTGCTTCGCGGAATACCCCTTTATTAACGTCTTCACTGGCTGCGCTTGCACCAAGCGTATCGACACGGCCCACTTTGTGGTTTGTCCTTGTCAGAAAACGGGAATGATCATGATTTGACAGCTGGTTCATTGCACAATGCAAAGACGGCGTTAAAAATCGGTTCATACAATGATTCATAGAATTTTCAAAATCTGCTGCATTTCCTAATGCATTGCTCTCAAATCCTTCACTGTGCTTTTCCATGCCTGTTAAAAACCATGTCACAGGCTCCATAAAAGCATCGTAGTTCATAATCGTATCCCATTGGTCGCCCATGAGCCAGCTTTTTGGATCTCCATAATGCTCCGCTAAAATAATCGCCTGTGGATTTGCCGACTTGACTGCATCACGAAACCTTTTCCAAAATGTATGATTAAATACTTCGTCATGACCCAGGTCTGCCGCAACATCCAGACGCCAGCCGTCAGCATTATAAGGCGGTGATACCCACTTTCTGCCAATTTCCAATATATATTCACATAATTTCTCCGAACCTTCATAATTAAGCTTTGGCAGCGTATCGTGATCCCACCAGCCTTCGTAAGTTGTATTATTCGGCCACGCGCCCTGATCCGAAAACTGGAAGAAATCCTTATAAGGACTTTCCTGTGATACATAAGCCCCTTTTTCATAGCCTTTTTGCAGGTTATATATTTCCTCCCGGTCCATCCACTTATGGAAAGAACCGCAGTGATTAAATACTCCGTCTAAAATAACCCGCATCCCGCGGTTATGGATTTCCTGTACTAGTTTAGCAAAAAATTGATTGCTTGCCCTTAAATTTCTCCGCTCTGTCACACGTTTAATATACTTCTCTGCTTTTTTGTTATCCGTCTCTCCAGGCTCTAACAGTGCCCCGCTGTCTTCAATAATCTTGCCTACATGCGGATCAATATAATCATAGTCCTGACTGTCGTATTTATGATTCGAGGGCGATACAAACAGTGGATTAAAATATATGACCTCAATCCCCAGCTTTTGCAAATAATCCAGCTTTTGGCGCACACCTTCCAAATCGCCGCCGTAAAACTCCGCTACACTAAATGACTCTGGTACTTTCTCCCATAATCCTACTTTTTGGCTAGTTCCATTAATATAAAAATATTCGTCCGTCTCCACATCATTGGTAGGATCTCCATTGCAGAACCGATCGACCAATATCTGGTACATAACAGCGCCCTTTGCCCAATCCGGTGTAGAAAATCCAGGTACAATTCGAAAAAAGCATTCCGGCCGGTGTTCCCTGGTAGGGCCGCAATTGTCGTAATTGATCGTCAGCATACCATCAGCCACTTTAAAATAATATACAAACGGCTGATCTGTCATCGTCACCGTACAAGCATAATAGTCTAGTCCATCACATGTCTCTACTTTGTGCATTAAATAACTCTGATCCCCACTACATAAATGTACTGCATCTACATTATCCTGCTTTGTACGAAAACGAATTGTCACAGCTTCTCCTGCTTTTGGTTCGCATGGCTGTCTGTAATCCGCCGTACCATCGCTGAACAGCCCCTGTTTAAACAGTACAGGCCGCATCTGCATCATATAGCGGTGTTTCATGTTTAATTCATAGATATGTTGTTTTTCCATTCCTCAAAGCTCCATCGTTTTGATATTCTTTTTTTGATTTCCCATATTGTTTTTCAACACAAGCACTATGTATACCTGCCTCTTATATGGATACGCTGTACAAACCGACTCTGTATTAGTATAGACTAAAATGCCAAAATAATCCATAGTTCGTTCCTGTATTTTTTAATTTCCTTAGGAAAACAAAACGAAAAAATTTCCAGAAAGTAAAAAAGACAGCTTTCGCTGTCTTTTTTAGGAGAAGGTATTTTTACTATGGGGTATAGCAAAAACTATATAATGTATTGGGGGGTTTTTACAGTCATTATAATAGCATCTTTCTTCGTATAAGTGTGCACAAACTTCTCTGTTTTAATAATTCTTTTTTATCCAAAATGTACATGGAATTTTGCACCTGCCTATTTACGAACGAAATATTGCACAGATTATATACTGCCCGTATTATGATTCTGCCACTGGCAAAGCAACTCCCTCAAACAATGCTTCGAATTCATCTCTGCTGATTTTTTCTTTTTCTAACAGCAGCTGCGCACAACTGTGCAGCACATGCTCATATTGACGAATCAGTTCTACTGCTTTTGCGTAGCATTCATCAATAATCCGCTTAACTTCCTGGTCAATGATTGTTGCCACATTTTCACCATAGCCCTTTGTATGGGCAAGATCCCTGCCGATAAATACTTCATTATCGTCCTCATCATAGCAAATCAGGCCCAGGTTTTCGGACATTCCATATTTCGTTACCATGGCTTTTGCCATTGCAGTCGCCTGCTTGATATCTTGTGATGCCCCGGTTGTTATGTCATCAAAAATCAATTCCTCAGCCACACGTCCGCCTAAATCGACAACGATCTCCTGCAGCATGCGCCCCTTTGTATGAAACATCTCATCCTTTTCTGGCAGCGGCATCGTATATCCGGCAGCACCTGCGCCTGTAGGAATAATCGATACCGAATAAACCGGCCCTACATCCGGCAGTACATGAAATAAAATCGCATGACCTGCCTCATGGAATGCTGTAATCTTCTTTTCCTTCTCGCTGATAATCCGGCTCTTTTTCTCAGCTCCAATGCCAACCTTTACAAAGGAATTTTTAATGTCATCCAAACGGATATATGCGTGATCCGCTTTTGCCGCCCGGATTGCTGCCTCATTCAATAAATTTTCCAGATCAGCTCCTGTAAATCCTGCTGTCGTCTGGGCAATTTGCTGCAAATCCACATCATCGCTTAACGGTTTATTTTTTGCATGCACATGCAGGATTTCTTCACGACCACCCACATCCGGCCTGCCGACATGTACTTTGCGGTCAAAGCGTCCTGGACGCATAATTGCCGGATCGAGGATATCTACACGGTTTGTCGCTGCCATCACAATTATACCCTCATTCACGCCAAATCCATCCATCTCTACAAGCATCTGATTCAGCGTCTGTTCGCGCTCGTCATGACCGCCGCCCATTCCTGTTCCACGCCGTCTTGCAACCGCATCAATCTCATCGATAAATACAATACATGGCGCATTCTTCTTTGCATCCTCAAACAAATCACGAACACGGGACGCGCCGACACCGACAAACATCTCCACAAAGTCCGAACCTGATATGCTAAAAAACGGCACGCCTGCTTCGCCTGCAACTGCTTTTGCCAGTAAAGTTTTTCCTGTTCCCGGAGGCCCAACTAACAAAACACCTTTTGGAATTCGCGCCCCTAATTTTGTATATTTGCCTGGTGCACGCAGGAAATCAACAATTTCCTCTAACTCCTCTTTTTCCTCCTTTAAGCCTGCTACTTTTGAAAAATCTACACTCTTATTCTCATCTGTCGTCATCTTAGCACGGCTCTTGCCAAAATTCATCATTTTTGGATTACCACCGCCACCTGCGGACTGGTTAATGTTATTCATAATAATAAATAAAATAAACATTGCCCCAAAAATAATCAAATATGGCAGCCATGTTGATAACCAGCTGTCCTGCGGAATATTTTTTAACAAATAATTATGGAATCCTTGTTCCTTTAAATATTCCTGCTCGGCGTTTACATCTGAGACATTGATTTCGCGTCGTTCCGACGAGTGATTGAGTGATACGATTAACGTCCCGCTCGGCGTCTCCGCATTCTGTTCAATAATCACAGATACAACTTTCCCAGCCTCTAAATCCTCCTGGAACTGATAATACGTATACGTGTCTGTCGTAATAGCTGTTTCACTTAAAAAATACCATATACCGACCACAACCAGCACCAGGATAGCATACAAGATAAAACCTCGATAACCCTTCTTCAAGTCACAACCTCCTTTTACTCAAATTCTAGTACTCCGATGTAAGGAAGATTTCTGTATTTTTGCGCATAATCCATCCCATACCCTACCACAAACTGATCCGGAATCTGAAATCCAATATAATCCACAGGCACTTCCACAACACGCCGCTCCGGTTTATCCAAAAGCGTACAAAGTTTCAAGCTTTTCGGATTACGGCTTTGCAGTTTTTCTAACAACAGTTTCAGTGTCCTGCCGCTGTCTATAATATCCTCAATGACGATGACATTTTTGCCCGCAGCATCCTCAATCAAATCTCTTGTAATGTTTACCTGACCGCTGGACTGCGTTCCTGCTCCATAGCTGGACGCTTCAATAAAATCCAATACTACTGGTACTGTAATCCGTTTTGTCAGTTCTGTGCAAAAGTAAACGCCTCCGCGCAAAATACCAATTGCAAGTACCTCTTCCCCTGCAAAATCCCTGCTGATTTGTTCTGCTATTTCAGCAATCCTTGTTTCTACCACTTCTTGTGAAAACAACGTGTGTATGTGCTCACCCATCTTCTTTTCCTCCGTAAAATGTGACCTCCAGTATTCTTTTGGTATGTTCTGTAACCTTGTAATAGCTGCTGATACGGTACCCTACGATCCACATAATATGCGCCCCGTCCGCTAGCAGCGGAATTTGTCCCCGCTCGTTTGCAGGAATTTTTTCATTTACCAGAAAATTCTTCAGTTTTTGACGGCATCCACAGTCCCGAATGACCAGGTAGTCGCCTGGCAGCCTGTTCCTAATACAGAAGCCGTTTTTAATCTTATCATAATCAAAGCATTTCGTATACTTTTTTTTGGAAATTTGTGGTTTTATTTTTGTATTCCACTCAATTACACGAAAAGAAAACGATGCTTGATCAAAAGCCATAGGTTCCTGCCCGGAATTTGCGGCCTGTTCACGAAAAAGCGTAATGCCCTCATACGTACGCAGGGCGGCAACTTGGCAGGGAAACTGTACCTGTTTTCCGACCTGGCTGGAAAATAACTTCTGCAATTGTGTAATATGTGTCTTTGTAATGTCTTTTGAACTGCCGCTAAGCTCTGTCATCAAAGCAAGCAGCATTTCCTTTTGCAGTACAGGATCTGCGCATGCAAACTGCTCTTTTATTATCTGCACACGGCCTTCGCTAATCGGATAAGAACTGCATACGCGCAGTTTTTTTTGTACCTGTTGATGCAGATAAGCAGCAACTTCCCGCAAATCTGCTGCTGCCTGATTCATGTGCCAGATCGCACGGCTGTTGACCTGTTCTAAAACCGGCAGGACGCTGTGGCGGATCTTATTTCTGCTATACTGCATCGATGTGTTAGTAGCATCCTGGCAGTAATCCTGTTTAGCCTTTTTAAGAAAGTCCTCAATTTCCTGCCTGTCGACTGCCAGCAGCGGTCGGATAATAGGTCCGCGTATTGGCGCAATTCCGGCAAGACCGCGAATTCCAGTCCCTCGTGCCAAATGAAACAACATCGTTTCTGCATTGTCATTGCTTGTATGGGCAACTGCAATGCGTGCATCCTGATCCTGGTATTGATCTCGTACCTGTTCAAAGAAAGCATAGCGAAGCTGCCTGCCTGCTTCTTCCAGCCCCATGCCATGCTGCTTTGCATAATCTGGCACATGGCAGTGAAAGACGCGGCACGCAACTTCCTTTTGCCTGCACAAATCCTGGACAAATGCCGCATCCGCCATGCTTTCTATGCTCCGAATTCCATGCTCAATGTGCACCACAGAGACAGTATAGCCAAAGATATCCCGAAGCTGTAAAAGCGCAAGCAGCATACAGACAGAATCCGCGCCGCCAGATACACCTGCGATCACATGACTGCCTGCTTTTACCATATCGTATTTTCTCATATAAGCTTCTATCTTTTGCAACATTGCCTGCCTATTTCCTCCATAACCCACACACAAGAATGGTCATATCATCTCCTGCCCGGCCGCCTGTTTGTTCTAATAAAGCGTCTAAAATAGCATCCGCCATCTGGCCTGGGTGGCGGCTTGACGACTGCTTTAATACCTCGCACATAGCTGCCTCAGCATCCTTTGTCTGTAGACATTCTAACACACCATCCGTTACCATGACAAGGAACTCCCCGTCTTTTAATTGTTTTTTTGTATTTTTGATTTCCATACGGTGTGAAACGCCCACAGGCAAAGAGCACGCTTCCATACACTCTACGCCATCTGCGTGTATGATAAAGGTAGCGGCTGCCCCAATTTTATAAAATTCGCACACGCCTGTATATAAATCAAGGGAACAAATATCCACCGTTGAGTATAAATCATCCTCTCCACGGATAACCATCGCAGAATTCATCATTTTCAAAGCTGTTTCTTTTGTAAATCCTGCTTCAAGAAATTTTTCCAAAAGCTCTAATACAAGCTCGCTTTCTTTGCACGCTCTGCTGCCTGAACCCATGCCGTCAGACAGCATCATCACCATCTGCCCATGATCCATTGAAAAAAAGGAATAATTATCTCCAGACACTGTATCCCCGTCCTTTACTCTGCGGGCAACCGCATGCGTTTCATGAAAATGCGTATCTTCTTCAAATCTGACAGTTGCGCCCTGCGGGCTAATCATCGTGCGTTCATCCCGGTGTGGGCACATATTGCGTCCCAGCCCTGCCGAAACTGCACGTGTAAGCTCCCGCATACTAATGCAGCCCGTCCCCTTTGCGTAAGCATCGCAAGTATACTCCCAGCGTTCGTCCTTGTCTTCATATAAATGGGGTGACTGCACAATCACGCCTCGTTCCTTGGCACGAAACTTTACATCTGACAGCTGTTTACGCATCTCGTGCGTCACCTCTACGACCTCGCTGACGCAATCTTCCATTATATAAGCCATGGCATCTAACTGCTGTGCAATAATCTCACGATTTTCCAGCAAACGGTTATACCATGCCAGATTCAGCCGGGCTTTTTCAAAAATCCGCACTGCTTCTTGTATTACGGCATCTGTATATGGACAATATTCTTGCATCTGCACGACAATCTCATGATCCGGCTCCCCGATTCTTTGCAGGGACTGCAGCATATATGCCAAATAAGAAGACATCGGGCTTTCCTCTCTTTGCCAGCAAAGTGTGCATTGATTGCAGTTAACACACAGACTGCCTGTCAATTCGGACCGCATCCGATCCATTTGGTCGGATGAAAATTCCTTTTGCACAGAACTCATCTGCGAAAAGATTCTAGATAGCCCATTAAATGAATCCGCATAATTAGCCAGCCGTGTTTCCTGATAATTGCCTGCTTCTTCCTTTTCTGGCACCAGGCTAAATTGTAAAAAAGAGTCCATCATCCTCGTTCCAAGCATAATGACAGAAAAAACAAAAATTGCTTCTAATACCGCTGTATACCATTTGATCGGATTGCTGGCTGCAAACAATACACTGGTCATAGACATCATAAACGTAGCGATCGCTGCGGCTGTGGCTGCGCACACTACTGTACACCTGCCTTCCGCCCACTCAAACAATTTCATTGTCACCAAAATCACCATCAGCGCCATAAAATATTTGATTGCTGCTGTGACTGGTACAAAAAGCACAATCCCTGCCATGATTACAGTACTTATCATCCCAAAGGCAGCGTCTGCAAGGCAGGCTGCGGTAAAATACGCTGGTATGAGCGGAAAACATCCCATCCAGGATATCCGGCATACCAGGAATCCTCCTAAGTAAAGCATTACCTGTTTTGTACTCACTCTTTTCATCATCTGGCTTCTCTCCTCCAATTTTACTCTTGTATAAATACTCTTGCATAAATACAATTGTATAGATACGACAGCCATTATAAAAAGAGTCCTTTGAAATCTTTGTCAAACCCTGTACTCGTTTTTATTTTTTGTTCGCGCTTTTCTCTGTTCAAATCTGGATTCGAGTCGATTCGAAGCCACTCGTGTTTTTGAACGTCCCTTTACCTGGTTCATCAAACAAAAAAATCCGGCTTTCACCGGACCTCTTTGTACTGAGCATTCTCTTATTGCTCCTTAAATATGATATCATCCTGATACACAAGTCCTAGCTTGCTCTTTGCTGTATCTTCGATGTATTCCTGTGTCTGTGTGTAAACTTCATAAGCCTCGAGTTCTTTTTGGCGGTTTAATTCTGCCTGCTTTTGCTGCTTTAGGCTTTCCTCCTGTGCAATATACTGCTGATCCTTCTTATATAGGTTCACAATCTGCACAGACATAATTCCTGCCATTGCAAGAACAATAAGCGTTACACATGCTTTCCCGGATCTGTTTGCCTGTTGGCTACTGTATCTGTGTCTCATGTTAACCCCTTACTCTGCAGCAAGATTAAGGCAAAATGCTGCAGCTGCTACAATTATTTTTTTGTTAATCCTATTTTAATCTCATTTTGCATTTTTTTCAATCGGTTCTTGCAATATTTTTTTATCTTTCTGCTTTTATTTTGCAGTAAAGTTCCTTTATCTGCAACTGCTTTGCTAGCTTTCCGAAAGGGTGTGAGGAGAAAATAAGCTGCCTTTTCTACAATATGTATCACTTTTTTCAGGAAACGGACAATATATGGAACTGTATAACGGCTGATCAACTGGTTGTACAAAAGCATTCCAAGCCCCACGCCTCCAATTGCAAATCCGCGGATTAAGCCGTCATTTTTCTGGTACAGCATTGCAAATGTGGCAAACGCTGTCATAATCCAGTAGCACAGATCCTCCAGCGATATCCATAATGTCCTATGCCGGACAATCCCGCGGAAAATCCGCAGGCAGTCATATACAAGGACTAGCAGGATGCCTAATGCAAAGGACACTGCAAAAAAATCCAGCTCCTGAAAAATATTTTCACTTACCGTATTCATCGGAAGATTCTTCCTAACAGGCTTTCCCCTGTTTTTTTCATCCCGCCAACGTCAGAGTAAGACAAGCTGTCAATCCTTCCTTCTACATCTACCTCACCTTTTTCCAATGTCAGACGGTTTACATGCAGATCATTTCCTTTTATCATCAGCATTCCTTGCTCTGTTTCCAGTAAAATCTCCGATACATCAAAAGAAAGCACATCTAATACTCCTGTAAAAGCCGCTGTTTTTCGGTTTGACAATAAGATCTTATGTGCTTTCGACTGATTTTTTTCCATCCTTTCATCCATATACTCTACCTCCATTCTTGTCCCAACGGGCTATAAAAATAGACTGCGACATCCTCTGCAATAATAAAGTATATGAACCATCGTTCCCTAATATTCCTGTTTATAAATATTCAAATAATTCTTTCGCCTGTTCCTTCTTTGTCGTATCCTGAATATCCAGCACACGCACCTTTACCGCTTTCGTGCAAAAAGCAATTTCAATGATATCTCCAACCTTCACATGCAAAGAAGCTTTTGCCGGCTTGCCGTTTACCATAATCCTGCCTGCATCGCATGCTTCGTTCGCTACCGTACGACGTTTAATTAAACGAGATACCTTTAAAAACTTATCTAGCCTCATATTACACACTCAACCTTTACTTTTTGCCTGTAAGTAAAAAGAGCTGTGCTGCCACAGCCCTTTTTACAATTTTCTTTATTCATTCACCAAATCTTTTAATGCTTTTCCTGCTTTAAATTTTGGAGCCTTTGAAGCCGGAATGATCATCTTATCGCCTGTTTGCGGATTTCTGCCTTCTCTGGCTGCCCTTTCTGATACTTCGAAAGTCCCGAACCCGACTAATTGGATCTTTTCACCTTTCTTCAATTCCTCTGCAACTACATCCGTAAAAGCTTTTAATGCCGCTTCTGCATCTTTTCTGGATAAGTCAGCTTTATCAGCCATAGCTGCTACTAATTCTGCTTTGTTCATTTCAATTCCTCCTGTGGATCAATTAATATTAATATAAGAATCGGAACTTATCTCCTCCAAAATACTTACGAATATATTTATACTAACTTTTCCAATGTTTGTCAAGAAGAAATACCTAGATAGAATGCATTTCATTTGATTCGTAGTAACGATTAAATCATTTTCTCGATCATATCCAAAACTTGTTTCCCTAAAGAAGCAGATTTATCGTCAGCATCTGCCATTGACGTACCCTTTACGCCAATATAAAATTTTACTTTTGGTTCTGTGCCAGATGGTCTTACACATACCCACGCATCATTTTCCAATTCATAATACAATACATTGGATGATGGCAGTCCGGTTGGTCTTGTCTGTCCTGTTACAAAATCCTGGATCGTATCCGTCTTGTAATCTCTTGCTGCCAGAACTTTCAGCCCGCCGATTTCTTTTGGTGCATTTTCACGCAGCGTATTCATAATCTCCTGGATTTTTGCCAGTCCTTCAATCCCTTTTAATGTAATGGACTCTACATGATCTTTATAATATCCATAACGCTCGTACATCTGCAGCATTGCATCCCACAATGTCATATTTTTTGTCATATAATAAGCTGCTGCTTCACATAACGTCATAGAAGCTACAACCGCATCCTTATCTCTTGCATAAGTGCCTGTCAAACAGCCATAACTTTCTTCCATACCAAATAAATAAGTGCCTTTGCCTGTATTTTCAAATTCCAGTATTTTTTGGCCGATAAACTTAAATCCGGTCAGCACTTCTACCAGCTGGATACCATAGTATTTTGCAATCGCATCTGCCATATTTGTTGAAACAATCGAACGGATAAATGCACCGTCTTCCGGCAGCGAGCCGTTAATCTCCTTGCGCTGTCCAATGACATAATCCCCGATTAAACATCCAGACATATTACCTGTCAACGTATGGTATTCACCCGTCTTAGAATCTTTAACATATACGCCAAGCCTGTCCGCATCCGGGTCAGTTGCAAGAATCAAATCTGCATTTACTTTTTTTCCAAGTGCCAGACCTAGTTCGAAGGCTTCTGCTGCTTCTGGATTTGGGTAGCTTACTGTTGGGAAATTACCATCCGGCAATTCTTGTTCTGGTACCACATACACGTTTTGAAAACCAAGTTCTTTCAGCACACGGCGTACTGGGATGTTTCCTGTACCATGCAAAGGAGAATATACAATTGTCAGCTTGTCCTTAACTGCATCAATACAATCCTGATGGAGCACAAGACTCTTTAATTCTTCGATATAAGGATCGTCAATATCTGCGCCAATTGTCTGATACAGGCCAGCTGCCTTTGCATCTGCCAAAGCCATCGTCTTTACCGTCGCATAATCAGTTACTTTTTTTACTTCATCCATAATGCCGCTGTCATGAGGCGGTGTAATCTGCGCACCATCCTCCCAATATACTTTATATCCGTTATATTCTGGCGGATTATGGCTTGCTGTAATATTAATACCTGCAATGCAGCCAAGCTTGCGGACTGCATAAGACAGCTCTGGTGTTGGGCGCAGGCTTTCAAATACATATGCTTTAATACCATTTGCTGCCAGGCATAATGCCGCTTCATCTGCAAATTCCGGCGACATATGTCTGGAATCGTATGCAATTGCTACTCCTTTTGATTCTCCATGTACAGACTGAATATAGTTTGCAAGCCCCTGTGTTGCTTTTCTCACCGTATAAATATTCATACGGTTTGTTCCTGCACCGATTACACCGCGCAAGCCAGCTGTACCAAATTCTAAATCCATGTAAAAGCGATCTTCGATCTCTTTCTCATTTCCTTCAATTGCCTTTAATTCTGCCTTTGTTTCCGCATCAAAATATGGGTTGTCCAGCCATTGTTGGTACATTTCTTTGTAATCCATGTTTCATCCTCCAATTCATATATTCGTTTTATTTTGAATCAGGCATGCCGGCTCTGGTACGCCTGAATCTTTTCTGGGTATTTCAAGAATTCATTTAATTTGAAGCTGACCCATTATCCCCGCTATTTGATTTTGATTTGTTTAAACGCTCTAAGGAATCTACCAGATTTGAAAGTGTATCTAAATAATCTGTCGACTTCCCTCCTGTAATAATACTTGCCAAAGAAGAACCCAGCGCTGTATTTGCAAGTGCACTATTGCTGTCCTTATTTCCCCCTGCCGATGACTGCTGGCCACTTGTATACGAACCAGCCAGTGAGCCTGCCTTTGTGCCTGCTTTGCTCTTATTTCCTGTATTTGAGGACGTGCTGTCGCTGTCCTGACTGGATTGCGCCTCATCACTGTTATCTGACGTACGGTCATTTTCCTGGTCTTGTGTATTTTCGTCCACATCGCTAAGTCGGATGTCAATCGTAGCTTTCGGTGAATTTACTACCAATTGCTTGGTCCAAAGATCATAACCAGAAGCATAGACGCTCAGCGTGTGTATTCCATACCTTACTTCCAAAGGCTCTTTTGCGTCAACCTTTTGATTATCTACCATTACAACTGCATCCTCTACCCCGACTTTAAACTTTAACTTACACATCTGCGGGCCTTCGCCTTTATAATCATTTAAATCAATCGTTGTCGTCTTGCCGCGCCGGATGCGGATCTCACCACTATCTCCATATCCGTCATTTGCCACTGCAAATTCATATACACCCTCTGGAATCTCCATCTTCATATCCTTTAGCACAGTAGTATACACCTTTGTGCCTAAGTTCATCCAGCCACCTTCAAACAACTCCGTATTTGTAAGTGCAAGCGTGCCATGCCCTTCCCGAATGATGATCGAATAAACCGTACGGCCAATGCCATAAAAATCCAAGATGTCCCCATCTCCGATCGCATAGAGATCCGTCTCCTCACCTTCCGAAAAAACCTTCAAAGTAGACGCATACCGATAATTCGTATCTGCAAGGACGATCCTCTCCTTGTCTGTATCAATCGAATAATTGCCTGCCTTCTCATAGTCCCAGGTCTGATCTGTAAATGCAATGGCCCCTAACGTATCATTGCTGTTTAACCGTTGAACTGACACCAGCTTTCCCGGCAGAAACTCCTTACTTAACGTATAGTCGCCATACTTATTAAAAAATTCTGTACCTTCTGTATATTCATAGCAAATTGTCGACGCATCGGTAAGATCCATTAATGTAATCTGATAGTTATATAAATCATGCTTTACAATTAAAGAAACCCCTCTGTCTGTTTTTTGTTTTTCTTCCTCTTGCTGTAACTCATCCAGTTTTTCCTGCTGCGCATTTTCGCTCTGTTTGCGGCTGTTTGACGCCGTTTTCCCACAAGCGCTGCATAAAAGCAGACCTGCGCATAAAAGCAGGAGTAATGTAAATGATTTTCTCATATTGCTTTTATCATCCTCTTTATCCGCCTCTTATTTTCCTCTGTGTCCCTGCAGATATTCCTGTTGGAACACCACTTCAGGATGTTCCTATTATAGCATACACCTAACGCACACGCAAGCAGTTGCATCGTGTACATACACTTTTCACAAAAGACCGTGTTACTGTCTGCCCATTTTATCAGCTTTTGCAGCTGCGCTGCTTTAACATCGTTAAAAATGCCATACGCTCTTGTTCCTGCGCACATATTTTTTCCAGCTTTTCACTGTCTCTGTTGTTTGCCCAGCTTTTTTTCGAGTTAAAATAATGGTTTGCAACTTTCCAAAATTTTTCCGGATATGCAATCCTATCGTAAAATTGTTTGTGCTCCCAAGCAGTCATTTTCCGCACTTTTTCATAAGTGTGAATCAAGTCCAAACCTAATCCGGTATTCCAGTTATGCTTTTCCATAATCTTACGGAAAAAATGAGCAAAATCACCCACATAAGCATCTTTGCAAAACCGCTCATAATTAATCATAACTGGGCCATGCACTGTAAAAATCAAATTATGTTGGCTGTAATCTCCATGGCAAATACCAAAGCACCTTTCTTTTGGAACCTCACCCATAGCCTGCAGCCTGTTTGTCACTTCCTCTGCCTGATGGATATAACAATCATATTCTGCCAAAAAGCGTGTCTCAAATTCATTTTTCTTTTTGCGGGATTTTATGTAATTGCGTACTTTATGCAGTTCCCTTGTATGGCGGATATATTCCTGCTGTAAAAAGTCTGGTGTCCTGTTCATAGCACACGGTATTTCTTCTGTAAATCCAGCTGTCACACAATGAAACTGCGCCAGCCTGCGCACAGCACACAAAATATCCTCCCTGTTTCTTGTATCGCATTCCCTGCCTTCCAGCCAGGTTCTCATATAATATTTTGTATCATCTATATCTGTAAACAATAATTCCCCTTCCTTTGTAGGTACAATCTGTTCACAGACAATTCCCCGCTCATTCAAATATTTTAAAAATCGATTTAATAACTCTGCTTTTGCTGCAGAGCCTGAGAACTGTTTTAAGATCTTCCGCCCTCCATCCTGGTCCGTACACAAATAGGCGCCCCTTCCTTTTTGTATATCAGTAAATTCATATGGATACGCTTCTAAGATAATTTCTGTCCGGTTATACACAATAGCACCCCTCCATAAGATGAACAATCACGACTTAACGTGTCCATTCATTGTATGAAACAGGGCGCTAAAATATGCTCTCTTTTTCTCTATTCTATAAAAATTTACGTGCTTGTGTTAATAAATATGCTCTGTCATTTTTCGCCGGTTCTTCCAGCACTTCTGCAAGCAGACGGTTCAAAATCTCGCCTACCTGTTTTCCCTGTACAGCCCCAAGCTGCAACAGATCCCTCCCAGTAACTGCTAGCTGCTTTAAATGCAGACAGTGTCCTTGTGCCAGAATTTTCTCATACATGCTTTCATAAGCATCTACATAGGCCAGCTTTTCTGCTCGCCGAAAAGCGCTTTGTGCCAAAATATCCGCCCGTTTCACAGCAAAGATTGCCGGATACTGATCCAAGCCGATTTTTTGAATCGTCTTTCGTATCCGTACCTCCTCTAATGGCGGATTCTCGTCATGCCACCGTACCAGTGCGCAGACACGCTGGATTGTATTGCCGTCCATTTTTAAGCGCTGCATAATTTTACGCGCAATTTCTTCACCTTTTTTTGGATGACCGTAAAAATGGTCAATACCGTCTGAATCTGTCGTCTTGCAGCTTGGCTTGGCAATATCGTGCAGCAGCATCGTAAGACGAAGTATTTTATCTTGCGGTGTATGTTCCATACTGTGAATCACATGCTCCCCGACACTATAACAATGATGCATATGGTTTTGCTCTGTCTGCATCATCTCATCAAACTCAGGAAAAACAACCTTCGTAATGCCAAGTGCATACACATCCCGCATCCGTTCTGGATGCGGCGAAACCAAAAGCTTCACTAACTCTGTGCGAACCCTCTCTGCGCTAATTCGATCCAAGTTTGGTGCCAATTGCAAGATTGCCGCTTCTGTTTGTGGTGCGACAGTAAAATTAAGCTGCGCTGCAAAGCGTACTGCCCGAAGCATTCGAAGCGCGTCCTCTTGAAAACGGCTGGCAGGATTGCCTACACACCGGATCAGTCCGTTGTGCAGATCTTCCATACCGCCGAATGCATCAATCAGCCCTTTTGTCTCATTATATGCCATTGCATTAATCGTAAAGTCGCGGCGTTTCAAATCTTCCAATACATCCGGTGTAAATATGACTTCCTTTGGATGCCTGTGATCTGTATATTCCCCGTCAATACGATACGTAGTAACCTCAAAGCCTTCTTTTCCCAGCATAACCGTCACCGTGCCATGCTGCAGCCCCGTATCCACAGTACGTGTAAACAGCTCTTTTACTTGCAAAGGCTTTGCTGATGTCGTAATATCCCAATCCTCCGGCTGCCTGCCCATGAGGCTGTCCCGGATGCAGCCGCCGACTGCATATGCCTCATAGCCATGTAAAGACAAGTTATCTAAAATAAATTTTACTTTTTCCGGGATTTTTATTTGAATAGCTGCCATTTGATATCCCTATTCCTGCATTGATATGATACCTTGCGGCTTAATAAGCTTTGCCCCAAAATACAAGTTTTTTCGCCGGCTTGCCACAGCAGACGCACACATCTGAAATCTGTTCCTGCTGAAACGGCATACAGCGTGAGGTCGCTGTAGTTTCTTCTTTGATCTTCTCCTCACATGCCTGTTCTTCGCACCACATCCCACGGACAAACCCTGGTTTTTGTGCAATTGCCTCCTGAAACTCTTCGTAGTTATGCGCATCACTAATATGGGAATCCCGATGATCTTTTGCACGCTGATACATATCTGACTGAATGGTATCTAACAGCTCCTGTAAGCGCTGCTGCAATTCGTCAAATGATATTTGGTATTTTTCCCGCGTATCGCGGCGTACAACGACGCATTGGCCCTTTTCGATATCTTTTGGCCCGATTTCCACACGTACTGGAATGCCGCGCATTTCCTGCTCTGCAAATTTCCAGCCTGGGCTTTTTTCACTGTCGTCTACTTTCACGCGCAGCGTACCTTTGAGAGCTTCATACAATTCATTTGCTTTTTCCAGGACACCTTCCTTTTGCTGCTGGATCGGTACGATCATCACCTGGACTGGCGCTATCTGAGGCGGCAGCACTAAACCGGAATTATCTCCATGCACCATAATAATTGCGCCAATTAACCGCGTGCTCAGTCCCCATGACGTCTGATGTACATACTGCAGCTGGTTATTTTTGTCTGTAAATTGTATGCCAAACGCTTTTGCAAACCCGTCGCCAAAGTTATGGCTTGTCCCGGACTGCAGCGCTTTCCCATCATGCATGAGTGCTTCTATCGTATAAGTTGCCTTTGCGCCTGCAAATTTTTCCTTCTCTGTTTTCTGCCCGCGGATTACAGGTATGGCCAGCACTTCTTCACAAAAATCCGCATACACATTTAACATCTGTTCCGTACGTTCCTGCGCTTCTTGTTCTGTAGCATGTGCTGTATGTCCTTCCTGCCATAAAAATTCACGGGAACGCAAAAAAGGACGCGTCTCTTTTTCCCATCTGACAACAGAGCACCACTGGTTATACACCTTTGGCAAGTCACGGTATGACTGAATATCATTTTTATAAAAATCGCAAAACAGCGTTTCTGAAGTCGGCCTAACGCAAAGCCTCTCCTGTAGTTGATTCAGTCCCCCATGCGTCACCCATGCCACTTCAGGAGCAAATCCTTCTACATGTTCTTTTTCCTTATTTAAAAGGCCCTCTGATATGAACATTGGCATATATACATTCTGAACGCCTGTTTCTTTAAAGCGCCGATCCAATTCCTGCTGTATATTTTCCCAAATTGCATAACCTGCAGGCTTAAAGATCATGCACCCTTTAATCGAAGAATAATCCATTAACTCAGCTTTTTTTACAACATCTGTATACCATTGCGCGAAATCATCTTCCATGCTAGTGATTGACTCTACGAGCTTTTTGTCCTTTGCCATTGTTTTCTCCTTTTATGCTTAAATTCCTTTATTTATTGGATTTATTCTAGCGTCATATATTCAGAATGTCAAGCACAATACGTAGGAAGGATCGCTAAATATAACTCATAAATTAGAAATGCCGAAGCAGGCCCTAAAATAACTCCGGATACGCCATACACATGAATCCCGATATAAATCGTCATTAAAACTGCAATCGGCGGAAAACCCAGCTTGTCACCAATTAGACGCGGTTCTAACAACTGACGGACAAAGCTGCACACAACATATAAAATTCCATAGACTGCTGCTAAAATATAGTTTCCATTTACAATATCGATAATCATCCATGGCACAAAGATCGTCCCTGTACCAATAAACGGCAGCGCATCGCAAAGTCCAATCCCCACACCAGCTAATAGTGCATAAGGATTCCCTGTAAAAAATAGTCCAACAACACAAATCAAACTGATAATCACTAAAATTATAATCTGAGCTTTTAAATACATGCCTCCTGCCTGCTTTGTATGCTGTTTCATCTGAATTACCAGCCTGCCTGCCGCCGACTGACGGATACAGCCTGTAATTTTGGGATAATCCGTCAGCATCAGCATTGCAGCAATCAGCGACACGAGAACGATACTCATAATCGAAAATATTGTTTTCGCATAAGAAACTGAGTTTTTCAGCAAATATGGCAAGGTACTGTCCGAAAATCCGCTTTTAACTTTTTGTTCTATTTCTGCAAATAGCATATCTGCTTCTTCCATCTGCATCCCAAAGCTTCTTGTCAGCTTGTCACAGCAGTCATACCAAACACCGCGTACATTCCCTCCAATCGTATCTGCATGCTGCACTAAGGCTGCAAGCTGCGTACATACAGCGCGCCCTATAAAAAAGCAGGCGGTTCCTGCTGCTGCCAGCAGGACAGCTACCATTACCATAGAAATAAAACTGCGTCCTCTGCCTGTTTTTTTGACTACCCGTTCGACCATCGGGTTTAATATCATGGCAAGCAGTCCGCCGACAAGAAAAGGAATTACAACTGGCAGGACATACTTCATCGCGAAATATACCGCCAATGTAATTCCTGTAAATAAAATCACTTTTTTCACATTATCTTTTTCATACCATCTCATGAAAAAAGTATGTGTGAAATCCATCAATTTATGTAGCAAAGCATTTGTCACTTTTTAGATAAAATGTCAAAGTTTTGCATTGTCTGGAATTGCTGAAATAACGCAGCTGTTGGCTTTATATGAAATGTTAATTTATTTTTCTTGATAGGATGTACAAATGCAAGCTCATAGGCGCATAATGCAAGTCCTCCTTGTTCCTGCATCCCTTTGCATGCTGGATGATATTTAAAGTCGCCTGCAAGCGGTGCACCCATATGTGCCATCTGTACACGTATTTGATGAAACCGCCCTGTTATAAGTTTTATCTCTACAAGACTGTACACGCTCTTATCATCTGCAGGATTTCCCAGAAAACCTCTTGAAGCTTTCTTTTCATACGTACTCGTTTCTGTACGCAATCCTATGCTTTCTTCTTTACTTATATCTGTGTACAATCCTTTACCTTCATCCGCACTGGTATCTATACACAATCCTATGCTTTCTTCCTTACCCGTTTCTGTACACAATCCTATGCTTTCTTCCTTACCCGTTTCTGTACACAATTTTCTACCTTTATACGTTCTTGTATCTATACTTAATTCTGCATTTTGATGCGTCTTGGTATCTTCACGAAATCTTTCACTTTCATCCTTACCCAGATCTTCACACAAACCCATGCCATAATCCGTACAAATCCGTGTTTCTAAAACCCGGTACTTCAGCTGTGCGCGCTTTGCCTGCGGATCATGTGCATCTGTCACATATGCCATCTGCCTGCGGGAATCCTTTTTCACAAAATGTTCCAGTATCCCCTCCTGCTTTGGCATCGTGCCCTGCGCCACTGCCAGATACTTTTTGGTAAATGCCCCTTTCGCAAGCTGCCTGCTCAATGCAGCGGCTGCTTTGGCATGCTTGGCAAATACAAGTATTCCCTCTACCGGCTGATCCAGTCGGTGAATTAGCCCAATATAGGCCTCCTCCTTTTTCCTGCTGCGGTAATTGCAAAGCAGGCTTACCATATCCTGCTGTGCGATCTGCCTTGTTTGCGAAGCAATTCCAGCAGGTTTGACACAGACAATGAGATCCGCATCTTCATATAATATTTTAATATCCATAGCTTTTTGGCTTATCCTTTTGCTGACGGAATGTCTACACCTTAAACCGGTATCCAACACCCCAGATTGTCTCGATATACTGTGGTTTGGCTGTATTAATCTCTATTTTTTCCCGAATCTTTTTAATATGCACCGTAACTGTTGCAATATCACCGACAGATTCCATATCCCAGATTTCTTTAAACAACTCTTCTTTTGTAAAAACCCGATTTGGATTTTGCGCTAAAAATACAAGCAGGTCAAACTCCTTTGTTGTAAATTGCTTTTCTTCTTCATTGATCCATACACGCCTTGCCGTCTTATCAATCCGTATTCCGCGTATTTCCACAATATCGTTTTGCGGCATGCCGCTGCCAATCAGCCGTTCATATCTGGCCAGATGCGCTTTCACCCGCGCAACAAGCTCACTTGGCGAAAATGGCTTTGTCACATAATCATCTGCACCAAGGCCAAGCCCTCTAATTTTATCAATATCATCCTTTTTGGCTGATACCATAAGAATCGGCAGATTTTTCTGCTCACGTATCCTTTTACAGACCTCGAAACCATCCATCCCCGGCAGCATCAAATCTAAAATCACCATATTATAATCCGACTCTAACAGCTTTTTTAGCCCCTTCTCTCCATTTGTTTCAATCGAAACTTCAAAACCGCTAAGCTCCAGGTAATCTTTTTCCAACTCTGCAATTGACATTTCATCTTCAATGATTAATATTTTATTCATTTGGAACCTCCTGATATTTTCGTATTACAAAATACATCACCGTGCCTGTAAACTCTTTACTGGTTGCCCATATTTTCCCGCCATGATCTTCAATAATTTTCTTTACGATCGAAAGCCCAATACCGCTCCCTCCGGTTTCCGAATTTCTCGAAGCATCGGTCCGGTAAAAACGGTCAAAAATATACGCCAAATCCTTTTGTGCAATTCCCTTACCATTATCTTCAATTTCTACCTGAATAAAATCACCCACATCTTTGATGCGAATATTAATCTGCCCATATTCTTTATCCATATATTTTACAGAATTGCCAATAATATTATCAATCGCCCGTTTCAGCTGTTCCGGATCTGCAATAATGACAACATCATCTGCCGCATAATTATAATATGACAAGCGGATATGTTCTGCCTCTAGTCCCAATCCGATTTCTTCTATACAGTCATTAAAATAATCCGCTGCGTTAATCCGGTTAAAATTATAAGGAATCCGATTCGCATCAATTTTCGAATACAACGTCAGCTCATTTATCAGGCGATCCATATCATTCGCTTTGCTGTATATCGTACGGATATATTTATCAACCTTTTCCGGCGTATCCGCCACACCGTCCATAATCCCTTCGACATACCCTTTAATCGCTGTAATCGGCGTCTTTAGATCATGAGAAATATTACTGATCAGCACACGGTTTTCTTTTTCAGATTCCAGCTTTTCCTCGGCCGTATCTTTGAGCCTTTGACGCATTTCTTCAAAATTCTGACAGAGCCTGCCAATCTCATCGTTTGTCTCCACTTCAACCGTAAAATCCAGGTTTCCTTCTTTAATATTTTGTGCTGCTTCTTCTAATTTACGTATAGGTGTAACAATGCCCCGATAAATCCATATTGTGATTGTCAGTCCGGTTATAATTAAAATCATGACAACGCAAAACGCCATATCCTCAAGCAGTACCTGTAACTGTGAAAAATTCATAGGAGTAGCCAGTGACCCGATATCCAATTCATTTTGGCCGGTTCCTACATTCAGCTGCAGCAGACGAATTACAAAAAACGTAATTGCCGCCAAAAAAATCGGCACAAATACAATGAGCAAAAAAGAAATAATCAATCTTGTCTTTAACTTCATAATCATACTCCAATCCAGTAAGCAAGAAGGGAATCTTTTTTCCACCGCCTGCGTGCACACTATGCGCCGCTGTTTGCAGCATATTTGTCTACTTGAGGCTGCACATAAAAACAGCCGCGCGGCATTCCACATACCGCAGCGGCTGGACTTATACGCAAGCATGCTTTTCGCTTATGCATATTATATCATGTAACCAGTATTTTCATATAAAATCTTACAAAAATGTTTCTAAATTTTCTCTAAATTCTTAACATTACAAAACGTCTAATGGCAAACAGCCTTTTTATAGACTCTTTTACAGATAGCCTTTGAGCATTTCTACTTTATCCAGTGCCTCCCAAGGCAGCTTTACATCTGTCCGCCCAAAATGTCCGTAAGCAGCTGTTGGACGATAAATCGGCCTGCGCAAATCAAGCATCTTTATAATGCCTGCTGGACGCAGATCAAAGTTTTTGCGTATGATCTCTACTAACTTTTCATCCGCCATTTTCCCAGTACCAAATGTATCTATCATAACAGATGTCGGCTGCGCTACGCCAATCGCATATGAAAGCTGGATTTCACATTTATCTGCCAATCCGGCAGCTACTATATTTTTTGCAACATAACGTGCTGCATAGGCTGCAGAACGGTCTACTTTCGTACAGTCTTTTCCGGAAAAAGCGCCGCCGCCATGACGCGCATAACCGCCATATGTATCAACAATAATCTTACGTCCTGTAAGCCCGGCATCTCCATGAGGCCCGCCAATTACAAACCTGCCTGTTGGATTAATGAAATATTTCGTGTCTGCATCGATTAGTTCTTTTGGCAGTATCGGATCAAAGACATACTTCATAATGTCTGCATGAATCTGCTCCTGTGTTACCTCTGCGTCATGCTGCGTAGACAGTACAACTGCTTCTAGTCTTTTTGGCTTTCCTAATTCATCATACTCTACCGATACCTGCGTCTTCCCGTCTGGACGAAGATAAGTAAGCGTCCCATCTTTTCTCACATTTGTTAACTGCAGTGCCAGCTTATGCGCCAGAGAAATCGGATATGGCATATATTCTTCTGTTTCATTTGTTGCATAACCAAACATCATACCCTGATCGCCTGCACCAATGGCATCCAGTTCTTCTTCTGTCATTTTATTTTCTCTTGCTTCTAACGCCTTGTCCACGCCCATAGCAATATCTGCTGACTGCTGATCAAGCGCAACAAATACGGCGCATGTATTTCCATCAAATCCAGTCTTGCCGTCATCATAGCCAATTTCATTTACTGTTTTACGTACAATTGCCGGAATATCTAACTGTGCTTTTGTCGTAATCTCCCCTGTTACCAACACGAACCCTGTACAGCTTGCCGTTTCACATGCGACACGGCTCATCGGATCTTGCTCCATGCATGCATCCAAAATAGCATCCGACACAGCATCGCACACCTTGTCTGGATGTCCTTCAGTTACTGATTCTGAGGTAAATAATAACTTTTCCATACTTTGTCCTTTCGTTGATTGATTTATTTCCGTCAGCTTTGCTGACATACTCCGCCTGGTTTCCGTGTACTTATCAAGAAGGATTTCCCTTCTCGTGCGCCGGATACCCGTCAGCTTTGCTGACTTTTTCCGCAGGGTATCCGTGTGCATAAAAAAACAGGTTCGCTTCATAAGCGGACCTGACACCTCGGTTAAATCATCAAATCCTCTTATTGTTCGATTACTCGCTCAGGCTGGCACCTTCCGCTTTACTGAATATTGCATCCTCGCAATCTTCCAGGGGGTTGCCGTGACTTCACAGATCCTATGTATCTCCATCACTCTGAATAAGAGAAAAACCGTATGCAATTTTTGAATTTTCAAATCTAACTTAATAGGAACATACAACATTTTCATAAAAAAGTCAATGCCAAATTTTATTCTTACAGGGCTGTCGCAATAAGGATTGAGTATACAAGATATAGTATTGTTTTGGAATTAAATCAAACTAAATCTTGTATATATTTTTCTTAGTGCGACAGCTCCTGCTGTAAAGAGCACCTGAATTTCCAATAAATTCAACTTACTTTTAACTTAAATTTTTGTATTTCTTTTTCGGAATTGACTTTTTCTATCTGTGCTCCCAGCTCATTTAATTTTTTTTCAAAGTCTTCGTAACCGCGTTCGACATAATGGATGTTGTCAACTACCGTAACGCCTTCCGCAGCCAGCCCTGCAATGACAAGCGCTGCCCCAGCGCGCAAATCCGGTGCACTAACCCTTGCTCCCATATAACCGGATACGCCATTAATAATCGCAATACTGCTTTCTACTTTAATATTAGCGCCCATTCTTGTTAATTCATCTACATAGCGAAATCTATTCTCGAATATACTTTCCGTAACAGTACTTGTGCCCTCTGCGATTCCAAGCAGTACAGACATCTGCGGCTGCATATCTGTCGGAAAACCCGGATATGCAAGCGTCGTTACTTGTGTATGATGCATTGGTTTGGAAGATACTACCCGTACAGCGTCGTCAAATTCCTCTACTTCACAGCCAACCTCAATCAGCTTAGCTGTCGTAGCCTCTAAATGCTTTGGAATAACATTTTTTACTGTAACGTCGCCCCTGGTAGCGGCAGCAGCAAACATAAACGTCCCTGCCTCAATTTGATCTGGTATAATAGAATATTCTGTTGCATGAAGCTTCTCAACTCCTACAATACGGATCACATCCGTACCCGCACCACGGATATTTGCGCCCATGCTGTTTAAAAAGTTTGCTACATCTACGACATGCGGCTCTTTTGCGGCATTTTCAATAATGGTCTTGCCTTCTGCCATCGCAGCAGCCATCATAATGTTAATCGTCGCACCGACAGAGACTTTATCCAGATAGATATGTGTCCCTCCTAAATGCGCTGCCTGTGCAATAATCAGCCCGTGTTTGATTTCAACATTTGCACCGAGTGCACGGAATCCTTTCAGATGCAGATCAATTGGCCTGCTGCCAATATCACATCCTCCTGGGAGCGCCACTTCTGCATGCTTGTATTTGCCAAGCAAAGCACCTAACAGGTAATAAGATGCACGTATCCGCTTGATACATTCGTATTCAACACACAGTTCTTGAATCAAAGCGCCATTAATTCTGACCGTATGCTCATCCACACGGTCTATTTTTGCGCCAATTCCTTCCATTGCCTCCAAAAGCACATTAATATCACGCACATTTGGAAGATTTTCAATTGTAACTGTTTCATCTGTCATAATAGAAGCTGCTAAAATAGCAAGTGCAGCATTTTTAGCTCCCCCTATCTCTACTTCACCAACCAGCGGGATCCCACCTTTAATCACATAATACTGTTCCATCTCACACCTCTATCTGTCAATGCTTTGAATTCCACCATCTATCCATTCGCATCCTTACTGCCTCTTTCGAAAAATATCATCTTTCTGTCAATGCTTCAAATTCTATACAAATGCTTCAAATTCTTTTCTTGAGCCTATCGCATCTCTTACTGTTTCTTTCGAAAAATATCAAATTTCAGAAAATATCAAACAAGTAATTATAGTAGCCCATTTTCCGATTTGTCAAGTATCCAAATGTAATTATAGCAGATTCTATACTTTTGTAAAAGCATTATCGTACAAACTATTCAATTTGTCAAAAGTAAACCGGATCATCCTTCTTATTTATGTTATTCTTTTCCTGCCATTTGGTTCCTATCACTGTGCAAACTGGCTGTTATATAGAGTTGCATAAAATCCCTTATTTGCCAACAATTGCTTGTGAGATCCTTGTTCCATTATTTTGCCGTCGCGCATGACTAAAATGACATCCGCACTTTCAATTGTTGACAGACGGTGTGCCACAATAAAGCTTGTCCTACCCTGCATCATAGCTGCAAATGCATTTTGAATTTTCATCTCTGTACGCGTATCAATCGAGGACGTCGCTTCATCCAAAATAAGCATCGGCGGCATACAAAGCATGACGCGTGCGATACAAAGCAGCTGCTTTTGTCCCTGTGATAAATTCCCTCCATCTTCTGCCACCAATGTGTCATACCCCATTGGCAGACGTTTGATAAAGCTGTGCGCATGTGCTGCCTTTGCTGCTGCAATCATTTGTTCTTCCGTAGCATCTGGTTTTCCCATGCAAATATTATCCCGGATCGTACCGCTGCGCAGCCACGTTTCCTGCAGCACCATGCCATAAGATCCCCGCAGGCTTTTTCGTGTAATCTTACGGATGTCTGTACCGTCTATGTCTATTTCTCCTGCATCCACATCATAAAACCGCATCAAAAGGTTAATCATTGTCGTTTTTCCGCATCCGGTAGGCCCTACAATTGCGATTCTCTGTCCATGCTTTACCTTTAAATTAAAGTCTTCAATTAACTTTTTATCCTCTGAATAAGAAAAAGAGACATGTTGCAAATCCACATTGCCGTCTGCATGATCCAGTACACGTGCGTTCGGCACATCTGGCACTTGTGCTTCTTCTTCGATAAACGCAAAAATCCGTGCTGCGCATGCCATTGCATTTTGCAGTTCCGTAACCACGCCGGATATCTCATTAAATGGTTTTGTATATTGGTTCGCATAACTTAAAAAGCAAGCAAGCTGGCCTACGCTCAAGTGCCCATTAATAGCTGCTAAAGCACCAAAAATTCCTACGCCTGTATACACCAGACTATTAACAAACCGTGTTGCTGGGTTTGTAATTGAGGAAAAGAAAATCGCACGCAGCGAATATTTTTCCAAATCCGCATTAATGGCATCAAACCGCTCCAGCACCTGTTCTTCCTGTCCAAAAGCCTGAACAACCTTCTGGTTGCCTATCATCTCATCTATAAGCGCAGTCTGCTGTCCCCTGCTTGCAGACTGCGCCTGAAACATCTGGTACGTATTTTTGGCAATGAAAGCAGCCACGACAAAAGAAACCGGCGTCACAAGCACTACCACGATCGTAATCTGTACATTGACAGATATCATAAAGCAAAGTGTTCCTAATATTGTTAAAACACCCGTAAATAATTGTGTAAATCCCATCAGTAAACCGTCTGCAAACTGATCTACATCCGCAATCATACGGCTGACAATATCGCCGGCAGCATGTGCATCTAAATATTTTAATGGCAGTCTCTGCAGCTTTTCCATCGCAGCTTCTCGAATATCGCGAATGACTTGATAAGTAATCCGGTTATTGATGACATTCATCAGCCACTGTGCTGCTGCTGCCACTGCAATTAAAATTGCCGCTTTTTTAATAATTTCCCATATCCCTGTAAAATCCACCTGCCCTTTTGCCAAAATCAAATCCACTGCATTCCCAGTCAAAATTGGAAAATAGAGCGTTGCAAAAACGGTAACCGCTGCCAGGCAAAGTGACAGCAGCACTAACAGACGGTATTGCCGAATATAAGAAAGCACTTTTTTTAAAGTTCTTGTCTGTTTTTTATTCAAGGTTTGATTTATTGCAGACATAGCGTTCCCTCCTTTCCCTCCGGCTGATTTTGTGATCGAAACTGAGATGCATAGATTTCCTGGTATACATCACATGATTGCAGCAATTGATCATGTGTGCCAATTCCTGCAATTTCCCCATCATCCAAGACAAGGATACAATCCGCCGTCTGTACAGAAGAAGTACGCTGTGATACAATAAGAATCGTCGGTTCATAGTCAAGTGCCCGCAGGGACTTGCGAAGCCTTGCATCCGTAGCATAATCAAGCGCACTGGCGCTGTCGTCAAATATTAAAATTTCTGGGCGGCGTACAAGTGCACGCGCAATCGTAAGCCGTTGCCGCTGGCCACCGGAAAAGTTCTTGCCGCCCTGCTCTACTGGCTCGTCTAATCCCTGTTCCTTTGCAGTAATGACATCCGATGCCTGCGCCTTTGTTACAGCGTCCTTTAACTGTTCTTCTGATGCCTCTAAACTTCCCCACAGCAGATTTTCCCGGATGGTTCCTTGAAACAGCACTGCCTTTTGCATCACAATACCTATTTTTTTGCGCAATTTTGCGATATCATAATCTCTGACGTCCTTGCCGTCAATACGTACTGCGCCTTTGGACACGTCATAAAAACGCGGGATTAAATGCACAACTGTACTTTTTCCTGAACCAGTTCCTCCGATAATTCCAATGGTCTGACCTTTTTTTATTTGAAAGTTCAAATGAGACACCGCATATTCGCCAGATCCATGATACGACATACAAACATCTGAAAATTCAATTTTCGGAACTTCTCCATCCTGTTCCTTCTGTATTTTGCTTTCTGTTGCAGTTCCCTGCATGGCCTCAATTCCTTCCGGCACATCCAATATATCCGCCACACGCTTTCCGCAAGCAATCGCTTTTGTTACACTTACAATTAAGTTTGCCAGTTTAATAAGTTCTATCAGTATCTGCGACATATAATTTACTAATGCCACCACTTCGCCCTGAGTCAGATAGCCTGCATCAACGCGCAGCGCTCCGGTCCAGATTAATATTAACGTTGCAAAATTAATAATGACATAAGTAACCGGGTTTGTCAATGCTGAAATCTTTCCCACATATTGTTGATGTTCATTCAGCATTTGATTTTTTATCCTGAAGTCACTAATCTCTTTTTCTTCTTTATGAAACGCACGGATCACACGTACGCCAGTTAGGTTTTCCCGTACCTGGGTCGTAATCTCATCTAATCCGGCCTGTACCTTTTTATACAATGGGATGCTCATGCACATAACGCCAAATACAACAAGTGACAGCAGCGGTATTGTAATGACAAAAATAACCGCTGCCTTTACATCCACAGTAAACGCCATCACCATTGCGCCAAATACGATAAACGGAGAACGCAAAAATAAGCGCAGAAATAAGTTCATACCTGCCTGAACTTGGTTTATATCGCTTGTCATGCGAGTAATTAATGTCGAAGTGCCAATTTTATCAATATTGGAAAAAGAAAGTTTTTGAATATGGGCAAACATCGTATGACGCAGCTTTGTCGCCATGCCAACTGCTGCCTTTGCAGCAAAAAACTGCGCGGTAAGCGAGCATGCCAGCCCTATCAGACCCAGCCCTATCATGACCATGCACATTTTTACAACATATCCCCTGTCGCCATTTGCAATGCCTACGTCAATAATTGCTGCCATAACCAAAGGAACAATCAATTCAAAGGTAGCCTCCAGCATCTTAAATAAGGGTGCAAGGATGCTTTCTTTTTTATAATCTTTGAGAAAATTTAATAACTTTTTCATAACCTTCCCTTCACATTTGCAAAGAAAGACAGTACTGCAAACAGTATCTGTCTTTCCCTCTTTTTTATACAGTGTTGTATGCCATATACAAATATCCCTGCTGCACATACTTTGGTTTTATTTCTTATTTCTTATTTTTTTGCCTTATCGTCTTTGCCAGCATTATCTTGTCCTGCACTGTTCGCATCATCCGTTCCTGTCTCAGCATTATCTGCGTCTGTGCCTGCATCGTCTGTGCTTGTGCCTGCGTCATCCGTTCCTGTCTCAGCATTATCTGCATCTGTGCCTGCATCGTCTGTTCCTGTCCCAGCATTATCTGCATCTGTGCCTGCATCGTCTGTTCCTGTTCCGGTATTATTTGCGTCAGTGCCCGCATCGTCTGTCCCTGTTTCTGTTTCCGCTGTTTTCACTGTATATAATTCATCAAAATTAACTTTTTCCCACGCATCCTCATGGATAGACCATTTGCAGCTGTCTTTATATTCTTTTAATTTTTCCTCGTATTTATCGTCGCGCCGCTGTGATAAAATCGATTCTTTCTTTTTCTCTGCTGCCTCCTTGTCATCCAAAGAATCCATACGAAGTACATAGTAATTTGTTTCTGTCTCTACAACCGCATCTGAAAGCTTTCCTTCTTTCAGCTTGTCCGCTGCCTGCAGCACAGAGACATCCAGACTTGTTGTATTATCTTCTTCCGTTAAATCTCCGTCCCCATAAGAGCATGTTAAAATCGTATATTCTCCGGTTTCTGCTGCATCTTCCATATTTTCTGCAGCTGCTTCTAAAAATGCTTCTGCTTTTGCCTTCACATCTTCTTCTGTCTCTTTTTCTGTATCGCTGTCATTATTTGCTATAGCTTCGTTCACGCCTGGTTTTGCAAAGCTGACATAGCTAAATGTCTTCTGCGCACATTCCTTTGCACTGACATTTGTATCAATTTCTGCTTCAATGGCCTTACGCATCTTGGACTGAATCGTCTGAATACGCAGCATTTCTTCTACTGTTTCTTGTGTTGCGCCCATTGTTTTGATCGCATCTGCGCTATTATCTTCGATAAATTTAGCGGCTGCGTCTGTAATCGCCTTTTTCTCATCTTCTGTCAAGGAAATGTCATAGTCTGCAGTATGTGCGTCTAATAAATAACAATCCTGCAGGTTTTCCATCACGCTCTTTTTGACAGACTCTGTCATTGTCGTACCATCGCCCGAATCCTGGCTCCACATATCTTCTCCATAATAGGACAAAAGATAAGAATCCATCTGCACAGCCTGATATTGCGCCATAAAGTTCGCAAGGCCCATGGAAATATCTTTGCCGTCCAATGTAGCTGCCGCTGCACTCATATCGATGGACTTGCCGCACCCTGCTGCTGCAAAGGAAGGCAGGATCACTGCGGAAAGTAAGATAACTGCTATTTTCTTTAACTTCATAAATAAAATGCCTCCTGAAATTTTCTATTTGGTATAAAATTTTCTATTTGTTACAAAATTTTTTATTTGTTCTGATATTTGCTACTTTATACAAGTCCAAATATGCAACGGCCCTCAGCCGTACCTTTTGCTATTATAGTGCAAATATACATTGTCCGCAAGAATATTCATTATTTTTTCACAAACATGCTGCCATAGCAGTTACTGTTCACTCCAGGGTTTTGCATTTACTGCAAAATCCGTAAGAACGTGTATCTTCAGCCTTGCGTGAATGCTGTCCTTTGCCGCAGGCAAACTTCCAATGGACTGCACTCAGTTACTGTTCACTCCAGGGTTTTGCATTTACTGCAAAACCCGTAAGAACGTGT
>CANDJR010000006.1 GCA_947385105.1 uncultured Eubacterium sp.
GAGATTTCTAACGGTGACTGGAGTTCAGACGTGTGCTCTTCCGATCTTTATTATGTAGTAATGTTATGCCGGCTTTATTTAATCTAAATTTATAAAAATAGAAAAGTATATTTGCAATAAATAAGCGAAATTTCGATATGGGAAAAGTGAATTTTGCAGTACCATATGCCTTATAACTGCTTCTATTTTCATTTGCATTTTCCGTAGTTTATGCAGAACAGCATTGTTGTTACATCTACATAAAAAACAGCAATTATCGTAGATGAAATTCAGCGAAAAATTGGTAAATTAGACAAAAAGATCTTTAGAGTTGCAAAAACAACATGGTTAGTTTAAAATACTTGTAGATAACATTACTACATAAAATGTTATGTAAAATCAATTTTAGTTTTATAATTCTTTTGTAGTGGAAAAGGAAAGATGTTCAAGTATCAGGATGAGAAATGATAAGATTTTCAAGAATTACTGTAATGCTTGGCGCCAGGACAGATGCATAGTAATGGCGTTTAGAAATAAAAGTTAGGAATCAAAAATAGGTGGTGAATAAATGAAGATTGTGGTATCGATCCCGGTTCATGAAAAAATAGAGGTAATAAAAGACCAGGTTGAAAACATTAATAAATATATAAAATTTCCTATCATTGTATTTCATGTAAGCGCATCTTTTTCAGAATTTCAAAGATTGCAGCAGGTCTTGTCTGTTTACCAGAATGTATTTATTAATCCAGAACGCCTGAAAACGGAGTGGGCAGACATTATCCATACGCATATTAGTAACTTTAAGTTCATTTCTTCTCAGATGAAATTTGATTACTTTATGATGCATTCGTCAAACGATATGTATATTCGGGAACATATTGAAAACTATATCCGTAAATATGACGCGGGATTTTGCGTCAGAAAAGTAACCCGTAATAACTTACATTGGTGGCCTGCAAATGCAGCACTTCGTGACAAAGTATTAAAAAACATGATGATAGAAACGGGCCAGACTATGGTGATTGCATCACAAATAGAAGGGTCTTTTTATAACTATGAGAGTATGTGCCGTATTGTGCATATCATAGAATGTAATTATCACAGAAATGAAAAAGAGGAAAAATATACGAGAGAAGAAATTTACTTTTCAACCATAGCATCCAGTTTTATTCCATGGGAAAACTGCGGCAGACCAACGACTTATTCGGAAGTGCACAATTTTGACAGGACACTCTGGAAACTGAAAAATACAGCAAGGCGTCTATATCAGTTTGTAAAATGGATCATTCCCCAAAAAAGATATGATCAATTTGAAGCACTCTGTAACACGATATTATTTAAATTCGGACATTATAAATTACAACCCGTATTGGTAAAAAAGCTTGTACAGGGTGAGAAGAAGTGTATTGATAAAAATCGATATTTAGATGACGGTTCCGGTGCTTTTGAGTTGTATGAGGGTACAAATATTTTTTCCGTAAAACGGGTAGAACGGGATTATAACAATAAAGTCAGAAAGTATATACGGAATATCTAGGAGGGTTTTGATTATGTATGAGCTGTATAAAATAGTTCTTCCTGATGTAGAGCGTGAAGAAGCTCAAAGCATGTATATTAGAGGGAAAAATTTCCAGGTAGGATATACTGACAAATCGATCTATATAGAAAATGGCGGAGTGGCAGAGTTTAGTACCTATTTTAATGCATTTTCTATTGGAAAATGGAGTAAATATACTGATTTACATACAGTATACCTAAAATTAAAAGTGAAAGGCAAAGGAAGAATTGTACTGAAACATATGTACATGATTGCAGGAGATTTTATCGATCGTACTGTATCATGGATGGAATTTGATACACAAGATACACAGGAATATGTACTGGATTTTTCTCATATGCTTGGCAAATCGGGAATAATCTTTTTTCGAGTAGAGGCTGCTGGAAAAAGATGCTTGCTAAAAGAAGCGAGTTATATGACAAAAGATGTACCTGCTGCCGTACGTCTTGGCATTGGAATTTGTACCTATAAAAGAGAAGAATATATTCGCAAACTCATAGAAAACTATACAAACTATGAAAACAAGAAGAATGCCAAGCTGTTTATCGCAGATAATGGACATACATTAGGTCCGAGTACGGTGCAGGGTGTGCACATTTTTAAAAATAAGAATTATGGTGGTGCGGCAGGATTTTCAAGATGTATGTATGAAATCAAGGCAAAAGAAAAACAAGACGGTATTACGCACATTGTTTTTATGGACGATGATATTTCGATTGATTTTTCCGTATTTGACAAAATGACTGCATTTTTGTCCTATCGAAAGTCAGAATACGAGCTGCATTTTTTAGCAGGCGCAATGTGTTCTTTGGATGCTCCTTTTTTGCAGTATGAAAAATATGCGAGCTGGCGTGGAGATCGGTTTATTCAATTTGCACCTGAGTATGATTTGCGGGAAATAAAAGTGATTATAGCAAATGAACGGGAAGAAAAATTAAATCAGTCTACTGCAGGCTGGTGGTGCAGCTGTTTTTCTATTAAAATGGCAGGTGCCAATAATTATCCTTTTCCATGTTTTTTTAGAGGAGATGACATGGAATTTACGATCAGAAACGGTTCCAATATTATAACCTTAAATGGAATCAATGTATGGCATGAACCATTTTATAAAAAGTATTCCATCGTCAGTGAAAATTATTATTTGGTAAGAAATACACTTGTAATTAACGCACTTTACCTGCCCCATCTGCCATGGAAGGAAAACGTTACGTTTTTGAAAAAGCGTTTTATGAAGGCAATATTAACCTATGATTACAGAAGTGCAGAATTAATACTAAAAGCATTAAAAGATTATGGCAGGGGCATTTCATTTTTCGAACAAACTAATCCAGAGAGTTTGGACAAAAAATTAAGAAAGCAAAATTATAAATTGCTGCCTATGAGTGAGCAATTGGAAGAATACACATTTTTAGATATTGAGTATTTCTTATATCATGAAAAAGATAAAAATAAATTTAGCAAACTGCTAAGATTGGCTTTGCTGAATGGTTACTTGCTGCCAAAAGCATGTTATCGGCCATTTGCGTTTACGCATATTGGATTTGGCTCAAGAAGCAGGAACTTTTATAAGACAAGAGAAGTTTTTGTAGTGGATCCATTTACAAACAAGGGATATTTTCTTATAATTAATAAGCAAAGAGCCGTGAAACTTACAATGCGCTTTTTTATTCGGTTATGGAGACTGGGGCATAGGTACAATTCGATTAAGGCGGATTATCAGCAAGGATTTTATAAACTTCAGACAGAATCATTTTGGAAAAAGTATCTGGGAATTCGAAACTGACTATAAATAAGATATGAAACAGATTTCAGAAATGCATTTAGAATCAGAAAAAGGAGCTGGATATGGACATTCACATAAAAAAACTTGCATTACTTTCTTATTTATATATGTTGATACCGATTGTTCTTTTCTTTTTCGGATGGCTGAAGCTGGGAATGGGTATTATTTGCACAATCATTTTGTTAGCAGGGTTTTTGGCATTATATCGACAGGATTATCAGTCAAAAATGGATCGTTTTCATTTATCGTTTAAGCAGATAGTTATTTGCATTCTTGGAATTTTTTTGTTTGTATGGCTGTCAGGAGCAGGAGGATTTTTTTTACAGACAGACGACAATCATTGCAGGAATGCTATTTTCCGGGATTTGATTAGGTATTCATGGCCAGTCAGATATACAGACGGCAATGATGCAAATCTGGTATATTATTTTACACATTGGCTTGTTCCGGCGTTTGGTGCAAAATTTATCGGTCTGCATACTGGCTGGTTAGCAGGAAATATCTTACTATTTTTATGGGATTTTGCAGGCATTGCGTTGTCTGTTCTTCTTATTTTATATGTGACAAAGGCGTATCAGTCTGTGTCTAGAACTGTTATGCTTATACTATTTCTGATTTTATGGAGCGGATTAAATTATGCGGGACATGCTTTCAGTATCTGTTTTGGATTTACCAGTATGCCGTTTGACTTATCGAATAATGAGGGCTGGCTGGACTTTCATGTATTGTTGAATGGATATGAAACCAACTATCTTTACCGTGGTAATTTGGACGCAATGTCTCAGGTATATAATCAGGCAATTGTCCCTTGGGTGGCAGTGCCGCTTTTTTTGGAAAACAGAAACATAAAAAATCTGGCATTTCTCGGTTTATGTGTATTGCCATTTGCGCCGATTCCGTTTGTTGGAATTTTTTTGCTTTTTATAGGTTATGCATGTTGTGTTGGATATAAGGAGATCCGGAATAAGAAAATTGAACAGGTAAAATTAAAGAATCTGTTTAGTTTTCAAAATATTTGTGCGTGTGTCACTCTCTTGCCAGTCTTTGGCACTTTTTTTAGTATGAATGCAGCTGTAGAAGAAAACAGTGCAAGTATATTTTTTGCTCCATTAGAAGCGTTTGAGATACAACGGATGCTGATTCTGCTTTTATTTTATTTGTTTGAATTCGGTATCTATGGGATATTGCTTTATCCCAGATTCAAAAAAGTATCTTTATACTGGATAGGTATCAGTAGTTTGGTGATTATCCCTCTCTTTCGTATTGGCGGAGGACGGGATTTTTGTATGAATGCGTCTTTGCCTGCATTATATATGTTTATGATTTTTATGATTGGCTATTTGCCAGAGCTGAAGTTCACAGAAAAAAATAAATATGCGATAATTGCATGCTATTGTACGCTTACAATTGCTTTTGCGAGCCCCATCGCCTTTGTGATAAGAAGTGTGACGGAAATGAGAATTTTAAATCAGTTTCCAATTGTAGCCGATGATTTGAAAACGTTTCGTGACGAAAACATAGAAACAATGACAAATTTCCTGATAGGAGATCAGGAAGAAAAATTATTTTATAAATATTTTGGAAAGAATTAGATCGATATACCGAAAAATATGGCTTAGAAGGTTGCATTGTCAGAAAAAACGGTTACTGTTCACACAGGACTTTGCATTTACTGCAAAGTCCGTAAGAAAATGATTCAGGAGTGCAAAAATTCCATTGCCGAAGGCAATTTTAGATGAATTTTTGCATGTTAATGAGAACGGAGTGAACAGTAACAAAAAACGGATTTATAAGCACATTGACTTTGGTGTTAACATTTGGAAAGGAACATACAACATGGGGAGTACATTGTTTGAAAACATGAATGAAAAAGAAGCAAAAGAGAGTATTTTAAAGCTTGTAGAAGAATACGCCAAAAAATACCATTGTAAAAACCAATGGGAACCTGGGCAGCGGATTCCATATGCAGCCCGTGTCTATGACAGTAAGGAGTTGATAAACCTTGTAGACAGTTCATTGGAATTTTGGCTGACATCAGGCAGATATACACAAGATTTTGAAAATAAGCTGGCTGCATATTTGGGCATTCGGTATTGTTCTTTTGTAAACTCCGGTTCATCTGCTAATTTGCTGGCGTTTATGGCACTTACATCACCTTTATTAGGTGAGAGGCAGATCAAGCGTGGGGATGAGGTTATTACGGTTGCAGCAGGATTTCCTACTACAATAGCGCCTATTGTCCAATATGGAGCTGTTCCGGTTTTTGTAGATGTAACGATTCCTGAATACAATATCGATATTACAGCGCTAGAGGATGCGGTATCAAAGCAAACCAAGGCGGTGATGGTAGCACATACTCTGGGCAGTCCGTTTGATATTAAAGGTGTCCAGGAGTTTTGTCAAAGGCACGGCTTATGGCTGATTGAAGATAACTGTGATGCGCTCGGCGCGCAGTATGCAGTAGATGGGATATGGAAACTTACAGGGACAGCCGGAGATATTGGGATATCCAGTTTTTATCCGCCGCATCATATGACAACAGGAGAAGGCGGAGCAGTTTATACAGACAATCCGCTGCTACATAAGATTTTGCGTTCTCTGCGGGATTGGGGCAGGGATTGTGTTTGTCCGCCTGGTAACGATAATAGATGCGGACATCGCTTTGACGGGCAGTACGGACAGCTGCCAAGCGGCTATGATCATAAATATGTATATTCCCATTTTGGATATAATTTAAAGGCTACAGACATGCAGGCTGCTGTTGGATGTGCCCAGCTTGAAAAACTGCCAGGTTTTGTCGAGCAGCGCAGGCGTAATTTTCAATCTCTTTATGAAATGCTGGAAGATCTGCAGGATTATCTTATTTTACCACAAGCCTGCAAGGATACAAAGCCAAGCTGGTTTGGCTTTGTAATTACATGTAAAGATGGAGTAAACAGAAACCAGCTTGTAGAAAAGCTGGAACAAAGAGGCATCCAAACGAGAATGCTGTTTGCAGGAAATATTGTAAAGCACCCATGTTTTGATGAAATGCGTGCTAGTGGATATGGATACAGGATACCAAAAGCGCTTGTCAATACAGAGAGGATTATGAATGATACATTTTGGGTAGGGGTATATCCTGGCTTGGATCAGTCTATGATTCATGAGATAGGGCAGGTGATTCGGGAAAGTGTATGAGATTATTTCGGTGCTTCTGGCTGTTTATAATCCAAATCTTGTGTGGCTGGAAGAATTGTTGCGATCTGTGAACCAGCAGAGTTTTCAAAATTATGAGCTTATTATTATGGACGATTGCTCAGAGATACAGATCTTTCATAAAATCAAACAAATAGCAGCAAGTACAATAGATCCAAAGAAAGATGTCTATGTGTACAGGAGCAGTAAAAATGAGGGTACAAATCAAACATTTCAAAAATTGATTCAGTATGCAAGAGGCGGATATATTGCATTTTGCGATCAGGATGATATATGGGAAAAAGAAAAGCTGGAAATACTTGCAACAGCAATCAAAAAGCAGCATTCTGTGATGGCATACAGTGATATGTCTGTCATTGATCAAAATGGCAGGATCGTATATACGAGCCTAAAAAAAATGCGAAAGAGGCTTCAATTTCTGCAAGGAGAACATGTGACAGCAGGATATATGGCTCAGAACTGTACGGCAGGCTGCAGTATGTTAATTCGCAAAGATGTGCTAAAGCGAATCCCGCCTTTTCACGAGCAGATTTGCTATGATCACTGGACAGCAGCATTTGCTTCTGCTTATGGAAGGATATCTTTTATTGCTAAGCCGCTGATGCGGTACCGCCGGCATGCCAACAATCAAACTGGATTTATGAACAAGATAACTGGAAAACAGGACTATTATCAGTTGCGCGTGCTGCCTATGTGTATACTTTTAAATGCAATAAAAAAGCAAGGAATTCATTTTAAACAGGAGCGGGAAGTTACTGCGTTTGCCATGGCAAGGAAAAACAAGCAGGCGTTAAGAATCTGGAAATATAGAAAATTTTGTAAAAAATATGCCTATTTTGACTTGCTGCTCATATATTTGCCAGATCAATGGGCAGTACGGTTATTCCGTTTGCTGCGGGAAAGACAGCAGAAAGCATGGGATCATTTATGAAAATATTATATTTTGCCCCCATTTATTATGGAGATTTAAAACAAAGGCCGCAGCAGTTGGCAAAATGTCTGGCAGGTAAACATGAGGTGTATTATATAGAACCAACGGTGAGCCTGATGAGATGGCTGTTAAAAGGAGGCCGTTCCTATAAAGGGATCAAGCGTCAGCTGTACGCAAATTTGACAGTCATCCGGTTAAATGGATGCTTGACTGTACATAAGAGCTTAGAGCGATTGGATGTGCTTGGGCTTAACAATTTGTCAGAATATGTGCAAATCAAAAAGTTGGAGCAATCTTGTGATATGATCTGGGTTGGATACGCTGGCTGGTATACTCTGGTACGGCACATAAAAAACAAGCCGCTTGTATATGACTGGATGGATCAGGAGGAAATGCTTGTTTCATCAAGGATTCTGAAAGATACCCTGATTCGCGGAAGGAATAAGCTCATCCAAAAGGCGGATTTGGTCACAGTTACATGCGTCAAGTTTTATAAGGAATTAAACGGATATAAAAATAAAAAAACATACTTACTCCCAAATGCAATTGCAAAGGATTTATTGTATGCAAAAAAAACAACAGCAGACAGCTGTGCACAAGGACAAGGAAAACGGACAAAGGAAACGAAAAAAGTAATATTTGGCTATGTTGGCACAATTAGTACATGGTATGATTTTGAAGTTCTAACATATATTTTGCAGTTGAATCCGCAGTATGAGGTAGTGCTGGCAGGGAAAAACTGTATGCCGGTTTACAGGCACAGCAGAGTTACTTATTTAGGCGTCTGTCCGCATTGTGAGCTTGCTGCATTGATCCAGGGGTTTGATGTCTGCCTGTACAATTTTAAACAAGGGGCTTTGTTAGATACCATAAACCCGGTAAAGATATATGAATATTTAGCGATGAAAAAGCCGGTTTTGGCAATTGACAGCGCAGAAACAAGAAGGTTTGGTCAATATTTGATGCTGTACCGCAAAAAGGAAGACATTAAACATATTTTACAAAACGGCTTTAAGCAGCCTTTTTCTACAAACAAGCAATATAGGGAGTTTGTAGCGGAAAATACATGGGAGACAAGGGCCTTAGCAATAGAGCGTGTGTTGGAGGAAAACTTTGAATGAAGGTATTGGTTGTGTTTGGCACAAGGCCAGAGGCGGTAAAAATGTGCCCGTTAGTATTGGAACTGCAAAGGCATCAGGATATTGAATGTATCGTATGTCTAACAGGGCAGCATAGAGAAATGCTGGATCAGGTGATGGAAGTGTTTGATGTACGGCCAAAGTATGATTTAAATATTATGGGCAAAGGCCAGACATTGACAACGATTACGTCACGTGTATTAGAGGGACTTGGTGAAGTAATGCAAAAGGAGCAGGCAGATCTTGTATTGGTACATGGGGATACTTCGACTTCTTTTGCAGCAGCGCTGGCAGCATTTTATCACAAAATCCCGGTAGGGCATGTGGAGGCAGGGCTTCGTACCTATCAAAAATACACCCCTTTTCCAGAAGAAATGAACCGTAGTCTTACAGGACGTATTGCGGAATTACATTTTGCGCCAACAGAGTGCAATAAGGAAAACCTGGAAAAAGAAAATATTAAAAAGCATGTCTATGTAACAGGAAATACCGTGCTGGATGCTTTTCATACGACTGTAAAAAAGGACTATGTCTTTAAAAATGAGATATTAAAAAATTTGGATTTAAGAAGCCGTAAATACATTGTCCTAACAGCTCATCGGCGGGAAAACCTAGGCTTGCCGTTAGAAAATATTTGTCGCGCTGTCAAACGTTTGGCACAGACATACAAAGAGATCTCTTTCATTTATCCAGTCCATCTGAATCCATTGGTACAAACAACGGTACGTAACATATTAGGCGGACTTGAGAATGTATCTTGTATTTCGCCAATTGATGTAGAGGATATGCATAATCTAATTGCACACAGTTTTTTCATCATGACAGATTCCGGAGGGCTTCAGGAAGAAGCACCTGCGTGCGGCGTGCCTGTTCTCGTCCTTCGTACAGAAACAGAGCGTCCAGAAGCAGTAGCCGCTGGGACGGTAAAAGTCGTAGGTATCGAAGAAAACGCAATTTATCAGGAGGCAAAGAAACTGATTGAAGTACCTATGGAATATGAAAAAATGGCAAGGGCAGTAAACCCTTATGGAGACGGGCATGCTAGTGAACGTATCGTGGCAGCCATCAAAAGCTATTTTGTATCCAGGAAAATCGAAAAAGGGTAAAACAAATATGGAGAAATTATTGTCAGTGACAGTGCCTGCCTATAACGTGCAAGACGATATCAAAAAATGCCTGGAAAGCTTTTGCATCCCAGGATTAGACGATGACATTGAGGTCTTGGTGGTTGATGATGGATCTTTTGACAAGACCAAAGAGATTGCAAAAAAAATTGCTAACAAACATCCAAAACTGTTTCGATATATCAGGAAAGAAAACGGCGGGCATGGATCAGCAGTAAATATGGGACTTTCCTATGCAACAGGCAAGTATTTTATGATTGTGGATGCAGATGACTGGATATCCAGGAAGGATTTCGTATCCTTTGTTCGGCAATTGCGTACTTGCGATGCTGATTTGACAGTCAGTCATTATGTGAGGAATCATGGGTTAGACAGCCATCGGGTAAATTCAGGCGCTTTGGAATATAAAAAAAAGATTCCTTTTGCATCCTTGGAGATGGCTGAATATTATTTTGTCCTGGCATCCATTTGCTATCGGACCAGGCTGTTAAAAGAGATGCATTTGAAGCTGCCGGAAGGATGTTATTACGATGATTTAGTTTACATCACAGAGCCGATGCGTTTTGTATCAGATGTGATGTTTTTTGACACAGCATATTATCATTATCGTGTCGGCCATTTGACGCAAAGTACAGCAAAGAAAAACTTAGCTGCAAATTATAAGCAGCATCGGGCAATTGTAAAAAGGCTGTTTGCTTATTATAAAAGATACCAGGCAGATACTGCGCAAATGCGTTACATTGCACATGTACTGGAAATTGCATGCGCGGATCATTATTATATTTTGCTGCAGTGTGAACCAGATGTAAACCTGGCAAAAAGACGGCTGTTTGAGATGGATCGTTTTTTATATAAAAATCACAGACAGTTTTATGAAGCATCTGATCGCCAGATTGTATGTCTGCATATGCTGCGCAAAAGCAAGTATCGTTTCTTAAGCATATATCGGCAACTCGTAAAAATAAAACGCAAGATACAAAAGGAAGGTGGTTGAAATGAGAATATTTACAGCCAGCTGGTTTTTTCCACCGAATACTTCGGCGGAAGGGATGGTTACGTACAAGTTATTAAAGCATTCAAAGCATCAGTATGATGTATGCTGTTCCAAAAGCGATCAGTGGAGTTATGCAAGCAAATCGCAGCTGCAGGCAGAAAATGTGACCGTTTATCCCATTGATACAGATGATATTCATGAATGGGTAAAAGAATGTATCCGCTTGTTTCAAAAGCTGAACAAGAAATACCATTATTCGTATGTTATGACGCGCAGCATGCCGCCAGAAAGCTTATATGTAGGGAAAAAAATTCAGCAAATAGCACCGTCGGTTCAGTGGATTGCAAGTATGGCGGATCCAGTGTTTCGCAATCCATATGAAATGGATGCCTATATTTATCAGGATTTATATTTGCGAAAGCTGCGGCTGCATATGAATTTTATAAAGCATCCTAGCTTCATCGCATTTCTGCTTGGGCAACTGCCAGTGCCAAAATTCCAGCTCTTAACACGCTTATATAAGATAGAGCAATATACACTGCACAATGCAGATAAAATTATTATGCCTTCCAAAAAGCAGATAGAATATGTGTTTCAAATGAGGCGCAACAGGAAATACAAAAGCAAGTGTTATTATATTCCGCATTCTTATGATCAGGATTTATATCCATCAAAGAAGGAAACTGCAGGAAAGCATATTCTTATCACATATGTAGGCTATTTAGATGACAAAAGAATGCCATACGATTTCTTAGCTGCATTATCCCATTTAAAAAAGATCAATCCGCAGGCAGCAGAAATGCTGCGGGTACAATTTGTAGGGAATATCAGCGGACAGCTTATGGATGCTGTGCATGCTTTTTTCCTAGGCGAACTAGTCACTGTGCGGGACGCAGTTTCTTATACACAAAGTCTTGCAATTATGAAAGAATCGGATTATTTGCTTCATATAGATGCACAATTTGATTTTATACAAGGATCTATTTTTTGCGCTTCAAAGCTCATAGATTATATTGGCAGCGGCAATAAGGTACTGGCGCTGACTGACGCTTTTTCTGAAGCGGCGAGAGTTACAGCGGAAAATGGCGGGATTGTTTTAGAGCGGGGACAGGTGATGAAAATAGCAGAACAGCTGGCCGGGCTATCGAAAGACGATGCTGTCTGCCAGAAGGTAAACGAAACATATGCAGCAGAAACAGTTGCAGCTTATTTTGATAAAACAATGATAGAAGGTGAGAACAATCGATAAATTGTTAACAATTACAGTACCAGCATATAATGCAGGGGCATATTTGTGCCGCTGTCTGCAGTCTGTCGCACAGTGCCCATTGCTGCAGGAAATAGAAGTGCTCATTATCAATGATGGCTCAGAGGATGATACACCTCAAAAGGCAGCAGTTTTTGTACAAAAGTATCCGGATACGTTTCGGCTTATCAATAAAAAAAATGGAGGCCATGGCTCTGCGATTAATACAGGGGTGTCACAGGCAAGCGGTGCATATTTTATTGTTTTAGATGCAGATGACTGGTTAGATGCAAAGGCTCTTGCTGTATTACTGGATACGATTAAAAATATAAAGAAAGAAAAGGCAGATTTAATTTCCTTTCATTATCACAGAGTCCATATGGAAACAGGAGTAAGTATGCCAGTTAAGCAAAATGGCGTTGTTTACCAAAAGTTATACCAGTTTGAGCAGCTCCCTGTACACGATATCTATTTTGCACTGGCGTCTACTTGTTACCGCACAGCGATGTTACAAGATATGGGACTGCATTTACAGGAAAATACCTATTATGTAGATGTAGAATACATGCTGCTTCCTCTCCCATATATCCAAACTGTCTATTTTTTAGATATCTATCTGTATAAGTATTTTGTCGGCAATACACAACAAAGCATACATATTCCTACGATGGTAAGCCGTTATGCCCACCATAACAGGGTCATGCACCGGGTGATCAATCAATTGCCTCTGGATCAGCTCACAGGAAAGAAAAGAACGTATTTGCAGACTATGTTAGAAAAGTTGCTTTTCACACATTATGCAATATCGCTTGTTTATCATCCAAATAAGAAACAGGGTGTTCAGCAGGCTGCTGCATTTGACAGCTATTTAAAAAAAGCATCTCCTTACTTATATAGGCGTGTCCCTATGATAGTTCCATTTGCGCGTATTTATCGCAGATATCACTTTAACTTGCGCAAGGTGAAACGGGCGTATGCATATAAGCTATATTTAAAACTGACAGATGCAGGCAAAAAAATCAGGAGGATGAAATTCTATGTATGATCTGATTGTAATTGGCGCTGGGTATGCGGGGACAGTATGTGCCAGAAGATTTGCAGAAGAAGCAGATATGCGTGTGCTTTTGCTTGAAAGAAGAGGACATATAGCAGGCAATATGTATGACTATTACAATGAAGATCAGATATTGGTGCATAAGTATGGCCCACATATTTCGGTCATGCAGGAAAAGAAAACATTTGATTTTTTAAGCCGGTTTACGGAATGGGTGCCCTACCATCATACAGTAAGAGCAGAGATTGACGGAGTAGAAGTACCATTACCTATTAACCTGACAGCAATTGATTATTTGTATGAAGTAGAAAAAGCAATTCAATTAAAGCAAAAACTTGTCGATGCTTATGGCTTTGGAGCATGTATTCCGATCTTGGATTTAAGACAGTCGCATGATGCACAAATTCAAGAATTTGCACAATATATCTATGAGAAAGTATTTGTCCACTATACGATGAAAATGTGGGGGCTTGGACCGGATGAAATTGATGCGTCTGTAACCGCAAGGATACCCATTCGCTTATCGTATGATAATAAGCACTTCCTGCAAACATATCAGGTCATGCCAAAAGAAGGGTTTACCAGGCTGTTTGCACGGATGCTGGATCATAAAAATATTACCGTACAGCTAAATACAAATGCATTGGATGTGCTTACCTTGCGCAAGGCTGATCATGCGGTGTTTTACGGCAAGGAAGTATATCAAGGGCAGGTCATTTATACAGGCCCTCTGGACGAGTTGTTTTCCTATAAATTTGGCGAACTGCCCTACCGATCCTTGGAATTTGAATGTCAGACATATGAAAAGGATTATTTGCAGGAGGCAACAGTATTAAATTGGCCGGATGAGCGGGCAGCTACCCGGCGAACAGAAATGAAGCGCCTAACAGGGCAAAAGCTGCCAGGAAAGACAACAGTGATGACAGAATATCCAGGAGCTTATCATAGGGGTGCAGTAAAATACAATGAGCCTTATTATCCGATTGCAAATGAGCCGTGTGTCCAAATGTACCGTAAATATAAAGAAGAATTGGAAAAGTACCCGCAAATCAAGGCAGTTGGACGATTAGCGGATTATCAGTATTATAACATGGAGGCTGTTATTTTAAGGGCATTGCAGGAATCAGAGGATATGCTTTTAGGAAATAAAAAGGCGGATAAAAGCTAGGATGCACACAATCGAATTTTTTCCAGGCAAAAGGGTTTCAATATTTATTTAATCAGCCTGCAGTTAGGAGCATTAAGGATTTGTACCTGATGATACAATTGCAGGTATTTATAAGGAAAATGGGATTTTACTCATTCTATCCCAGCATGATGTACATGCAGCTGCAATGGGCGAAGCAGCTGCTTCAGGTTTCATAGTAGTTGGATCAAAGGTAACATCAAATAAAACTGCAAATATAAAAAACAGCAGTGTATAGAAAAAGGCTGCAAAATGGATAGTTCCATATGAATTTCAGGCTCATACAATGTACTTGGTTTTATGGTAGACACCAAGGCAGGCAATGTATGCCCGCGCAGGTGCTGACCAGAACCAGGTACTAAGACAATCCGCCAAGGCAGATGTCCGTACGCTTTGAAAACAATAAAATCGCTGTGCCGATTTGCAAAATTACAAAACAAATTGAAACCGCAGCTGCAGAGAAATAGGCGCTAACCTCTACAGTTCCTGCTAAAAGGGCATTTGCCTGCATCAGATAAGCAGGTACATATTCTGTCAGCTTTGGCAATAATCCAAGCAGGTAGAAAATAAGAAAGAAGGCGCCTGTAAAAAGCATTACGCCAGAAGCACTGCTGCAGCAGCTGCATGCCAGCAGCAAAGCGCTAATCAGCCACAAGCCAAACAAATAAAAGCAAAAAGCAGCAAATCCAACATGCTGTACAGTGCGGTTATCCCAAAAGTAGGCGGTGTATCCATACGTAATCCCAAAACTGATCCAATAGCCAACAGACCAAAAGACAGCCATGATAAATAGTTTTGCCATCAGTATTTGCCAACGTCCCAGACCTTTTGTCAACAGATGGATGAGCGTGCCTTTTTGGTATTCATTTGCGACGATGCCGCTAAACAGGATTAGGAAGATAATAAGCATAAGGGGTATATTTTTATAAAACTGTGTCCAGGAAGTCATGGCAGTAACCGTCATTTCATGGAGGCGGATTCCGCTTTCTGCAAGCTGATCAGACATCAGCTCTAACATCCATGGCGTCAGCTTGGCCATGGCAGGGCTCATAATCCCAAAGAGGCAAAACAGGATTACAAGGAGCGTACATTTCCCGGTCCGAAGCTGCTGTATCCATTCTTTTTTTAAAAATGCATGAAATTGTCTCATTTGCCAATTACCTCCAAAAATAAATCTTCTAATGATGGTTCTAGGATTTCCAGCCACCGAATCGGTATGTTGTTTGTACTAAGCCAATGCAGGATGCCGTTTATTGTATTTATGAACGATGCATTTATAGAAGATGCGTTTATGGACGATGCGTCTATGGATAATGCATTTATAGACGATGTATTTATGGAAGATGCATTTATACAAGAATCTTCTTGGGACAGCGTGTGCAGGACGCGGCAGTCTTCGATCTGGCGGCTTTTTTTGTATTCACTGCAAAAAAGATTTGCGTGCTCTGAATGAAAAAATTCAAGTTCGATCTGGCTGCCTTGTTTTGTACGCTGGATGGAACGGAGTTCTTCCAATGTCCCGCTACAGGCGATCGTTCCTTGATGCAGGAAGGCGATTTGGTCACAAATACGTTCTACGTCTGATAAAATGTGCGTAGAAAACAGGACAGCAGTATGTTTTTTTACGGTATGCAAAATATCTAACACTTCCTTCCTGCCCGCAGGATCCAGGGCAGAGGTAGGCTCATCGCAAATCAAAAGCTTAGGGCTGTTTAAAAGAGCCTGCGCAATGCCAAGACGCTGTTTCATTCCTCTGGAAAAGCTTCCAATGCGTCTGTTTGCATCCGTAAGCCCGCACAGCGTTAACAGCCGTGCGGAAACTTCTTTCGTCTGGCTAGGAGACATACCGGTAATTTCCCCGCATAACGCCAAGTATTCGTAAGGCGTTAGAAAGCTGTAAAATTCCGGCACATCCGGTAAAAAGCCAATATGCTTGTTTGTCTGGCTTTTGCGGAATACAACAGGAGAGCCATTTACAAGTATGGTGCCCTTGTCTGGCTTTATCAGACCTAAGATCATTTTCATCGTCGTTGTCTTGCCTGCGCCGTTTTGCCCAATAAATCCAAAGATGGATCGCGTAGGGAGAGAAATGTTAAGGTCACAAATGACATGGTTTGCTCCAAACGTTTTTGATAAATGAGAGATAGTTAATATATCCATGCTAAGCATCCTCTTTTCCAAAGATAAAATAAAGGATAGGTCCTATAAATTCCATGCCAATAATCGAGACAAGCAGCCATAAGGTGCGATTGCCGCGCTTATAGGTTTCATGCGTTAAAATATGCCATATTGTATAACCTAAGAGTGCAAATTCAGCAATGAGGAATGGGATTAAAAATGGCAGTATTTCTGTTATATTCATCTGATGAAGCTCCTTTCTGATAGCAATTAGATGTAAATATTTTATTCTAGAACGCAATTATTCCAGAACGTATTATTCCAGAACGCATTTTTCATAAGTGTACGTACTGTGAAGGTGTATCCTATGCAAAAAACATGTATAAAAAACGTATTTCATGAACGCTAGTTTAAGACACTTAATCTCCGTTTATAGGTTTCATATGCCGGGTTGTCCTTCAAAAAGGCAAAAGCAGGATGTTCTAAGGAAAGTTTGGCGTCTTTTAGCACAGTAGCCCGATTGCGCGGTGGGTTTGAGCCATTTGCCATTTGCAAAAACCAATCCTCTAAATGATCAAAATAACTGTCTCCATGCAACTGTAAAGTTTTTGTTGCAAAAAGGTTTGCAAGACATGATACATACTGCTCGATATAGGCCAGTGTTTTAGACGCATCGCTATGCAGGGCATAGCAGATTGCTGCCTGATAAGAAAATACGGCCACACTATTCGGATTGAGTACGTTTAGTTCATAAGCTTCTATCACAGGCGAGATCCGGCGGATCGTTGTTTCACACATGCTGAGATTTTGCGTATGCAGGGCAAGATACGTAGTAGCGTTTCCTACTAAAGATAACACAGCCTGAAACATATTTAGCTGGAGCGACTGCTTTGCCTGTTTTGTTTTGCCAGCTGTCAGATAAGCTTTTATCAGGATGTCCCCGCTTTGATTTGCCAGTGAAAACGGATTTTCTAAATCTTCCAAAAGCTCAATGGCCTCCTGCGCGTTGCCAAGCTGTACATGTGCAATGGCCTGTAATACAATTGCGTCTTTGGCCATATTTCTGTCGTTACTCTCCTGGCTAATATGGCTGCATAGTTTGCACAGCGACAGCAGGATTTCTTCCTGCCGGTTTTTATCAGGCGCCATCGTATAGTGGTTTAACCATAAAATGCCGATTTGGAAAAGAAACGGGTAGCAGGAATAATACTGCTTGACATAATCGTTTGTTTTTTCCATGACTTCTTCAAAGGGGCTGTCTGCAAATTCGGCTGCAAAGTCTTGGTAGAGCTTTTGGATCTGTTCTTTGGATAATTGCGGCTGGTAACCAATGAGAGAATCTATGGTAATATCAAAAAAAGCTGCAAGCAGCGGCAGTAAAGAAATATCAGGCGTGCTTTGCCCGGTTTCCCACTTTGAGACAGATGCTTTTGTAACTCCGACAAAAGTAGCCAGCTGTTCTTGTGTGATTTTTTTTGCATGCCGCAGGCGGACAAGATTATCCGCAATCATAAAATGGTTCATATCTACTTACCTCCGATACAAAGATTATAACTAGATACTTCCGTTTACACAATCGAACCGCGCGATACTTTTCAGGAAAAAAATCAACAGTAAAAAATACAGACAACAGTTAGAAAAATCCATAGACAAGAGAAAGTTTCTAATTTTTTACAGAAATTTTCTAAATTTTTGGTTAAAATAACAAAAAACTGCTTGTCAACAACCGTATAAAAGTGGTAAATTTAAGAGAGTAAAGATCAAACAGGCCATAAGGATATTCTTTTGATCTGTTTGAAGTACTGCGTTATGGCTAAAAGCCATATATGGCAAATAATTACTATAAATTAGACAAGTTTTGCTAAGCTTCTAGATCAAAAGTAAGATACGATGGATATACGAGGCAGCATACTTGAAAAAAATGGGGATACCCAGCTAAAAATTAAAAGGAGAACTAATAGTATGAAATTTTTTGTGGACACAGCGATTGTAGAAGAAATTAAGAAAGCAAATGATATGGGCGTTATTTGCGGCGTCACAACGAACCCATCATTAATTGCAAAGTCTGGAAGGGATTTTGCAGAAGTGATCCAGGAAATTACAAGTATTGTAGATGGTCCAATCAGCGGGGAAGTAAAAGCTACGACACAGGATGCAGAGGGCATGATTGCAGAGGGACGAGAAATTGCAAAAATTCATCCAAACATGGTAGTAAAGATTCCAATGACCGTAGAAGGCTTAAAAGCTGTAAAGCAGTTATCAGCAGAAGGCATTAAGACAAATGTTACGTTAATTTTCACAGCAAATCAGGCTTTGCTTGCTGCAAGAGCAGGCGCTACTTATGTTTCACCATTTTTAGGCCGTTTAGATGATATTTCTGTACCAGGGGTTGACCTGATTCGTACGATTGCACAGATTTTTGAAATTTATGGCATTGAAACAGAAATTATTGCTGCATCAATCCGTAACCCAATCCATATTATTGACTGTGCATTAGCAGGCGCTGACATTGCTACAGTTCCTTATCAGGTAATTGAAGCAATGACAAAACATCCGCTGACAGACGCAGGGATTGAAAAATTCGTACAAGACAGTACAAAATAAAAGATTGTTCAAAAACTATGTGCAGGCAATCATAAGAAATTACCATATTCATGAATGCACAAAAAGCCGGCTTATGTACAGATCTGTAGACAGAGGGATGGATACAACGGTATTAGGCGTTTACCGACAGCTGTCTGGGCAGATACGTGGGTGAATTAGGCTTTTTACTGCATATTCTTGGGAAAGGATATCATTATGACTGATTTAGAACTTCAAAAAATGGCAGTTGAAGTGAGAAAGGGGATTATTGCGGGTGTTCATGGTGCAAAAGCAGGACATCCAGGCGGATCTTTATCAGCTGCAGATGTATTTACGTATTTGTATTTTGAAGAAATGAACATAGATCCAAAAGATCCAAAGAAAGCAGATCGCGATCGTTTTGTTTTATCAAAAGGACATACAGCGCCTGGGTTGTATTCTGTGCTGGCTAATCGGGGTTATTTTCCGGTAGATGAGCTGCCTTCCCTGCGCCATATTGGTTCCCATTTACAAGGACATCCATGCGTACAGCATACACCAGGCATTGACGCATCTTCCGGCTCTTTAGGACAGGGGATTTCAGTTGCAGTAGGTATGGCAGTTTCTGCAACATTAAGCAACGATAGCTACCGTGTCTATACACTGCTTGGAGACGGTGAAATCCAGGAAGGGCAAGTATGGGAGGCTGCTATGCTTGCAGGACACCGCAAGCTGGACAATCTTTGTGTGATTGTAGATAACAACGGTTTGCAGATTGACGGCAAGGTAGATGACGTATGTTCTCCATATCCAATTGACAAGAAATTCGAAGCGTTTAATTTCCATGTAATTAATGTAGCAGATGGAAATGATATGGCGCAGCTGCGTGCAGCTTTCGCAGAAGCAAAAGCAACCAAAGGGCAGCCAACCGCAATTATTATGAAGACAGTAAAAGGCAAGGGTGTATCCTTTATGGAAAACCAGGTAGGATGGCATGGAAAAGCTCCAAATGATGAGGAATATGCAGTTGCAATGGAAGACCTTAAGAAAGCAGGTGAAGCATTATGTCAGAAGTAAAAAAGATTGCAACCAGAGACAGCTATGGAAATGCCCTGGTAGAGCTTGGAAATGAAGTAGATAACCTTGTAGTATTAGACGCAGACTTAGCGGCTGCAACCAAGACTGGCGTATTTAAAAAAGCTTTTCCTGAAAGACATATTGACTGTGGGATTGCAGAATCGAACATGATGGGCATTGCAGCAGGGATTGCATCCACTGGCAAAGTGCCGTTTGTAAGTTCTTTTGCAATGTTTGCAGCAGGACGTGCCTTCGAACAGGTACGTAATTCGGTTGGATATCCGCACTTGAATGTAAAAATTGGCGCTACACATGCAGGAATCTCTGTTGGGGAAGACGGTGCAACGCATCAGTGCAACGAAGATATTGCCTTAATGCGTGTCATCCCAGGCATGGTAGTGATTAATCCATCGGATGATATTGAAGCAAAAGCAGCTGTAAAGGCAGCATATGCCCATGAAGGCCCTGTATATTTAAGATTCGGACGCTTGGCTGTGCCAGTAATCAACGACCATGCGGATTATAAATTTGAAATTGGCAAAGGCGTGACATTAAAAGATGGTAACGACCTTACGCTTGTAGCAACAGGACTTTGCGTATCAGAAGCATTGGAGGCTGCTGAAAAACTCGCGGCAGACGGTATAAAAGCCAGAGTCATTAATATACATACGATAAAGCCATTAGACGAAGAACTCATTCTTCAGGCAGCAAAAGAAACAGGCAAAATTGTAACAGTAGAAGAACATTCTGTCATTGGCGGACTTGGCGGTGCTGTTGCAGAGCTGTTGAGTGAGAAATGCCCAACGAAGATGCTGCGTATTGGCGTAGAAGATACCTTTGGAGAATCTGGCCCAGCAGTACAGCTAGTTGAAAAATACGGGCTGGATGCCGCTAGCATTTATAAGAAAGTAAAAGCTTTTTTGTAATTTATTAAAAAGCCAAACAGCTGTGTCTGTAAAACAGCTGCGCAGTAATAAGCACTTACCTCGCTGCATGATAGTGCTGCAAGCTTAATGCCGCTTCTTGAAGCGGGGGATTTAACTGCACATGGGGCTGCTGCATATATAGACAGTATATGCGGCAGCCTTAATTGTACAAAAAGAAATTGTACAAAAAAGGAGAAAAGGATATGCTGGAAGAATTAAAAAAACAAGTATATGAAGCGAATATGGAGCTGCCAAAGCGCGGCCTTGTGACGTATACATGGGGCAACGTCAGTGGTATTGACCGTGAGAGCGGCTATTTTGTCATCAAGCCAAGCGGTGTAGAGTATGAAGATTTGACACCGGATGATATGGTGGTGATGGATTTACAGATGCATAAAATAGAAGGAAAATACAAACCATCTTCGGATACTGAGACACATGTTCAGTTATATAAAAAATATGCAGAAATCGGCGGAATTGTACATACGCATTCTTCAATGGCTACTTCCTGGGCGCAGGCAGGAAGAAGCATTCCATTGTATGGAACGACGCATGCAGACTATTTCCTTGGGTCCATCCCATGTGCAAGAAGCCTAACGCCGGAAGAAATTGAAGGTGCATATGAGAAAAATACAGGTCTTGTAATTATAGAAACATTAGAAAAAGGCGGGCTTAACCCGATGTATACGCCAGGTATCTTATGCAAAAACCATGGGCCGTTTACTTGGGGCAAAGATGCTGCACAGGCTGTTTATTATTCTGTTGTATTAGAAGAAGTTGCAAAGATGGCATTTCAGACAGAGTTGATTCATCCAAAAGCTGAGCCGGCACCAGATAGTATCAAAGAAAAACATTTTTACCGCAAGCATGGCGCAAATGCGTATTATGGACAATAGCAAACTTGCTGTCCGGTTGCAAAAGAGAATCGAAGTTCTATGAGATGGAGAAAAAATACTCAGGATAGGAAATACCTTGGATAGGAACAGGAAGGAGATCGTGTGATGAATCAGGAATCATTTGGCACAAGTAAACAGGGAGAAGCTGTAAGTGTATATACATTAGAAAATAAAAATGGCGCAAAAGTACGTGTCACAGATTATGGCGCAGCATTAGTTTCTGTTATCGTACCAGACAAAGACGGCGCAATGCAGGATGTGCTGCTTGGGTATGATAATGTGACAGGCTATGAAAACAATACGTGCTTTTTTGGCGCAGTTATTGGGCGCAATGGCAACCGTATCGCAAATGGGCAATTTACGCTTGACGGTGTTAGCTATCAATTAGATCAAAACGAAAATGAAAATAACTTGCACTCCGGCAAAAAAGGTGTGGATACAGTTGTTTGGAAGGTAAAAGAACAGCTGGGCCATGCGATTACTTTTGCATGTAAAAGCGCAGATATGGAGCAGGGATTCCCTGGAAATATGGATATTGAAGTAGCATATACTCTGACAGATGACAATGCCGTAGAAATTGCATATCGGGCAGTATCAGATAAAAATACAATAGCGAATTTTACCAATCATTCTTATTTTAATCTGTCCGGTCATGCTTCAGGCAGCATTTTAGATCAGGAAATGCAGATCCATGCTTCTAAATTTACACCTGTTATTGATGCAAAAGCAATTCCAACAGGAGAAATTCTTTCTGTAGAAGGTACGCCAATGGATTTTCGGACTGCAAAGCCAATTGGGCAGGATATTGAATCTGATTATATCCAGTTAGTTTATGGCGGCGGATTTGACCATAACTACGTGCTTGATAAAGACGAAAAAGGTGCTTTTACATGCATGGCTGAGGCGTATTCCCCACGTACTGGAATTACATTAAAAGCATATACCGATCTGCCGGCTATGCAGTTTTATGCAGGAAACTTTATTACCACACAGGATGGCAAGCAGGGTGCAGTATACGAAAAACGCCAGGGCTTTTGCTTAGAATCTCAGTATATTCCAAACGCAATCAATGATCCGCATTTTGAATCTCCGATTTTAAAAGCAGGCGATGTCTATGAAACAAAGACTCGTTTTCAGTTTGGTGTAAGATAACTGGTGAAACAGGGCAAAGTATATTTCTTCCTTGCTGTATGCGTCTTTCTTTTGACAGCGTTCGCCGGGTGCTCAGTCTGGCAGGGCCAAAAGGAGCATGCAAAAAAATCGGCTCAGATAGGTGAAAATCATGCAGTCTCAAAAGTGCAAGAGCTTTTGCCGCAGGAGTTTATAAAGGTTGGATTTGTCCAAGTCGGCCATGAATCTGATTGGCGGATTGCAGCTACGAAATCTTGTAAGGAAACTTTTACGGAAGAAAACGGGTATTGCCTGTATTTTGTAGACGCAGACAATGATCCAAAGGTACAGGTTACAGCAGTACGCAATTTGATTCAGGAACAGGTAGACTATCTTGTCATTGATCCGATTTTAACGACAGGATGGACGGCTGTATTAAAAGAGGCGTACCATGCGCGAATCCCGGTACTCTTGATTGACCGGACCATTGACTGTGATGCAAAATACTATTGTGCGTGGTTTGGATCTGATTTTGTATATGAAGGAGAGTGTGCTGGACGCTGGCTGCAAAGCTATTTAAGCGTCAAGGGGCGGGGGAGTGAACGAATCCGTATTGCGGTTATTCAGGGTACAAAAGGAGCTTCCGCACAGCTTGGACGGACAGAGGGTTTTGCAAAATATGTAAGGGACAATGCGAATTGGGAAATTCTGGCGGAAGAAAGCGGAGATTTTACCGAAAGCGGCGGCAAACAGGTGATGCAGGACTATTTAAAGACTTACCCCAAAATAGACGTTGTTATTTGTCAAAATGACAATGAAGCCATTGGCGCCTGTGCAGCTATGGATGAAGCAGGCATTTCTTATGGAAAGGATGGGGATGTCATCGTAATTTCTTTTGATGCAACGAGGGCCGGGTTAGAAGCAGTGATGGAAGGAAAGATCAACGCAGATTTTGAATGCAATCCCCTGACACCACCCTATATTGATGAAGCAATTCAAATCTTAGAATCCGGCGGAAGGCTGAAAAAAAAGAATTCTTATCTTTTGGAGCAGTGTTTTACTTGTGAAGAATATCCGATGCGGATTTATACAAAGGCTGGTGTCAAAGAAATGATTCACGTTACCAAAAAGCTGTTAGACAGCAGGAACTATTAAAAGTAAAAAGGGCTTATGTTTGGAGTTTTTTGGAAACTTAAGAATCTGTTTATTTTTCTTTTAGGCTTTTGACACACTTCAGACACAATTAGAAGCTATACTCTATTTATCAAATGAAGTTGACGGTATGTACATAGCGCGCACACAGCCGCCAGCTTCGACTAAAAACTATTTCCTTTATTATAGATAGACATTTTCATAACTAAACTCCTCGAAAAAATCCCAGGGCGGTAAGCCTTTGGGATTTTTTCCTGTGTATTAAGACTTTACACCCTGCTACAAAAACGGTATAATAGATATCATAATCATTTCAGGAAACAGGATATGCGATGCGCTACCATTTGGTAAGCATGCGTCGTAAAGAAAAAGCTTGCGAAAGAACTGTAAAAATCGTGTCTTACAAATGGATAGTTACACTTGATAAATGGATCGAAAACAATACGATGTTGCTACACAGCGATATGGTAATATGAAAAAGGCAAAAAACTAGGGAAAGTTGATATGATATCAGATAGAAAGGGGAAACTATATGGAAGATGGAGGAAGGTTATTTGGCGGGGATAGCAAGTTTTGCTTATGGTGCCATCGGCCACTTGCTTCAGATACAGAATCTGAGTATTGCCAAAGCTGCCAGGTAAGTTTAGAATTTCGAGAAGTTCGTGAATATGTGCGGACGCATGATGTCAATGAGTTTCAACTGGCAGAAGCTTTTGGAATCCCGCTTCGGCGCGTGAAGTCGTGGATTCGGGACGGCAGGCTGGAATATAAAGAAATGGAACAAAGAATACAAAATCTGCATTGTGCAAACTGCGGCAGGGAAATTAAATTTGGTACACTTTGTCCAGAATGTAATCGTCAGTTCTATGGAGTACAGGGCGGATTCGAGACACTGAAATTAGGAAATGATGCGGACGAACAGATCCGATTTTATAACAGAAAGAAAAAATAACATGAAAAGCGAAGTTCGCAGAGGAGGAATATTATGCCTGTAAAATATGTATTTGTCACTGGCGGAGTTGTTTCAGGGCTTGGAAAAGGGATTACTGCCGCGTCTTTAGGACGCTTGCTGAAAGCCCGCGGGTATAAGGTGACAATGCAGAAATTTGATCCGTATATTAATATTGATCCCGGCACAATGAACCCGATCCAGCATGGTGAGGTGTTTGTGACAGACGATGGTGCGGAGACAGATTTAGACCTTGGTCATTACGAACGTTTTATTGACGAAAGCCTTACAAAAAATTCGAATGTTACAACTGGTAAAATTTATTGGTCTGTTTTGCAAAAGGAACGCCGCGGTGATTATGGCGGCGGCACAGTACAGGTGATTCCCCATGTAACGAATGAGATCAAGAGCCGTTTTTACCGGAATTTTACTTCACCAGAAACACATATTGCAATTATTGAAGTAGGCGGTACTGTGGGAGATATTGAGAGCCAGCCGTTTTTAGAATCGATTCGTCAGTTTCAGCATGAAGTCGGCCATGAAAATGCCATCCTCATACATGTCACACTGATTCCTTATCTTAAGGCTTCAGGTGAACTGAAAACAAAACCAACCCAGGCAAGCGTCAAGGAGCTGCAGGGAATGGGAATTCAGCCGGATGTCATTGTATGCCGCTCAGAACACGCGCTGGATCAAAGCATTAAAGATAAAATCGCATTGTTTTGTAATGTATCCAATAAATACGTGCTTCAAAACCTGGATGTTGAATATCTTTATGAAGCCCCGCTTGCAATGGAAAGGGAAAATTTGGCAAAAGTGGCTTGCGAATGCCTGCACCTGCCTTGCCCGGAACCAGATTTGTCTGAATGGAATACAATGATTGAAAATTTAAGGAATCCGGAAAAAGAGGTACAGATTGCATTAGTAGGAAAATATACACAGCTTCATGATGCATATATATCCGTTGTAGAAGCATTAAAGCACGGCGGCATTCCAAGCCGTACAACGGTAAACATCAAATGGATTGATTCTGAATATCTAAATGAGGAATCCGTACAGGATCTGCTGGGAGACGTCAACGGTATTATTGTGCCGGGCGGGTTTGGCAACCGTGGGGTAGCAGGAATGATTTGTGCTGCTCAGTATGCAAGGGAACATAAAGTTCCATATTTAGGTTTATGCCTTGGCATGCAGGTGGCAATTATTGAGTTTGCCCGCAACAAATGTCAGCTGCACGATGCACACAGCATTGAACTCGATCCAAAGACAACGCATCCAGTGATTGCGTTAATGCCGGATCAAGATGAAAACGGGGATATTGGCGGAACGCTTCGTCTTGGCTCCTATCCATGTGTCTTAGATAAAAACTCCAAAGCGTATCAGCTTTATGGAGAAGATACGATCCAGGAACGGCATCGTCATAGATATGAAGTAAATAATGATTACCGTGTAGCATTATCTGAAAACGGCCTGTTATTATCCGGACTGTCACCAGACAGACGTATCGTAGAGATGATTGAAGTCCAGGATCATCCATGGTTTATTGCGACACAGGCGCATCCAGAATTAAAATCGCGTCCAAACCGTCCGCATCCGTTATTCCGCGGCTTTATTGAAGCAGCGCTTGCATATGGGAAATAAGCGTTTGCAAATAGTTTCATTATTAGAAAAGAATACTTTAGTACAAGACAAAAACACTGTCGTGAAAGCGGCAGTGTTTTTTCATAGTTACACAGTCACACAGTCACATAGTCACACAGTCACACAGTCACACAGTCACACAGTCACACAGTCACATAGTCATACAGTCACATAGTCACACAGTCACATAGTCACACAGTCACATAGTCACACAGTCACAAAGTCACAAAGTCTCTAGATTTCTCGGTCTCTAAGTATTTCAGTATCAGTCACACAATTTCTATCACTTTTTTCACTTATCGCATAATCAATCATTTTTCACTTTTCTATCTATTTTGTATACTTTTGTTGCAAAAACGAATGGTATTGTTGCAATTATGAACAAAAAGCGAAAGAAAAAAGTAAAAAAAACAAAAAAGTGAGAGAATTATGCGCTATAAAAACTGGCATGGATTTTGCACTATATTAAAGTAACTATTGTGGAAAAGAGAGCAATAGAAATAAGAAAAAGAAAAGAGGAAATATCTATGGGGAAAACGAAATTAATTGATTTATCACATCCATTTGGCAGAGGAAATCCATTATGGCCATCAAACGGAGACTTCCACATTGACAGAGTACAGCATATGCCAATGCATTACCGGCTGCTTCAGACTTTTAATGATTTCCATATGCACAATTCCACACATGCAGATTCTCCTTCTCATGTAATTCCGGAATCACCATATACGCATGAACTGCCGCTGGAAAATTATTATGGTGAAGCAGTTTGTCTGGATATTCCAAAGAGTCATTGGCAGCTGATTCAGCCAGAAGAAATTGAAGAAGCTGCTAAAAAAGTGCCGGAAGGCATTAAAGAAGGCGACTGGGTACTGTTAAATACAGGTATGCACAGACGTTGGGGAGAGAATGATGATTATTTCGGATACAGCCCAGGACTTTCCATTGAGGGTGCACAGTGGTTTATTGATCACAAAGTAAAAGGCGTTGGATTCGATATGCAGGCAATTGATCATATTATGTATACATATGCTGCACAGCATGGGCCTGGGCCATATGTTCCGCGTATTGTAGAGGAGTACAAGCAAGAATTTGGCCGTGAGCCGCTCGAAGATTTCCCAGAGTGGGAGCCAGTACATACAATGCTGCTTGGAAACAATATTATGGGTATTGAAAACTTAGGCGGGGATTTGGACAAAGTGAAAAATTTAAGATTTATGTTCTGTGCATTTCCGCTTCGCTGGTATATGGGCGATGGTACGATCGTGCGTGCAGTTGCTTTTGTAGATGAAGATCAGATTGACCCAACGATTCCGGATCGTGTATACAAATACGGAGTATTTTAGATTATACAGCTTTCGCATAAATGGAATGAAATTGCGCAGGATGGTTTGGGCAGGATGTGGAGCGATCAGATCCTGCCTGTACCTGCGCCAGACTGCAGTGCTTGCTTTAGGCATTTCAAAGCGGAGTTGACAGGAAATGGATAGAGAACAGAAGTTCTTAAAAGAGGAGAAACACTATGAGCAATAAAAAGAATGTTGCAGTACTGGGTGCAGGAAAAATGGGTCTTGGGATTGCCCAGTTATTTGCAACAAAAGGCCACCAGGTAAAAGTTATTTATGTATATGATGATAAGACCCGCTATAATGCTGTTGAAGTAATTAGAGAAAATCTTTCTGTGCTGGTAGAGAATGAAATTATGACACAGGCAGAAGCGACAGAAGCTTTAGCAAGAATTGACTTTGTAGATACGATTGAGGAAACTGCAGATTTTGCGGACATTGTATTTGAAGGTATTATCGAAAACTTAAAAATTAAACAGGATTATTTTGCAAAAATGGATCAGATCTTTCCGGTATCTACGATTCTTGCAACAAACACATCGGCCATTAGTATTACAGAAATTGCAGAAACATCTGTTCATAAAGAGAGAATCATTGGAACGCATTATTGGAATCCAGCTTATCTGATTCCGCTTGTTGAGGTCATCAAAACAAAATATGTTTCCGAAGAAACAGTCAAAGCTACTTATGATCTTCTCCAAGAAGCAGGCAAAAAGCCTGTAATTGTAAAAAAAGATGTGCCAGGGTTTTTAGCAAACCGTATGCAGCATGCCCTGTTTCGCGAAGCACTGTCTATTATTGAACATGACATTGCAGATCCGGCAGATGTAGACGATGCGATCCGGTATGGCTTTGGTATGCGTCTTGGGATTGCTCCGCCAATCGAGGTGATGGATATGGGTGGAATGGATCTCACCTATTCGATTCATGAATATCTGTTTCCGCATATTGAGAATTCTTCAAAGCCGTCCAGACTGCTGACAGAAGCAATCGAAAAAGGCGACTTGGGATTTAAAACAGGAAAGGGCATTATGGAATGGCCGCCGGAAAAAGCAGCACAGGCAAACAAAGAGCTTACACAAGGATTAATTCAAGTGGCAAAAGCATTAGGCAGACTATAAGGAAAAAGTACGATTCAATCAGTATATAGGAATCCATTAATAGAACTGCGCATAGTTAAATTGCTGAAAAATATAACAGCAGAATGGAGAAATAGCATGAGAAATGTAGTAATTGTAGCTGGATGCAGAACGCCGATCGGTACGATTGGCGGTCAGTTTAAATCACTGACACCATCCGAATTATCAATTCCTGTTATGCAAAATCTGGTAAAACGTGCTGGAATTGATCCAGGAATCATGGAAGATGTTATTTGGGGATGTAATTATCAAAGAACCTATAAAGAAAATAATCTTGCCCGCGTAGCAGCTGTAAAAGCAGGATTTCCTGTTACAGTGCCAGGTATTACCATTCATCGGAACTGTACATCATCGATGTCAGCCATTCAAATGGGCTTTTACCAGATTAAAGCGGATGAAGCAGACTGTATTATGGCTGGCGGAGCTGACAGCATGAGTACAGCGCCGCATATGGTGTTCCAAGCAAGATACGGGCAGAAATATGGACATATGGAAATGCGGGACTCTATGTGGGATTCACTTACCAATCTTGGGATTGGCCCTGCAATGGGAATTACAGCAGAAAATGTAGCGGATAAATATGGAATTACCAGGGAAGAAATGGACGCATACTCGCTGCGTTCTCAACAGCGTGCGGTTGCAGCAATGGATCAGGGACGGTTTGAAGATGAAATTATCCCAATTACAGTTTCTTCCAAAAAAGGGGACACCATTTATACAACAGATGAATATCCAAAACGAAACGCTACCTTAGAAGGAATACAGAAATTAAAGCCTACATTTAAAGAAGGCGGGAAAGTAACTGCCGCAAACTCCTCTGGTATGAATGATGCTTCAAGCGGTGTGATTTTAATGGAGGAGGAAAAAGCAAAAGAACTTGGCTGTCCGATTCTTGCGAATGTCATCAGCGTGGCTACAACAGGCGTAGAACCAGAACTTATGGGAATTGGCCCAATCAGTGCAACCAAAAAAGCACTTGCAAAAGCAAATCTTACGATCCAGGATATTGGATTATTTGAAATCAATGAAGCTTTTGCAGCACAATGTCTTGCCTGCCAGAAGGAATTAGAAATTCCAGATGATAAGCTAAATGTAAACGGAGGAGGAATCTCATTAGGCCATCCAGTCGGAGCAACAGGTTCCCGGATTGTGATTTCCTTAATGTACGAGATGAAACGCCGCGGCGATCGTTACGGTATTGCAACATTATGTGCTGGCGGCGGAATGGGAACAGCAGTCATTATTGAAAACAGATAACAGCTGCGCCAGAGAGGGGCTGAAAGTGAACAATTTTTATTTTCGTTTTCCAACACACGTTTTTTTTGGAAGGGAAGCAGAAAAGAAGGCCGGAGAATTAACCGCACAATACGGATCGCATGTCTTGATTTTATACGGCAGTGAAAGGATTTCGCAAAACGGGCTTTTGCCAGATATCATACAGCAGCTAAAGCAGGCGGGCGTTACGGTTGATACATTTGGAGGCATTACAGAAAATCCACGTTTATCCACAGTGACAAAAGCATGTGAGCTTGTCAGAGAAAAAAAGATAGATGTCCTGCTTGCAATTGGCGGCGGAAGTGTTATTGATACAGCAAAAGCTGTCAGCGTTGGTGCAGTTTCAGATGTTCCAGTCTGGGATTTTATAGAAGGAAAAGCAAGCCCGGCGCAGGCGCTGCCTGTTGGCGTCGTCCTAACGATATCGGCAACTGCCAGCGAAGCAAACTGCGTTGCAGTCATTACAAATGATGAGATAAACAAAAAATGCATGCTGGGCCATCCGCTGCTGTATCCGAAATTTGCGCTGCTAAATCCGCAGTTAACAGAGACGGTTTCTAATTACCAGACAGCTGTTGGCGCAATCGATGCCTTTTCACATGTATTTGAACGGTATTTTCATATCGGACAAAAAGGTACGCTGCGGACAAAATTGTGCATAGCGATCATGCAGACAATCTTGGAAGAACTGCCAAAAGCACAGGAAGACCCAAAGAGCTATGAAGCAAGAAGTCAGTTAATGTGGGCAGCTACAATGGCACATAGTGATATGATTGGAGCAGAAGGTGTGTTTGCCTGCCATGAAATGTCGCATGTCCTGACAGAGGAATATGGCATCGCGCACGGCGCGGCATTAGCAGTCTTGATGCCTGCCTGGTGCAAATATTGGATGGTAGGACATACTGCAGAAATTGCAGCGTTTGCAGCAGATGTCTGGGGCGTTTGCTTTGATAAAAGCAAGGAAAAGGATGCAGAGCAAATCGCCCAGGAAGGAATTTATCTCTTCCAGAACTATATCCGCAGATGCAATTTGGCAGTGACCATGCGGGAGATGGGAATTACGCACATTGACAGCAGCATGCTGGCGGAAAAGACGCTAGGAATGGCAGAACATATTGGAGATGCATTCGCACCGCATAAGAAAAAAGATTTGCAGGCCATTTTTGATATATGCCTTGGATAGATGATAGGACAAATAATCATAGCATAAAGCCCGAATAAGGGCAGGTGTAGTTAAAAGGCATTAGAAATGGGAATGCTATAAAAAAGAAGCAGCAAAAAGTAAGAGTATATAAGAAAAAATAAGCAAATAAGCAAAAAGAAAACAAACAAAAAGTAAACAAACAAAAAGAAAACAATAACTTCTCGGAATCTCAATGAATGAGATACCAACTGAAAATTGACAACTGAA
>CANDJR010000007.1 GCA_947385105.1 uncultured Eubacterium sp.
TCGCCAAATGTCTGCAAGCAGCCACTTGGCTCGTTGCTCGCGGGAATAAAAAAACGATACCACATGCCTGTTAGGTATCGTCTAAATCGCAGAGTTATCCTCTCTTGTCGTGATCCTTTTATTCCCTACGTTGGCATTATCCAAATCAGGTTATGGGTCTAAGCTCTCCTGCTTACTCTCAGCCCAATGATTGAGCTCCCCTGTTTTCTTTGTATTATAACAGTATCCAGCGCTACACGCAAGACATTTTTTGTAAGCCTTTTAGTTCAGCAGCAAGATATCCTGTTCCTTTAAATATAATTGTTTCGGCAGCTGATCGGTATGGTATGGAAACATATATTTTGAGATCTTCCAATCTAATCTTTGCTGCGCCTGTAAAGACGTCTGAAACGAAATATTATATTCAAATAAATCTTCTGTAATAATAGGATTTAGCACCGGAAAACATAACTGTGCGTTATTCACTGTGCGGCTTGTGCAAAACTCATGTGCGCGGACTGCAATTGCTTTTACATCTTGTGTTACGTTTTTTAAACCTAAGTGCAATCCCCATGCGTTTGCATAAAGCGTTCCGTCTGGCTGTCTTGTGACAGCGGTAATATTTTTGCATCCAGTCAGCCTGGCTGTGACTACATTACCTGGCTGTTCAAATAGCTGTTTCGTCATCCCCTGACGAATAATGGTACCTTGATCTAATATAAGCAATTCCTCACTCATGCGGTACACTTCATCACGGCTATGTGACACTAAAATGACAAGTCCATTATAATTTTTAAGCATCTCCATGAATTCCCGCTGCATCTGGTCTTTTAAATACATATCTAATGCGGAAAACGGCTCGTCTAGCAATATGACTTCCGGTTCATATGCCATAATCCGAGCCAGTGCCGTCCGCTGCTGCTGTCCGCCAGACAACTGGCCAGGATATCTTTTTTCTAGTCCTTCCAAATGAAAACGCCCGATCATCTGCCTGACACGGGCATCTGTTTGTTGTTTGTTTCCTTTTACTCCAGCGGCAATATTTTGAGCCACAGTCATTGTCGGAAACAGGGCATAGTTTTGAAATAAATAACCGACATTACGTACTTGCGGTTTTAAAAAAATCCGTTCTCTTTCATCATATAAAACCCTTCCATTGATGACAATCCGTCCGGCATCTGGCCGTTCGATACCTGCAATACTTTTTAAAGTCATACTTTTTCCGCAGCCTGAAGCGCCTAAAATTCCTATTTTTTTGCTGTCGCTTTGAAATTCCAGATCTAATACAAACGATCCGAAATCCTTTTTTACATTGACTTGTATCGACATGTCTTCCCCTTTGTCCCCTTGTATGTTTTACCACCGTTTGACATATTTCATTTTTTTATGGAGTACGATATTCATAAGCACAATGATTACAAATGCAATCAACATGACAATACCAACCCATACGCCAGCGGCAGCATAATCTCCATCCTGCATCACCATTGCTATTTTTTGGGAAATCGTGGCTGTTTTTCCTGGAATGTTTCCTGCCAGCATAGAAGTTGCTCCATATTCGCCAAGTGCCCTGGCAAATGTCAGTATCGTCCCCGCCACGATTCCTGGCCCTGCAGACGGCATAACAACTCTCCAAAAAATATTCCATTCAGACATGCCAAGCGTCCTGGCTGCATAAACCAAGTTGACATCTATCTGCTCAAACGCTGCTCTTGCATTGCGGTACATCAGTGGAAATGCTATGATCGTAGCTGCAACCATACAGCCTGCCCAAGACTGGATGAGCTTTAGGGAAAACGTGTCATATAGCCAGGCACCAAACGGCCTTCTTGTACTAAAAAGTAAAAGCAGGAAAAAACCTGCAACGGTCGGCGGCAGTACCATTGGCAACGTCAAAAGCCCGTCTAAGACAGCCTTTTGCTTTGGAGATGCTTTCATTGCTTTGCGCGCCGCAAAAATCCCAAGGAAAAAGGAAAGAACAGTCGCCGCTACTGCAGTTTTCAAAGAAACGAATAACGGACTCCAATCAAGTGACGTAAAAACCTCCTGTATTGTTTTCATGCTGTCTGCCATTGCTGTTCACTCCGTTCTCAGTAACATGCAAAAATTCATCTAAAATCGCCTTCGGCAATGGAATTCTCCTTTTCGCATAGCTTTTTGATGTTACCTAATTTCTGTATCAAAATAGTAGCTGCGAAATACTTCCTGTGCTTCATCGCTCAGTATATAGTGATAAAATTCCTGTGCCGCTTTTGTCTGCATATTATCTGCTTCTTTGTTTTGAACCAGGCAAATAGGATAGCTGACAGGTCCTGTTAAATCATAACTTACTTTTTCCAGGATTTCTATCTCATCGTCCCATCCATACGTATCCGAATAATAAGCTGTCCCTACTTCGCAAGCACCCTGTACAACCGCAGCCAGCTCCTTGCTTACATTATCCTGTTCACTAATTTCTATACCGCCAAGTGCAGCAGATATTTCCCTGGTTGTAATTGCTGCCGCATCATCAACAGGTTCTAATAAGCCAAGCTTTATGAGCGCTTCTCTTGTATAGCATCCAGCAGGCACGCTGCCTCCCGCCAAAGCGATGCTTTTTGCGTCCGTCAAATTCGAAAGACCTGTAACCTTTGTCCCGCTCTCCGGATACGTCAGCACGACGACCTGGTTGCCCACAACATTTTTTCTAGTACCTTCGATTAGCAGCCCTTCTTCCTCCAGCTGGTCCATTTGTTTTTGCGCTGCCGAAAAAAATATGTCGCAAGTATATCCTTCTTTTATCTGTGCCAATAACGTCCCTGAACTGTCTGCATGAAGGGATAGCTCAATATCTGGATGCTTGTCCTTAAATCGATCCGCTAAATCTTCCATGACGGAACGCAGGCTGGCTGCAAGAAATACCTGGATTTGCACTTCATCCTGCTTATGCGGCGCAGGATTTTGGACGGTTTCCTCCTTGTTTGTACAGGCTGATAAACCTGCTGCAAGTAAAACAGTAAAAAGCAAAAATCCCCATTTGTTCCGCAAATGTTGTTTCATTTTTGTAGTTCCCCTTCATATCAAAATACACACGCATCCTCTTTACGTGCGCGCGCACTCTCCTTCTGTGCCCCTTAAAATACCAAGCCCATGTCCAAGCTGCGGTAGAATATATTCCAAAGCTTCTTTTACCGCTTTGGGACTGCCTGGCAGATTTACAATGAGTGTCCGTCCGCGGATACCAGATTCTGCACGGCTTAGCATAGCCCGTTTGGTAATCGTCATCGAATAGCTCCGGATCGCCTCTGCGATTCCCCGCGCCATGCGATCGCACACGGCAATCGTAGCTTCTGGCGTAATATCCCGGCTGGAAAATCCTGTCCCGCCTGTTGTTAAAATTAAGTCTACTTGCCTGGAATCAGAAAGCCGTATCAGCTCCTGCTCCAGTCTGGACCTGTCATCTGCTAACAGCTTTGTCTCCGCCACCTGATAGCCAGCCTGCTCCAGCATACTTGTGATCAAAGGGCCGCTTTGATCTTCCCGTTCTCCTGCAAACCCTTTGTCAGACAATGTCACGACTGCTGCTGTATAAGGGCGGCTGGCATCTGGCAAAAGCAATTCCACATAATCGCCTTTTTTGATATGCCCGCCTTTGATCACTTTTGTGAATACGCCTTCCCTTGGCATAATGCAGTCACCCATTTTTTGAAAAATCGCACAGTGATTATGGCATTCCTTCCCAACCTGCGTCAATTCCAGCAGTACATCCCCTATGCGAAAGCGGGTACCTACTGGTACGTTTTTCAAATCAAACCCTTCGATAATTAAGTTTTCTCCAAAATCCCCGTTAATTACCTCTGCGCCTTTTGCACGAAAATCTTCGATTTGTTCGGATGCTAAAAGGCTCACCTGCCGATGCCATTTTCCGCCATGCGCATCATCTGCAATTCCCCAATCCTCTATTAGATCCGCCTGTTCTACTTCTGTCTTGGCTGTGCCTCGCTCTTTGCTAATACAAATTGCTTTTAAGGTACCCGTTTTTATCCCCATCTTTACCCTCCGATCTGAACCATTTCCCGTACTTCTGTAATACTTTGCAGATTTTCAAATACGTGTTCTTTTGGCTTTGCTAAAATCGCTTTTTCAATGCATGCTTTGATCTCATCTTCCTGTCCATGCAAAAGCGCATGCTTTAAATCAATTTCTTCGCCAAAGCAAAGACACGGTTTTAATTTTCCATATGCAGTGAGACGGATACGGTTGCATTGATGACAAAATTTTGCATTCACTGCGCTAATAAAGCCAATACTCCCTCGAAATTCCGGGATTTTATAATAAACTGCCGGCCCGTTGCCATGCGCAACTGCTTCTGGCAGCAGCACATCATACATTTCTTTCAGCCTTTGCTGTATGTCATAATTGGAGACTCTGTCAAATCCTTTCCCACATCCAATAGGCATCATTTCAATAAATCGCACATCCAATGGATAATTTCTGGCAAGCTCTACCAGTTTTTGCCATTCATCTTCGTTTTTCCCTTTTTGAAGTACCACATTCAGTTTCAGCGGAATTGGATACTGCTCCATTTCTACAATCCCATTCATTACATCTGCCAGCGCATCATATCCAGTCAACTGTTCGTAACGCTTAGCATTCAAAGTATCCAAACTAACGTTTACACCATCAATACCCTGTTCCACTAATTCTTTTGCATACTTTGATAAATAGACACCATTTGTCGTAATGGTTACTTGCTGGATGCCTGGAATTGCTTTTATCGTACCAATTAATGGTAAACAGTCCTTTCGCACTAACGGTTCGCCGCCTGTGATTTTGATTTTGCTAATTCCTGTCTTAGCTGCTGCCTGGCAGATGCGCTTAATTTCATCCAGCGAAAGGAGTTCGCCTAGCGGCGTCCAATCGGCTTGCCGAGGCATACAGTACTCACATCTTAAATTGCAGCGGTCTGTAATTGAAATACGCATATAATCCACTGTTCTTTCATAACGATCTTTCATTTGTCTTCCCTTTTCCTTATGTGATTCATTCCGATTGCTTTCTTATATAACTGCCGCTTTTTCCACCGCTTTTTTTACATAAATGTATCGTTCCGATCTCCATTGCGCGATCGAGCGCTTTGCACATATCATAGATTGTCAAAAGCGCTATCTGGACGCCTGTGAGCGCCTCCATCTCTACGCCAGTCTGTCCTACTGTGCAAACCCGGCAAGTTGCCCACACTGCGCAGGCTGCGTCATCCATACAAAAAGAAATCTCTACTTTTGTCAGATTCAGCCGATGGCAGAGCGGAATCAAATCAGATGTCTTCTTTGCCCCCATAATCCCAGCAATCCGTGCCACACCAAGTACATCGCCTTTTCCCATTTTGCCTTCCTGCACGCTGTCATAACATTCCTTGCTCATCGTAATACAGCCTTCAGCAATTGCCTCCCGCAATGTCTGTGCCTTTTCACTGACATCTACCATGACAGCCTCACCTTGTTTGTTAAAATGTGTAAATTCTGCCATCGCTATACTCCTTTTCCAAATCCGCAGTTTGGAAACGTACAATGATCGCACGACAAGCACAAACCGCCCTCACCAAGCAATGAAAAGTCTTCTGCTGTAAGCTTATCTGATGCTAAGATCCGTGGAAGCACCAAATCAAAGATTGTGCGTTTGGCGTACATCACACATCCTGGCAGGCCCATGATTGGACGTTGCTGTTCCTTTTCATAAGCTAAAAGGAACATAGCGCCAGGCAGTACTGGCGCTCCATATGTCACAATTTGTGCGCCTGTATTTTTAATTGCAAGAGGTGTCTTATCATCTGGGTCCACACTCATGCCGCCTGTACAGCACACCATCTGCACACCTTGATCGAGCATGTTTTGAATCGCTTCTGTAATCTGTGTGTGATCATCTGAGCACACAGTATGATGTGTCACTTTTACACCGTATGCTGCTAGTTTTTCAATGATAACAGGGGTAAATGTATCCGCAATACGTCCTTTGTAAACTTCATTTCCAGTCGTCACGATGCCTGCTGTTTTAAGCTGATAGGGCAAGATTTCAAAAATTGGCTTTCCCGCCCCAACTGCCTTTGCCTGTTCCATCTTTTCTTTTTCTATGACAAGCGGGATCACCCTTGTCCCAGCTATTTTATCTCCTGCTTTGAGCGGAAAATCCCCATGCCTGCTGGCTATCATCATTTGGCCTAATCCATTGATGCGCTTTAATTTTTCCCGATCGATTTTTAATACCCCGTCTATATCGGCAACCAGTTCGATTTTTCCTTCCTTAACTTGGGTACCGTGCATATTTGCACCTTTGCAAAGGTTGTACAAAATCTCTGCTGCCTCATTTTCATGCAGCATGGAATCATCGTTTTCCCATACATAAATCTGTTCTTTGCCCACACTAAGAAGCACCGGAATATCTTCTTCCCGTATTATATGGCCTTTACGGAATACCGCATCTTTTGTAACACCTTTGATTATCTGCGTAATATCATGGCAAAGCACCTGTCCGACTGCTTCTGTTGTTTTTATAACTTTCATACGTTCCGGTTTCTCCTCTCTTTTTGTACCATCAATAAAAAAGTAAACTTATATAACTTATAGATACAAAAAAAGCAGCAATAACATATATGCGATATCATCATATTCCATAGACAATCTGGAATAAGGACGATACCGCATACATCAAAGTCTTTTTACTGCTTTCTTATCTACATATCAAAACTCTTTGTTCTGGCAGCAGCTGCATGGCTGAAAATAATTCTGCACAAATCTCTTTTGTGCCCAAAGGTACCAGCGTCTGAAGCATACAGCTGCGCAGTTTGATACCATGTATTCCCAGCTGCTTTTCGGGCTTGTGCATCCAAAGCACAGTAGAAAATGACGCTCCATTTTCGTGATCGCCAACCTCCGCGATTTGGATGCCTCCATCTAAATATTCGTAATCATAAAATAACAAGCTGGTTTCTTCCATCGTACATTCATACTCAACAACTGGATAACACATGCCGCGCGGGCACGTCTTTGCAAGTGTCTGAAAAATGTCCTGTTTGATTTCTTCCAGCTGTTGTTGTGACACATGCTCCAGCATACGCTTTTGATATTGTGGATCTGAAAACCTCTTTTCTTCCGTTTCCCATGGATCGAACAATGCTACCTGATTAATGTAGCACACCTGTTCATGCACTGCCCCCTGCAGATCTGTCACCGTAAATGGCAGCTTTTGTTCTCCTGAAATTCCGGCTTTTACATCTGTAATTGCGAGTGTACAAGGCTCTTGAATCAAGCAGGTACGGCTGCCATGCTGCCAATGGCCAACAAGCTGTGCGTTTGATAAATGCGGCAGCTGTTCCAAAGAATTGGAAAAACAAATTGTCTGGATCTCAATGCAGTCCCAATCTGCCGTATCGATGCCTCCTTGTACAGGTACCTGCCAGCCCCTTTCTAACAATTGTACCATTAACAGCTGTGCCACAATATCCATTTTTAGGGAACCGCCTGAGATGCTTTCTGCCTGCATCTCAAAGCCGTCCACACATAAGGTTCTCAAAGAAGGTTTTTCATACCTAGGCTGTTCTAACAATGACTGTCGGTTTGACTTTTTCCCAATGAGATCATCTACGTATTCCTCCCATGATTGTGACTGTGAGAGGATGCATAAATATGCTTTGTTTTCCTTACGCATCAAAGCAGCCAGATGATAGTACAGATCATCGATTTGAATTGTTTTCCCGATTATTTTTATCTCGTCATACTTATATTCTGCAACCAGCTGCGACAATTCTTTTAAATCCATACACAATCCTCCTGATTCTTAGCTCATGGCAAATTTCTGCCTGTGTCTTATCCGCGTACTGGCAAACTGTACTTACTATAAATACGTTTCCCATCTGAGCCGATTTTATAAGCTCTAACTTTGTAAAAATAGTTCTTTCCGCCTGTTTTCTTTGCAGTATACTGCACCTTTTCCGCCTGTTTTATCACGCGCAGGCTCTTATATTTTCCATCTTCCTTTTTGCTGTAAACTAATTTATAGCCGTCTGCCTTCTTGTTTTTGTTCCAAGTAAGAACCGCTTTTTTACTATTTTTATTTTGCACTGCAAGCCCTTGTACTGCCTTTGGCGCTGTCACTGCAATAATCGTATTGCTGACATGTCCAAACGTCTTACTTCCATCTTCCGCCAACGCATACGCGCGTATACGGAAGTTTTCTGTTGCTGCATAAGAAAGTTTTACGGAATACTCCGTTGTCTTTGCATTTTTGATCGTCTTGATTGCTACATATTTACGGCGCGTGCTGTCGTATTGATAAATACGGTAGCCGTCTGCTTTGGCTACTTTTTTCCATTTTAAACGAACGATGCGCGAGCCATTTTTAACTGTAAAACTTAGCTTTGGCTTTTTAGAACCATCAAATGATGCATCCTGCTCTTGACCTGGGTTTTGAGTATCGCCCGGCTGCTGCGTTGGCGGCGTCTGATCGGAAGAATCTCCTGGCGGCTTCGGTTTTTGATCCGGCCCGCCCGGATAATATGGTCCGTCTGATCCGCCTTGTTTATTGGTAACGGTAACTGCCTGACTGCTTAGCGCAATTCTAAGCGGTGTCTGTCCGGCGCTGTCTACACAATAAACTGCAGGCCCGTCTGCGCCTTCTTTGTAAAAATCTACTGACGCGCGAAACGGCTGGCTTGCCTGTGCAAGTACCAAAGTTCCGATTTCCGCTGTACCCTGATTTTGAAAAATCTTCTGCTCTGGTTTGCCTGATAAAATAATATCGATAAGATAACCATTTCCTGTGCGGCTGACTGCTGCATCCTTTACCATACTATTGATCGAACTGTCGAATTGGAAAGCAGGATCTGAAATCGTTCCTTCTTCTACAGTAATTGCTAAGCATAGCCGCAAAGAAGTCACAGACTGCAGGCTGTCCTCCTGCATCTGCAATGCTACGCGCACATTACTTGTATCTGCAGCTGTAAGCCTGCCATTTATTGCAGATGCTGATGCCTGTATAGGCACCAGCATCACGCAAAGCAGGAAAGCTATCATTAATACTTTCACTGATTTTTTCATTGTTACGCTCCCTTTATGCTGTCTTATGACTGAGTGGACGGGATTTTATTCCCAACAGCTGTAATCTCTGGTAATGTCTGTGGTATGGTAATATACTCTGTATCACTGACTACACGCTCTCCTTCCAATGTCTTCGCATTATCGACTCGGTATAACTCTGCGCGTACCTCGATACCTTTCAAATCATTTTCCGTCTCCTTCCACTGATCCGGCTCTAAATAGTATACCCAGACACCATCCTTCGTCTCACCTAACTGTCCATTTGCAGGCACATCTGCAAAAATCACCTGCTTAGCCAGCACGCTGTCTCCTTTGCTGCCGATGACATTTCCCTTGTTATCATACAAAAGGACGATATTATAGGCAGGATTTCCTTTATATGTCCCTGTAAAGATCAAAGAGCCTTTTGGAATCACATCATCTGCTTTTTTTCCATAGTTGACATCTGCTTTTAATACACCAACCGCTGGCTGTGCGTCTTCTGTTTTCATAAACTCCAGGTTATCCCCAGTTGGCCCGCATAAAGTCAGCTCGTTAATGGTTACGCTGCCTGGTGAAACTATCAATTTCACATATCTTGCATCATAAGTCCCAATCCAAGTATCTTTCGCGTCGTCTACAACTGCGTCAAACCAAATTACTCCTGGTTCTTTCTTAGCATCAGCAATCGTAACGTTTTCTTTGACTGTAATCCACTGGTTTGCATCCTGGCTCACTTTGACAGCGGAAATCTGCACAGCGCTGCCCCAATATTTCAAGGAAGTGATTTGTTCTATTTTATGCAGATCTATCGTAATTTCTGATTTACTCTCGCTACTTCCAGTATACACAGTACCTGTATCGCCATCAATCGCCCGATCAATACTATGCTCCTTTTTAGCTTCTACATTTTTAGGATTATTTGGATCATAGCCGCTGTCTGGATCTAAATCGGATGTAACATCGATACTGTTATCTGTCCCATCTAAGATCACCGTATCATCGGATGATTTCATGGTCGTTTCTATGGTCCAGTTATCCTTGCAAAGAGCTCCGTCTGTACTGATTTTGACAGAGCCTGCCTGATATGTATTTGCATAGTTTAAATACTGATCAACTGCTCTTATTTGATATGACAGTACCCGGTTATTCACGGTTGTAACTGTATCTGTAAATACCGTATCACCGGATGGTTTTGCCTGTACAAAGCCGATCACTTCTTCTTTTTCTGCGCCATTACTGATCATAGTACGCGAAATTTCATATCCAAGCAATACGCTTTGGTCTGGCAGATTTGATGCAATTTGAATCTGAACCTTTTGGTTTTCACCATCTTTGCCGCTTACTGTAATATTTGCCTTCTCTATTACATCCTTGTCTAAGATGGACCCTGCCTCATTTGTACCCAAATGATCAACACGATAGTCTCTGGCCGCATCATTGACATAATAAAGCGCTTTTTGATCTTCTTCTCCGTATTGTTTTGCATACGCAATTGTTTCTGCATCCGGTTCCATACCCCAGCGCCTGAAAAATGGCAGGATATTTTTATTTGCCGCTGCGCAGCTAAGACGCATCAGATTTTGATCCGTACCGCCATTTAACGTTAATCCGCTTTTTGGAGCTGCTGCCGGATTTCTGGAATATGTATCTACGCGGGCAAAGAACAGATTGTTAAATTGTTCTTCGTAATTATCATACAGATATCTGTCATCCTTTTGATTATCAAACGCTAAATGCAGCTGCCAATACAAAGCAAGCTGTGTCGCTACATTTGGCGACTGTCCCGGCATGTTGGAAGTTACTTTGCTGTACACATTTTTGTAATCAAAGCGTGTACCCTTCACTGCTTTTGTTAAAAGCTGCGCAAAATAGTTATTTGTAATCTCTGCAACTGCATAAGTCCCTTGGTTGATATTATGGCCGATTTCATGGGCAACGCCCCATCCAAACCCGTCCCAATTATTCGGTGCAGACGCCAGATTAGAAGATCCCCATTCAATTCCGATATGGTTTCCTGACGCATACATAAATGCACCTGCAAACATACGCATATAGCGGATATTCAAATGCTGCGACGGCAAAGCATGATTGCCCTTTGATGTTCCGGCATCATTGCTTAACCCTTTATGCTGATAAAACAGTTTCATGGTATCTTCCATTGCTTTTAACGCCTGGTCTAATTTCGAAGCCTTATCCGCGGCACTGCCAAGCCCTGCATATACTTGCGTCGCTGGCAGGGAATACATCATTTGATCGATTAAAATATCCGTGGCATTTAAAATACAGTTTTCTTTTTGGTATGAATAATCTACATTGGAACTGGTTTCTGCTGTATGCAGCTTATTATGAGAGTCTGATATTGCAGACACATAATTTTGTAATTCCTGTACATAAGTACGAATTGCCTCCGTACGTGCTGTTTTTGTCTTGCCGTATAGATTTAATACAGGAATCTTGCTGCCTCCGGCAATCCGTACAGCATACTGATCCTGCGGCTGATTTCCTGTATAAGCAATATACAGCTGCCCGCCGCGTTCACAATCTGTATCGGCAAGCTTTGGTACCGTAATTTCATTTCTCCCGACTTTAAGGTTTACGGTACGCGCCACATTCACTGCTTCTGCATGGTGCTGCGTAAATACAAGCTGCAGCTGGGCTGCATCGCCTGTACGCTTTGTATTATGCCCTACAAATACAAGCAGCGCTTCTCCTGTATAAGCAACTTTTCCAAGCGGCTGCCATGCATTTAAGCCGCTAAATCCAAGATGTCCATCCTTTGCCGCAGTAATCTGGCTGCTTACTTCATATGACGGATCTAAATTGCCATGTAAAATATCCTGCGCTGTTTGAAGCTCTAAAGACAGTTCCTTGTAAAGCGGATGCTTTTCACCACTCGTTGGATCCACTGTCTCCAGACGGCTGCGCAGCCCGTTAATCGTATCGTCTGTCACATCTAAACGCAGTACAGTATGCATATCGTCTGTATAAAGCCCCATAATATCATCTTCAATGGAATCGTATTGATGGAAATGGATTTCTCCTACCATCATCGGCGTACGATTCCCTGAAGATCTGCCCAGGCACATGCGGATCTGGTTTGCAGTAACCGTCTCGTCGAATTTAACAATATAATAAATATGATCGTTTGCATCCCTTTTTTCTATTAAGCGTGCGCCGACAGTGTTTGCCTGTGTGCCGCCTTTCGTATTCCAGTATTGGATGTTTACGTATTGTACGCCTGCCTTGATATCTGCTGCGGTAAACGTAAAATAGTTCATCTTGTATTCTGCATCTAAAGTGATTGTCATGCCTTTGTTGGCACCCGGATAAGCAACCCCGTCATCCCAATCACTTTTGCTCCAATAAGAAGCGTAATCATTATCCACAAGGCCAAGCCCGCTTTTTGCAGTCGTATCTAACGGGCTGCCTATCATCTTTGCATTGCTCCCACCTATCACGGCATTCGTAATATGAGAGGTCAATACGCCCTTTCCGTTCGGCGTATTTAACAGCTTATAATTTGGCAGTTCCGGCGCTGCCGTACTCTGTGTCTTAACAGCTGCAATGAGCGAAGGGCCGCTCCAGCCTAATTGATTCCAGCTGATGACATAAACTTTATAATTTGTCTCACTTTCTAATCCGGTAATCGTATAGCTGTTATTTTCCAGCCTGCCTGTCCCTTCCGCGGTCTGTGTAAAGCCCCGGATCACTGGCTGGTAATCAGCATCCTTATCTGACTTATAATAAACCATGTAGCCAGCGGAATCATCCATATCCTTCCATGTAACTGTGATAGAACTATAGCCTGGCTCTGTATGTACATAATCCGGCGGCGCTGGCTTTTTCTGCGGTATTATTTGGACAGATTGTTCCTCTGACCATTGACTGCTCCAGTCACCATTGACAGAACGTACCTTCACGGTATATGTTTCATAGTTTTTCAATGACTGGTTACGAATCGCTGAAATTGTATGTGTGTTATCTGAAACTCTGATTATCTGTTCCTGCGGCGTGCTCTGGCCTTTTACAACGCCCTTTACAAACACTTCGTATCCAGTAATATTTTTCTGTGCAGTCCAGGCGGCTGTGAAAGATTTTTCCCCTGCTGTCAAAGAGGTAAGCTTTGGAATGTCTAATTGCGGAGGTGCAATCCGCTCCTCCATATCGTTCACAAACTCTACCCTTGCAATGTTGACCAATGGCTGCTCTTTTTTCGTCGTACCAGTAATTTTAATCGTAACACGCTTTACGGCAATCTGGCCGCCAAAGTCCAGTACAAGCGAGCCATCTGCTTCTACTTCCACCTTTGGGCCCGCTGCCTCACGCAGTGCCTTCATACGCGCTGGAGCAGCCAGCGGAAATGTCTTTTTTTGCTCTGTGCCGTTTTCATCTATATAAGTTACCTCGGTTTGTCCGTCAGCTATTTCGCTGCTAATCAAACCTGTTTCTTCTTCCGTTAAAGGTGCCGAAACAGTAAGTCCCCCTATCAATGGCAGCTGATCTGGCGAAACTCCATCCTGTGCCAAATCAAAGGACAGGTTGATTGGGTTAGACGCTGATACAGGCGCGTCATTTGCTGTCTGCAGTGTAATACCCTGCTCGCCCTGCAGTAAGTTATTGATATCTCCGGCAGCAATTTTGCCGTTTTCTAATTTTACCTGATTTGGCGTCCAATGCTTTTCCCATGCAGATTCCTGTTTTTCATCCAGGCTTTGTACAAGTACTTGTAAATCTGCAAGGTCTACGCTGCTGTCATGATTGATATCATACACAGTCTCTTTCGACTGATTGCGGATGGCATTCAGCATCTGTGTTTGATCTTCTTTGTTAATCACGCCGTCTTGATTGACATCCCCTGGACGCATCCATCCTGGCTGTGTTCCATTTGCTGTCTGGAAGTTAGCAGAACTTACCAGTATCTTTGTCGTCCATCCTGGTTGTGCGGTGATCTTTTGCTCATACGTAGCAAAGCCCTTTGCCCGTATGGTAACGGTAGTGTCTCCTTGTACATTCAAAAACCGTGCAAACGCAATCTTAGACTCTGATTGTTCCAGCTGCAGTTCTTTTGTTTCTTTTTTGCCGTCCGCATCTGCCAGCTCTACGGTGACTGCTCCCTCGTAAGGAAACAAGCTGGATGATCGTACGCCTACTTCAATTTGTCCGGCAGCACTCAAACGCGCAGCACTGCCAGCACTGATCACAGCTTCTTCTTTTGACGGCTGTGACACTGCTGCCCCATACACTGATACTGGTAGCCCTGCAGGCAACTGGGTAAGCAGGGAAGAAGCCAATATGCATGCGGTTACTTTTTTGAATGTCCTACACTTATTTTTGAATTTCTTCATAAATATACTTTCTACCCCTTTCCTGTTTATTCGGTTCCTATGTTTCCAAGCACCTGCCCCATATCTTTATATGGCAATGGACCATTCGCCAAATATCTAAGAAAAGGTCTATGATCCGCAAATTGTGGAAAAAATGGAAATTATTTGTATTATATCATAAGAACATTGTTCCCACAACGATTATTTTTTTCCAGAGTCAATCATTGCATTTTTCAGATAGACACCTACAGAAATACAGTAGCAGAAAAAGAAAATGACAAAATTGATTCCTATACTGGCAAAACGGATTGCTGTCAAGTCCTCATGCATCATTTTTTCTAATGCATGTACTGAAAAGTAAGACGAAACCATCATAACAATAAATGGCAGCGCGTACGTAATAAACAGCTCACAGGATACAGATCGTTTTAGCGCATGATAAGAACAGCCAATTTTTTGCAGTGTCTGGTAGCGCTCCTGTTCTTCAAACGCATCGTTATACAGCTTCATAAATAGAATACTCCCACTGGCTAATAGAAATACCATGACAACAAACGTACAAAGAGAATATAAAATCTTTACCCATCCAATATCCTTTTCCACACTGTCTGGTGTTGTGACGATACATGCGGTATTGTTCTCTTTTGTATTACATGCCAGTTTGCGCACTGCTTTGACAGAAGCTTTATAATTGGCAGTATCTGTAATCTGGTAGCTGTATAGATACAGTTCCTGCCCAAAGGGCCGCATTCTGTCGTATTCTGTATCATCAACTATATAAAAATCCATGCTTTCTTGTAAATACCCAAGATATGGTTCATCCACATCTAAGATTTGCTCGTATTCCTTCCCGCAAATCTGCTTACTGATTTTGCTTTGTTTCGTAAGCAGGGAAAGCATATAGATATGCCTTGCCTTTACCATCTGCGACGAATTTGGTTTTTTGACTGGAAGTAAGAGCCCTGCATCTTTTGCCAGCTGCTGTACCTGGCTCCAGCTTAAGACCGTATATACGTTTTCTGTCTGTTCGATACCTGTTTTCTGTTTGACATCTTCCATTTGATCTGTGACTGTCAGCATCGAGATTTTTGTGTGATAAGCAATTTGATGATATTTGTTAATGACTGCTTGTGCCTTTTTGTCTAAATCCGCCCGGTTACTGACCAGCTGGTACATATAGACATTGCGGAATCTTACCATATTTTTATAACGGCTTTTGATTGCAAAGCCTGTAGCCAGCGCTGTTACAGAGCAAAGCATCAGCACACAGACCATTGCATACGTACGGTAGTTTTTCTTCATCCGAAAAATAACTTGGTTCATCCACAAATTCCGTTCTCTGTGATACAAAAATGTTTTCCGTTTTGCCAGTTTTTGAAATACCATCGGCACGAATCCGCCAAACAGCAGATAAACGCCGATAATAACAAGCACCACAGCAGCCAAGACATTTCCCATCACTTCCTGGCCGCCTTCTTTAATTGCCATATAATAGCCTGCTGCCAGGACCGCAACACCTAAGAGTGTATTAAATAGCAGTATTACGCTGCTTTGTTTTACATATTCGTTTTGTCTGTTTGCTGATACAAGGCTAAGTACACTGCTTTTTACAATATTGCGATATCCTTTTACTACAAAAAACATATAAATAATCAAATAAAAAACGATTGTAATAAGCACAGGCTTTAAAGAAAGGTGAAAGCCGATTTCTACTGTAATATCAGACATGGCGAGCAAGAGCATCTGAAACAGCTGTGTTGTCAAAATTCCAAGCCCGATTCCAATAAGCAGTGTCAAAACACCGACAAAGGTCATTTCGATTGCATATAATTTTCCAATCTTTTGATTTGTAAGTCCCATAAAGACATAAATACCTATTTCTTTTTTGCGTCTTGTCAAAAAAACATTGGTTGCATATGCTGTGAAAAAGAACATAAAAGCGCCAAGTACTACTGAGATTGTCTGTACAATGATTTCACTATACTGTTTGTTATGTTCTCCCATAACTGACAGTGCGTCAGAATATACGATGTTTTGAAAATTCATAAAAATCAGTATCGTAAATGCTAAAGACAGAATAAGTGAAAGGTAATTTTTTATCCCCTTTTGGAAATTCTGCCAGGCAAGCTTTGACATACTCATACAAGATCACCTCCCATAGAACTTTGTACCTCCAAAATACGATCGTAAAATTCTTTTCGGCTGTTTCCTTTGCTGATACGGCATTTCATTCTTCCGTCGCTTAAAATATAGACATCTTTTGCATAGGATGCGCTAAAGGCGTCGTGTGTCACCATTAATATCGTTGCAATTCCTTTTTCATTCACATCCTTTAAACATTCCAGCAAATCCTTGCTCGATTTTGAGTCAAGCGCTCCTGTCGGTTCATCGGCAAATATAATTTCCGGTTTTGTAATAAGTGCTCTGCACGCAGCCCCGCGCTGCTTTTGTCCGCCAGAAAGCTGATATGGATATTTGTTCAAATGTTCTTGTAACCCAAAAGCGACACTTAACTGATTTGTTTTTGCGATGCAAGTCTTGCTGTCTACGCCATTTAGTGACAACGGCAGTGCAATATTGTCCTGCAGTGTCATAGTATCCAGCAAATTATAATCCTGAAAAATAAACCCGATTTTATCACGCCTGATTTGTGACAGCTCTCTATTTGATACAAGCGTAATATCCTTGCCCCCGATTAACACACTGCCCTGCGTCGGCTTATCAATCGAAGATAAAATATTTAACAGAGTCGTCTTCCCAGATCCGCTTGGTCCCATAATGGCAATAAAATCATGTTCTAAGATTGTCAAATCAATCCCTTTTAAAACACGAGTCTGAAATCCCCTTGTGCCATAATCTTTCGTTAGATTTTTGATTGCCGCTACAATTTTTTCATTCATAATTCATTCCTCCTTACAAGTCTTATCATATAATAATGAGAGGAAAAAATCCTTACAGCTACCTTACAAACCTGTTTCTAACCTTACTGTTTTGTAAGGTTTCCATTCGCTGCTCCTTTCACAAAGGAATGCTTGCTGTCACTTAAGACTGCTGCAACAAGCAAATCTGAAATCTTGTATATGCCCCGTATTCGCTTTCTACGGTAATCGTATGTCCAAGCCGCTCTAAAATCTGCGCTGCCATATATAATCCCATTCCTGTAGATTTGTACTTGCCGTTGTGATGGCCCTGCCCAGTATAACCGCGCTCAAACACACGCCGGATGTCGCTTTCTAAAATGCCCTCGCCATGATCTTCGATCATAAGTGCAATGCTTTTTCCTTTCTGGCTCGTCCAAATTTTAAGCATCGGATCTTCTTTTGCATATTTCATCGCATTTTGGATGAGCTGATCCAGTACATATATAAGCCACGATGGGTCTGTATAAACTTGTACTGGTTCGATGTGAAAGTCAATTGCAAATTGTTTTTGAATTAAAAAAAATTGATTATTGTGTATCGCTGTTTTCACACATTCTTCTAAATCAACTGTGCGTACCTGCAAATCAAACAGCTTGCTTTGCACTTTGCAGCCAAGCAATGCGCTGTGCAATTGCTGGCGGATGACCTCCAGCTGCTCTTTTTGCAGCCTGCGCAGCGCAGCGTCTTTAATGCTTTCGTTCATCAGGATACAAGCTGACAAAGGCAGCTTTAGCTCGTGACACCATTTGGCAATATAATCCTGCAGGTCGCAGTTTAAATCAAACTGCTCACGCAGCTGTTGTTCCATAACGCGTACGTCATGCGCGGCTACATCCAGATTTTCCCCTGTATCAAGTACAGAGTAAATCACATAATCAGCCTGCAGGAGCTCTTTGATTTTTTGCTTTTCCTGATAATGTTTTTTCACATCAAAACCTACCGCAAAAAAAGTACCTACCCCAACTAATAAATCCAGGTAAAGCAAGTATTGGATATCTTTTGTCTGCAGCAAATATAGAAAATAAAAATGATAGCCTATTGTCAAACATAAAAATAAGGCTATCCACAGTTTGTTTTTTCGCATATAGCTCATGGTATCAAATATCCTTGTCCCTTCTTTGTCACAATGACCTCGCTTTGGCAAAAAGATTTTAGTTTGCTGCGCAAACGGCTAATAATCGTTGTCAGCGTCCCGTCTGAAACAAACTCATCGGTACTCCACAGTTCCATCATAAGCTCCTCTCTTGTGACAACGACAGATTTTTGGTCAATGAGCTTTTCTACAATCCGCTTTTCTGATTTTGTTAAATCGAGTGTATGATCCTTACATACAAACGCCTGCAGACTATAATCATAAGATAACTGCGGGGTTAGAAATGCCTGTGCACGCACTTGGTATTCATAGGTTCGACGCAGCATTGCTTCTATTTTGGCCTTTAAAAGATCTAAGCGAAATGGTTTTTCAATATAATCGTCTCCGCCTTGAGCAATCGCCATAATTTTATCTTTATCGTCACTGCGGCTGCTGATATAAATAATAGGCACCTGCGACTGCATACGGATTTTGCTGCACCAATAAAATCCATCATAATATGGCAGATTAATATCCATAAGCACTAAATGCGGCTGGCAGGCAAGGCACTGCGCGGCAATGTCTAAAAACTGTTCTGCCACAATGACAGTATATCCCCATTTTTCTAAGAAATGCTGAATTTCCTTTGCCAAAACAGCATCATCTTCTACAACCACGATTTTCATGACCTGCTCCATAAAAAGCTCCTCCTATCCTTTTATCACATACATACTGTTTTAAACGGGCAAATTAGCGAATCAAAACGGCTTGGAATTTTTAAAATATTATTTTAGAAAAACTGCTGCAAAATCTCCTTCGTTTTGCAGCAGTTTTCTTTCAAAGCCAGCAAACTTTTAAATGCCAGCATATGCATTTTTATTTATTTGATAAATATTCGTGAATTCCTTTTGCAGCTGCCTTGCCGGCACCCATTGCTAAAATAACAGTTGCAGCGCCTGTCACAGCATCGCCGCCTGCAAATACGCCAGGCTTTGAAGTCTGTCCGTTTTCTTCGGATGCTACAATACACTGCCAGCGGTTAATATCTAACCCATCGGTCGTAGAAGAAATCAATGGATTTGGTGATGTGCCAAGCGACATAATGACAGTATCACATTCAATTTCATATTCCGAACCAGGTATTTCTACTGGGCGTCTTCTGCCAGAAGCATCTGGCTCGCCAAGTTCCATTTTTATGATTTTAATGCCTCTTACCCATCCGTTTTCATCTACCAGGATTTCTGTCGGGTTTTGGAGAAGGTCAAAAATAATTCCTTCTTCTTTGGCATGGTGAACTTCCTCCACTCTTGCCGGGAGTTCTGCTTCACTTCTTCTGTATACGATATGTACTTCTGCACCCAAACGCAGCGCTGTCCTGGCTGCATCCATTGCCACATTGCCGCCGCCTACTACAACGACCTTCTTGCCTTCTGAAATCGGCGTATCATATTCCTTAAATGACTTCATCAAATTGTTGCGCGTCAAAAACTCATTTGCAGAAAATACACCATTTGCCTGCTCGCCTGGAATTCCCATAAATTTTGGAAGACCTGCACCAGAACCGATAAATACAGCCTCAAAGCCTTCTTTTTCCATCAGCTCATCAATGGTCACTGATTTGCCAATGACAACGTTTGTTTCTATTTTTACACCTAATGACTGCACATTTTCTACTTCTTTTGCAACGACACGCTCTTTTGGCAGACGAAATTCCGGGATACCGTATACTAACACGCCGCCTGCTTCATGAAGCGCTTCAAAAATCGTCACATCATAGCCAAGCCTTGCTAAATCACCTGCACAAGTAAGCCCTGCAGGCCCTGAGCCAATAATTGCTACCTTCTGCGCCTTATGTTCAGAAGCTGCTGAAGGCTTGATTCCATTGGATGCTGCCCAATCTGCTGAAAAACGCTCCAGCTTGCCAATAGATACTGGATCACCCTTAAAGCCGCGAATACACTTTCCTTCGCACTGGGACTCCTGCGGGCAGACACGGCCGCAAACTGCAGGCAGTGCAGAGGATTCTGAAATCGTCTGGTAGGACTGCTCGAAATTACCTTCTTTTATTTGTCCGATAAATGCAGGAATATCAATCCCTACCGGACAGCCTTTAATGCATTGCGCATTTTTACAGTTCAGACATCTGGCGGCTTCTTCCATTGCTTCTTCTTTTGAATAGCCAAGGCATACTTCCTCGAAGTTTGCTGCACGCACCTTCGGCTCTTGTTCCTTGATTGGTACTCTCTTTAATACATCCATTATTTATCACCTCCGCAATTTCCGCATCCGCCATGATGTGTATCGCCCTCCTGCAGCTTTAACATCGCCCGGCCTTCCTGTGTCTTATACTGCTGCTGCCGTTTCATCGCCAAGTCAAAATCTACTAAATGACCATCAAATTCCGGCCCGTCGACGCATGCAAATTTAACTTCATTGCCTACGATCAGCCGGCATGCACCACACATACCCGTCCCGTCTACCATAATCGGATTCATAGAGACAATGGTCGGAATTTCTAATTTCTTCGTCAGCAGGCAGACAAATTTCATCATGATCATCGGCCCGATTGCAACGCAGTGATCGTATTTTTTCCCTTTATCTACTAAGTCCTGCAGCTGATTCGTACCCATGCCATGAAAACCATAACTGCCGTCATCGGTTGTCACATACAGGTTTGTTGCTACAGCTTTCATTTCATCTACATAAAACAGCAAATCTTTGTTTCTGGCCCCCATAATAACATCACAGTCAACCCCATGCTCCTTGAGCCATTTCACCTGCGGATAAACTGGCGCAGTGCCTACACCGCCTGCAATGAATACGATGCTTTTCTTTTTCGTTTCTTCCAAATTCTTTTCTTCACAAATTTCAGAAGCACATCCTAACGGGCCTACAAAATCGCGGAAACTGTCGCCTTCATTTAAGTCCTTCATACGTTCGGTAGAATAGCCGACAGTCTGGAATACAATCGTAACTGTCCCTTCTTCTTTGTCATAGTCGCATATCGTAAGCGGAATTCGCTCACCTTCTTCATCCATCTTTACAATGACAAACTGTCCTGGCAGACAGGTTTTTGCTACACGCGGTGCTTTGACTACCATCAGGTAAATCTTATCTGCCAATAATTCTTTTTTTACGATTGGATACATACCTAACCTCCTTTTTACATTACATGCTCCGACACAACCTGCTATCCCCTGCTCTTTGAATCGGGCACTCCTTTTGTATGCAGTATGCAGGAAACTGTGCAGTCCAGCTGCCCAAATACAAATTTCCCACCTGCAAATATTTTTAAAAAATACTTATCATGTATTTTTAAAAATATCATCCTTTGACCGGAATTCCCAGTTTCTTAGTGAATTACTTTGTAAATATCTTTTAAATGAATTTTATCCGGGAATTCCTTTATTAAAAAATTATAATGAAAAAAATTTTTTGAAAAAAATATATTATAAAAAAATATATTATAAAAAAATATATTTGATGAAAAAAATACGATTATAAATGTATATGATTATGAAAAATATACTAATTCATCCTCAGGCTTTTCTGCCTGTTGAATCTCAACTGGATACAAAACTGGCCCTTTGCCATGATATTCCAATGCAAATTCATACTTGATCTCTGCTGTAAGCTCGATCCAAGAACGGTGCGGAATCGTTTCCGCCTGATCATATTTGCATTTAAACCCGATAAATTGGATATCAGCCTCACAGCAGGTCATCGCAAAACGTCCCGGCACAAAAAGTCCCCGCTTTAACTTCTTTTCCGGACGGTATACGAGCGCAAGAAAGCGGATTTTCTTGCCGTCATATTTTTTAGGATGATCCATTGCATCCAAATACCAGATGCCGTAGTCTGCATCTGTAATCTCAATCACATCAGCATTGATATCAAATGGCAGCTCCTCCATCTCCTGATCATCTAACGTACCATCTTCTCTCTCATAGACAATCTGTGCTTTTCGGTTCAATGCTTTGACCGTCCTGCGAAATTTTGCCTTTGGCGTATCCTCGCTGCATCGGTTAAAAATTACGACATCTGCAGCAAAAAACTGCTCCATCATCATTGCACGCATATTCGACAAGTACAGTTCAAAGGTACTTGCATCTACGGTTGCTAAAGACTGGACAAGCGTCCAGCCATCCGGCAAATCCATTTCTAAAAACGGACCTACCTCCCAAGTTCCATTATATTCAATAAACACCTGTTCCGGATGGTATTTTGCATTTAGCGCATCTAACGTCTGTTTTGTAAGCTCCTCTGGATGCTCGATCATTGCCAAATGTCCTGTAATGGTACGCAGCTTATCTTCCTCGTATTCTACTTCTCCGTCTTCACAGCAAATGACAAGGTTTCTGGCATCCATCCCAAATTCATTGTCATATAACGTCTCATGAATCAAAGTCGTCTTACCGCTGTCCATAAATCCTGTAAAAAAATATACTGGGATTTCCTGCATCTGTCTCATTCCTTTCCATATCGTCTGGATTTCATACAAAAAACAATTGCGCAGCAAGCTTTTTAGGAAAGTTCAAATAATGCCATTAATTTATCTTCCGCCAAATCGCAGCCAATCACGCAAAGACGTCCGGTATATTCCGGCTGTCCGCTGCGAAGCTCATACTCTCCCGGCACCATATCAAAATAAATCCAAGTACCATCCGTTGCTTCTACCATACCTTTTGCACGAAGCACTGTCCCATAATCTTCTGTCTCTGAAAGTACCTGCAAAGCATGTGCAATAGTTTCTTTTTCATATTTATGCGGCGTTTCTTTTCCCCAGCTAGTAAAGATGTCATCTGCATGATGATGGTGGTGTGCATGACCTTCTTCCTCATGATGGTGATGGCATGTGCAGCCTTCCTCATGATGATGATCATGCTCCTCTGCATCATGGTCATGATGGTGTGCATGGCCTTCCTCATGATGATGCGCATGAGCATGATCTCCTTTTTCATGGTGATGCGCATGGTCATGATGTGTGCAGTCTTCTTCCTCATGATGATCATGGTCCCCTGCATCATGGTCATAATGGTGTGCATGGCCTTCCTCATGATGATGGTCATGGTCATGATGATGCGCAGCTTCTTCCTGCTCATGACGTGCCTGTGCCAGCAGCTCCATTTCCATAGAATCAGTCTGTTCGATTACTTTTAAAATAGCTGCCCCGCTAATTTCATCCCAAGGCGTTGTAATCATTGCCGCTTTTTTATTCAATGCCTGAATCTGGTTCACACACAGCTCCAGCTGCGCGGTTGCCATATTTTGTGTTCTGCTAAGTACCACTGTAGTAGCAAATTCAATCTGGTTATTAAAAAATTCTCCAAATGCTTTCATCTGTTTTAAAGCTTTTTTTGCATTTACAACTGTCACCAGTGCATTCAGCTTCACATCCTGCTCTTTTTCCAGATCTATGACAGATTTCATAACGTCTGACAGTTTCCCAACGCCAGACGGCTCAATTAAAATACGATCCGGCTGGAATCTTTCTAATACTTCCTTTAAGTTCTTTGCAAAATCACCAACTAAAGAACAGCAAATACAGCCAGAGTTCATTTCTGTAATTTCAATTCCAGCATCTTTTAAAAATCCGCCGTCAATTCCAATTTCGCCAAATTCATTCTCAATGAGTACATTTTTTTGTCCCTGAAAGACTTCTTCGATCATCTTTTTGATAAAGGTCGTCTTTCCTGCACCTAAAAAGCCGGATATAATATCAATCTTTGTCATGTTTCCATCTTCTTTCTATCTTATATTTCGCTACCCTCAGTGGACAAGGGGATCACATACACATCTACTATAACACACTTGTCAAGTGATATTCCAGTAAAATTTTTATAAATCGTAATTGTGACGGGCATAAAAAAGAAAGCCTATTGCATCTGCTAAAATCCAGCCAATCGGCACTGCCCACCAAATCCCTACCACTCCAATCGCTGGAATAGCAGAAAGCAAATATGCAAGCGCCACCCGTGTGCCCAAAGACGCTATAGTGAGCACAACTGACATCCCTGGTTTTCCAAGGCCGCGGTATAGCCCATACAGTAAAAACAGGCAGCCAATACCAAAATAAAAGGCGCCTTCGATTCGAAGGTAACGGACACCTTCTGCAACTACTTCCTCTGCCTGCCTGTCTACAAACAAAAGCATGAGCTGGCGAGCAAAGATGCAGACAATGCTGGAAACAGCTGCGCAAAAGATGACAGCCACGGCAACCGCGCCTTTGAAGCCTGTACGAATGCGTTCTGTTTTCTGTGCACCGTAATTTTGCGCAATAAACGTAGAAAATGCATTTCCAAAATCCTGCACTGGCATATATGCAAAAGCATCTATTTTCACTGCAGCCGCAAACGCTGCCATAACCGTCGTTCCAAAGCTATTGACAACCCCTTGTACAAGCAAAATGCCAAGGTTCATCACAGACTGCTGGATACAGGTTAACACAGAAAAACCAGCAATTTCCCTAACACATGCCATACGGATACGGCATTCGCTTTTGTGCAGCTTTAAAAAGGTAAGGTTATGTACTGCATAGACCGCTATGCCAATCCCCGCTACGTACTGTGCAATAACTGTAGCCAGCGCAGCACCGGCAACTCCTTGGTGCATCCCTACGACAAACAGCAAATCAAGCACAATATTTAAAACTGCAGAAACTGCTAAAAATATAAGTGGTACGACCGAATTGCCTACTGCCCGCAGCAAAGCTGCAAAATAATTGTACAAAAAAGCTGCCATAATACCGCCAAAAATAATCTCCAAATACTGTTTCATATCTATCCAGACTTCGCCTGGAATCTTTAACAAACCCTGAATACTGCCTAAACTTACATATGTTAGAAGATTTAAAACAACTGTCAGCAGTAAAATAAATAAAAAGGAAACAAAAATCCCTTCCCGCAGACGGCTTTCCTCTTTTTCCCCAAAACGGATCGAAAAAAAAGTCCCGCTGCCCATACACAGGCCAATCAGAATCGAAGTTAGAAATGTCATGAGTGTAAAGGAAGATCCTACAGCTGCCAATGCCTCAAAGCCAATAAATTTTCCAACAATAAAAGTATCTGCAATATTGTAGCACTGCTGCAGCAGATTCCCTAACAGCATTGGCACGGCAAACCGCAGCATTGCTTTCATCGCCGGCCCATTTGTCATATCTATTTGCATGCTAATCCACCTCTTTTCCCATTTTTCCTTATGACTTTTTTACAGGGATGTGATATGATACTACTTAAGATACTACTTAGATTCGAAAAGGAGGTAACACATGAGTCCAAAACAAACATTTTATGAAACTCAGGCAGAAACCATATTAAAAAACCTGGAAAAGCGCCAGATCAAAGGATATTATTGCAGCACAAGCCAAGATGCTGTAAAAATTGCCCTCTCCTTAACAGAAGCAAATACAACCGTTTCGTTCGGCGGTTCGATGTCGCTCTTTGAATCAGGTGCTATGGACGCCCTAAAGGCAAGAACAGATATTCGCCTAATTGACCGCAGCCTTGCGAAAACGCCAGAAGAAATTAAGCAGGCTTACCGTGATTCTTTTTATGCAGATACTTATTTTATGAGCACAAATGCAATTACATTAGACGGCCAGCTTGTCAATATCGATGGCAACGGAAACCGCGTAGCTGCCCTTATTTATGGGCCGGATCAAGTCATTTTGCTGTGCGGCATGAACAAGGTCGTGCCAACTGTAGAGGATGCAGTCCGCCGTGTCCATAACCTGGCAACGCCGCCAAACTGTATCCGCCTTCATAAGAACACACCTTGCGCTTCTACAGGTATTTGCGCAGACTGCCTAAGCAGCGACTGTATCTGCAACCAAGTTGTCATTACACGCCGAAGCGGAACGCCAAACCGCATCAAAGTCATCCTTGTCGGTGAAGTGCTTGGATACTAAACGGAAAAAAGAAGCCTGGGCTGTCAGGCTCAGGCTTATCTTTCTGTATCCTTGCAGTTTGATGCTGCTTACATCCGTTCTGGTGCAGAAAATCCAAGTACTTCAATACATGCCTCCATAATCCCCTTACATAATTGCAATAATTGGATATAACCTGCCTGGCGGTCTGCGTCTTCCTCTGCCAGAATCTTTGTCCCATGGTAAAAATGGTTAAATGCATTCGCAAGATCATACAAATATGCACATACCTTATGCGGCGCTAATTCGTCAAATGCAGCTGCAATCATGTCTACAAACATCCCTGCCTGTAGCATTAAACTTTTTTCGCTTTCAGAAGCAGCCGGCAATATTTTCTTTCCGGCAGCATCTTTGCCTGTCTGCGCATATTTTTTTAAGATCGACTTAATACGTACTATTGTATAGAGCATATACGGCCCTGTATTGCCTTCGAACGAAGTAAACCGTTCCGTATCAAAAATATAATCCTTAGAAGCCTGGTTGGATAAATCTCCGTATTTTACTGCGGAAAGCGCCACAACTTTTGCCGTCTGCTGTGCTTCTTGCTCACTCATAGTCTTATTATCCGCAATTTTTTGATACATTTGTTGATTAATATCCGCCAATAAGGCAGACAGGCGCATAACGCCACCCTCTCTTGTTTTAAACGGTTTTCCGTCCCGGCCATTCATTGTGCCAAATCCAAGGAAAGTCAGCTTTGTATCCTGTTCTACCAGATGCGTTTTTCTTGCGCAGCGAAATACCTGTGTAAAATACAGCTCCTGGCGTTTATCAACAATATAAATAATCTCATCCGGATGATAATTTTCCATACGCTCTACAATCGTTGCCAGATCAGTCGTATTATATAAAGAAGCGCCATCTGATTTTAAAATCATGCACGGCGGAACTTCCTTTGTATCTGTATCTTCCTTGACATCTACAACTAATGCGCCATTGGAAACATATGCATACCCATCGTCTTTCATCTTCTGTACCATGTCAGGAATATACGGCTGCGCATCAGACTCGCCTTTCCACAAATCAAACGAAACATCTAAATCATGATATGTCTTTTTTAAATCTGTCACAGATACATTTAAAATATGAGACAACAATGCACGGTATCCGCGCCTGCCCTGCTGCAGCTCATAAGTAGCCTGCATCGCCCGCGCCTTATACTCCTCATCTTCTTTGGATTTTTTGCTCGCGGTCGGATAAATTTCTTCTAATTCTGAAATCGTAAACGGAGCTTCTTCTGGGTATTCCCCTGTATAATCTTCGTCATAATAAGACAGATTTGGCTTACGCTCTTTTAACTCTGTAATAATTAACCCCATCTGCAGTCCCCAGTCTCCCATATGCACATCACCGATCATATGGTGGCCTGCATAACGCCCCATGCGTTTAATACTCTCTCCTATAATTGCAGAGCGCAAATGTCCTACATGCAGTGGTTTTGCGACATTTGGCCCGCCATAATCAAGCATCACCGTTTTTGGATTCTTTACCTTTTCATTGCCAAAATCTTCTGCTGCTATCATCTGGCTTAAATAATCCGCCAAAAAGGATTCGTTTAATTTCAAATTTAAAAATCCCGGTTTTACAGCTTCTGCGGATGAAAAGATCTGGCTGTCTGCCAAATCTGCTGCTATTTCTTCTGCAATGAGAAACGGCGCTTTTTTATACTCTTTTGCGGCAGCCATTGCCCCGTTACATTGAAATTCACATAAATCTGGACGATTTGATAAGGTTACGCGCGCATACTTGCTGTCATATCCATTTTTCGTAAACACGTCCATCATTTCCCGGTTCATCTGTTGCATTAAATTTTCCATATCTTGTATTCCTGCTTTCTGCTGTCATCTCCTGCTTCAAAAAGGAACTTAACGGTTCTGTTCCTGCAATTCGGATAATTTTGAATTAAATTTATCATCTTTTTCTGTAAGGATTGCTTCGATTTGTTTCTTTTTTAAATCATCATTGACAGGTGTCTTTCCATAATTTCCGGAGTAAGCACCCGTTTTTTCATTGTATGCTTCCTCAAGCAGCTGCTGCGCTTCTTCTAATTGCTGCTGTTCCTCTATATCGAGTTCTTCTTTTTCCGCCAGGATTTTACAAATCTCTTTTGCCTGTTCTTCCCTTTGTTTGCGCATTTTGTCAAATGCTTCTTTTTCAACCTCTTCTAAGGTCTGATAATGGACATTCCAGCCTTTGATAATGCTCCTGTCCATTTTAATTCTTTTGTCTCTTTTCGCGATTAAATCAACTGCATATACTGCCGGCATTTGCACACCCCCCTGCTCGTAAATATCTTTTTTTATTATAGCATATGCCCCACTATTTTTTCAAGCACGCCCTAATACCTTCTTTGAAATATTTTCATCAAAAAAATGAACAAAAGGCCCAAGTCCCAGCGCACAAACAGCTGTTCCGACATTTACAATTCCGCCTAATAAAAAGCAAATGACAGCACAGATCACGTCTGTCGCAAGACGGCACCAAAAATACGGCACTGGGCAATGTTCGCTAATAATAATAGACAAGCTGTCATACGGCGCAACGCCTAAATCCGAAGACTGATATAAAGATACCCCAATGCTTACGACAAGCACTCCTACCACAACGGTAACAAGGCGTACTGCCATCCCGCGTTCAGCAATCTGAAATACCGAAAACAGGTCTATAAAAAATTCGGCGACATATCCAAGCAAAAACCAGTTTGCAAATGTCCCTAAGCCGATAAAGTGCCGTCCCCACAAAAATTCTGCAACAAAAATAAATGCATTGACAATCAATAAAAGCGTACTATAAGAAATTGGCACATGCTCTGCGCCTGCCATCATCATCGCACTATATGGATCGTTCCCAAGTAAGGATGCACGAAAGATTGCAATTCCGATCCCTAAAATCATATTGCCTAAAATCATACCAACAATCCTGCGAATGCCAATGTTTTGTATATATGCTGCCATAACAACACTTCCTCCTTAAGTCCTTCCTAACCATAGAAAAATGAATTTCTCTAACCTACCTGTACAAGTTTAAATTATCTCCAAAAAATGTCAAGCAAAAAATCAACATTCAGGTCAAAATTCCTGTTACTGCTTACTCCGTTCTCAGTAACATGCAAAAATTCATCTAAAATTGCCTTCGGCAATAGAATTTTTGCACTCCTGAATCATTTTCTTACGGATTTTGCAGTAAATGCAAATTCCTTTGTGAACAGTAACAAATTCCTTTGCATTTAGGGCTTGTATCTGAACTCAAAAAGGGCTAAACTGTAGTTAATTAAGGAATTACACAAAGAAAGGAAAAAAATCATGGATGAACGTATGGAAACAATGGATGATTACAAAGCAGAATTAGAGGCATCTTTTCGAAAGCTCAATGAAGGGGATATCGTAACCGCATCTGTCATTGCAGTATCTGAAGAAGAAGCCACCCTGGATTTAAAGTATTTTGCCCCAGGCATTATCAAGGCAGAGGATTTGAGCGATGATCCAGACTATTCGATCATGGAAAATCTGCATCCGGGCGATGAGATCCAGGCTACTGTTTTACGCATGGATGACGGCAAGGGCAATATTTTATTGTCAAAAAAAGAAGCAAACCAGATGCTTAGCTGGGATAAATTAAAAGAGGCTGAAAAAAATGAAACGATCTTATCTGTCCGTGTCAAAGAAGCAGTTCCTGCAGGTGTAATTGCTTATGCGGAGGGACTGCGCGGCTTTATCCCAGTTTCCCACTTAAGTCTAGACTATGTAGAAGATACTTCTGCCTGGATTGGTAAAGATTTAGAGGTTCGCGTCATTACGATTGATAAGGAAAAAGATAAACTCGTCTTATCTGCAAAATCAGTGCTGCGTGAACGCGAAGAAGAAGCCAGAAACCACCGTATTTCCATGCTTGTACCTGGAACAGTTGTCGAAGGCACGGTAGAAAGCCTGACAAACTACGGCGCATTTGTCAATCTTGGCGAAGGGTTAACTGGCATGGTGCATGTATCCCAAATCTGCCAGCGCAGAATTAGCAAACCGTCTGAAGTACTGAAAGTCGGCCAAAAGGTACGTGCAAAGCTGTTAAATACAAACAATAACCGCATAGCCTTAAGTATGCGTGTTTTAGAAGAAGAAATGCAGCCAGCTGATACGGAAGACAGCAAGCTCACAAAAGAATATTCTTCTCATGAATCCGCAACCACCTCACTTGGCGATATACTTGCAAAATTGAAACTTTAATGCACGCACAAAAGGAGCTGTCGCATGAAGTAAGAGACATACAATATCAAGTAGTAAACAGCTAAAAATGCTCTGCTTATTGTATACCTTCAACTTCATGCAACAGCCCTTTTATTCCCGCGAGCAACGAGCCAAGTGGCTGCTTGCAGACATTTGGCGACTGCCGCGAGGGTCAAATACCCCGCTGCTCTGTAGCGCTGCAAGTTTGATACCCCGTTGCTTGCAGCGGGGTCTTTGATTTTCATCCGTGTAGTTTTTACACCGTTTTTTAAGTATTTTTATAGTACTATACGTTTTCTGTCAATTTTTGCTGTGCTTTGCTAAAGAATTTATCATTTTGGATCATAAACCGTTCATGCATGCCCTGGCCAATCAGTCCCTTTTCGTCAAATGCCTGCACATCAAAGACAAGTTTACGGCCGTCAATCTCTACTAATTTGCTGACGCAGCGCACATGCATCCCAATTGGCGTTGCAGATACATGGCCAATCGTCAGCCCTGTGCCTACTGTACCCCAGCCTTCTTCCATATCCTGCTCTACACTTTTGTAACAAGTTTCTTCCATCAAAGCCACCATTGCAGGTGTCGCAAACACTTCTAACGTACCGCTTTTTTGAGCAACAGCAGTATTCTCCTTTGTAACTTCCGTAATGATTTCATTGCTAAGTCCCACTGTTAGCATAACATCCTCCCACAAATACTTTATTACAATATACGGAAAAGGAGTATCAAACTTCGATACTCCTTTTCTTATTTTGTTTAAACTCTAGATAAATACTCGCCTGTTCTTGTATCTATCTTTACTACATCGCCTTGATTGACAAATAATGGCACATATACCGTAGCACCAGTTTCTACTGTAGCAGGCTTTGTAGCGCCAGTTGCAGTATCACCCTTCACGCCAGGTTCTGTTTCTGAAATTGCAAGCTCTACAAATAGTGGCGGCTCTACGGCAAATACATCACTATTATGAGAACAAATCTTGACCATTTCATTTTCCTTTACAAACTTCAGGGCATCACCAATCGTATCTGCTGCAATTGGAATCTGATCATAGGTTTCAACGTCCATAAAGTAAAACAAGTCTCCATCTGAGTACAAATACTGCATATCTTTACGGTCAATACGCGCCTGCGGGCATTTTTCTGTCGGCCGGAACGTCTTTTCTACAACACCACCGCTTCTAATGTTCTTTAATTTTGTCCTGACAAATGCAGCGCCTTTTCCTGGTTTTACATGCTGAAATTCAATAATCTGAAAAATATTGCCTTCTA
>CANDJR010000008.1 GCA_947385105.1 uncultured Eubacterium sp.
ATCTTTGATTTAACATGGGATGAAGAAATCTGCGGTTATTTTGGTATTGATCCAAAAAATCTGGCGCAAATCTGCGACTCGGATTCTAATTTTGGGGAAACAGATTTTGGCGGGCTGCTGCCTCATCCAGTCCCGATCCATGGAGTACTGGGAGACTCTCACGGTTCTTTGTATGGCCAAGGCTGTCTGGCGCAGGGAATGATTAAGGCAACCTATGGCACGGGTTCTTCGATTATGATGAATATAGGAGAAAAACCTGTTTTGAGTACACATGGGGTTGTAACTTCTCTTGCATGGAAAATCGGCGGCAAGGTCAACTATGTGCTGGAGGGAAACTTAAACTATACAGGGGCCGTGATTACATGGCTAAAAGATGATTTAAAACTAATCCAGTCACCAGGAGAGACACAGACTTTGGCGCATGAAGCGCTAAAGGAGGATTCCTTGTATTTGATACCAGCTTTTTCCGGTTTGGGAGCGCCATATTGGGACAGCCATGCATCTGCTGCGATTGTTGGGATGACCAGGACAACAGGGAAAGCAGAAGTAGTGCGGGCAGGGCTGGAATGTATTGCCTACCAGATTACAGATATTATCAAAGCAATGAGTGAGGATGCAGGCGTAGCTGTAGATGAATTGCGCGTAGACGGCGGGCCGACCAAAAATGCTTATTTAATGCAGTTTCAAAGCGATATTGCAGGTGCCTGGGTACAGATCCCGGATAGTGAAGAACTGTCTGCTATTGGGCCTGCTTATGCAGCAGGATTGGCACTTGGGCTATGGGATGAACGTATTTTTGAAAAATTAAACCGTGTGAAATATGCTCCAGCAATGGATGCTAAAATACGGGAACACAAATACCAAGGCTGGAAAGCTGCGGTTGCAGGTGTTTTGACAAAAACATCCATATAATAGGTAATAGTAAGTCTGTCTGTGGGGACTTTCTTGATTCGGATCAATATCCAAAGAAAGAAAGCCCCTGTCTTTGGCAGACTTTTTTGTGCTACAAAAGCCCCATTTTCGTTAAAATCCCGTCTGCGGTGACGCCGGGATGTGTAAGATACAATCGGCAGATCTGCGTGGAGAGTTCTTCGCTGATATGATTATGCTTAGCTATCGCAGCGACAGATTTGCCTTTGTCTGTATCACGCATGACATTTATAATTATAGCCCGCAAATCCTTTTTTGCTGCAAGCGGCTTTGCTTTTTTTATTGGTGATAAAAAATCAATGCGCTCGATTTCACAGTGCTTTTTGCCATCTATATGGATGACTGCCATCGTTACAGGCAGAGAAAAGCGTTTTGGCCCGCAGCTGCCCGGATTAAGCCAGATCTGCCCATTTTGCAGCGTTTGTTCATATTTGTGCGAATGCCCATAAATAATAATATCTTTATCAGAAATGGGCTGCTGGATTTTGTTTTTTTGATGTATGACAAACAGCTTTAAACCAAACAGCTCCAGCGACAAAGACTGAGGGCAGAGGGGAGGCTTATCCTTGTCAATATTGCCGCACACAGCATAAAAAGGGGCAATGGATGAAAGCTCACAGGCAATGTCCTGCCCGCCAATATCTCCTGCATGTACGATAGCATCACAGCCGCGCAGAAGATCTTTAACAGGCTCCCGCAGCAAATGATGGGTGTCTGATATAACGCCGATGTTATGCATCATCTTGGATTCCTTCCTGATTTTTGTTCTCGCGGATAAACGGGAATTTTATTGGGAAAATATACTATGTTTAGCTTTACTCTTGTTCGTTATGATCTGAATTCGTTTGTTTCTTATTTTGATTTTTAGAGCCGATGACGAAAGTTCTAACTAACCCTATAAGAGAAGAACCACTTACAATACCACCAGCAAATGCATGGGCTGCTGATGATGGATTTAAGTATACAATATAAATTCCTCCTAAAATTCCAGCAATTGCAATAATAAAACCAGTTATGATTCCTAAGAACGAATCACGGCTTGCAAGCTTCAAACTTTCTTTTTCCATGCTTCTTCTATGGTTAGCCTGATTTTCTGCCATTTGAAAAATTCTTTCGGCAGCCCCGGGAAAAGCGTCCTCATATTTTGATAAAATTTCAGGTGGAGGTAATGGACCGACAAATGCAGATCGACTCTTTTTTGCCAGTAAATATTGCTATTCACCAGACGCTATACTTTCATTCTCAGCAGTTTCGGATGACGAAGATGCTTCACCAGACGCTATGTCTTCATTCTTATCAGCTTCGGATGATGAAGGTACTTCAATTGTTGTTTGCGTGGTTTGTTTCATAAGAATCGAAAGCCTTTCCTAAATTTTTTCCTACCATAATAAAGTCTTTTTCTATTTCATGGGCATCAGATATGCACGCTTCTTCATCCGTCATAAAACTAGGGTAATCAATTGAATTAAAATCCCATATATCTAATACCTTTGAAACTCCAAAAAGAAAATATTGCTTTAGCTGGTAGGCATAATTAGTATACAATTTACTGTTATTCATAAAACCACTCCCTAATGCTGTTTTGCATATGAAAAACAACACATATTTTTATACTATATTATAACAAAGAAACGAAATACAAAACATACAATAATTAATCAAATTATAGCAAGAATTTTGTACAGAACAAACAATTGTTTTATGGAAAAATTCATTTTGAAAACATTGAGCATTCTGAAGCTTTCGGCATATTTTTAGAGGGGTATTTGAGATGCTACGTCTTTCGTTTATTTTTATATAGTTCATATTTTTTTTAGAAATAAATTGAAAAAGTGAGATAGAAAGAGATAAAAAGAGAATATGAGAGATAAAAAGAGAATATGTTAGAAACAGGAAAATACGAATACTTGCGAAACGACTTATAAAACAATATGATAAGTACTATCAATTAGCACTCAAAACAAGTGAGTGCTAGCAATACTAAAAAATTGAAAATAAGCAAGGATGGCAAAAGGAGGACATTTTCATGAAATTAGTACCATTATCAGACAGAGTTGTATTAAAGCAGTGTGAAGCAGAGGAAACAACTGCATCCGGTATTATTTTAACAAGCGCATCACAGGAAAAACCACAAGAAGCAGAAGTTATTGCAGTTGGCCCTGGCGGAGTTGTAGATGGAAAAGAGATTACGATGCAGGTGAAAGAAGGACAGAAAGTCATTTACTCCAAATATGCAGGAACAGAAGTAAAGCTTGATGGCACAGACTATATTATCGTCCGCCAGAATGATATTCTTGCAGTTGTAGAATAAAATAGAAAAGAAAACGCTTGTTGTAAAGAGAGTCAGTCATCAATAAAAGTTGCTTGTAAGAATCGTAAAATAGAAAGAGAGAAAAGAGGAAGATAACAATGGCAAAGGAAATTAAATATGGTGCAGAGGCAAGAGCCGCATTAGAATCAGGTGTTGATCAATTAGCAAATACAGTACGTGTGACACTTGGCCCAAAAGGAAGAAATGTAGTATTAGATAAATCTTACGGAGCTCCGTTAATCACGAATGACGGTGTTACGATTGCAAAAGAAATCGAATTAGAAGATGCATTTGAAAATATGGGTGCACAGCTTGTTAAAGAAGTTGCAACTAAGACAAATGATGTTGCGGGTGATGGTACTACAACAGCAACTGTTTTAGCACAGGCAATGATTTCAGAAGGAATTAAAAACCTGGCAGCAGGAGCAAATCCGATTATTTTAAGAAAAGGCATGAAAAAGGCAACTACAGTAGCTGTTGAAGCGCTGCAGTCTATGAGCCAAAGTGTAGATGGTAAAAACCATATTGCAAAAGTTGCTGCAATTTCAGCAGGTGACGACGAGGTAGGTAACTTAGTAGCAGATGCTATGGAAAAAGTTTCCAAAGACGGCGTTATCACAATTGAAGAATCAAAAACAATGCTGACAGAGCTTGATTTAGTAGAAGGTATGCAGTTTGACCGCGGATATATTTCTGCATATATGGCAACAGATATGGACAAAATGGAAGCAGTTTTAGAAGATCCATATATTTTAATTACAGATAAAAAGATTTCCAATATCCAGGATATCCTTCCATTGTTAGAACAAGTAGTTAAAACAGGTGCTAAATTATTAATTATTGCAGAAGATGTAGAAGGCGAAGCTCTTACAACCCTTATTGTAAACAAACTGCGCGGCACGTTTAATGTCGTAGCAGTCAAAGCACCAGGATATGGTGACAGAAGAAAAGCAATGCTGGAAGATATTGCAATTTTAACAGGCGGTGAAGTGATTTCTTCTGAATTAGGATTAGAATTAAAGGATGCAACTTTAGAACAGTTAGGCCGTGCAAAATCAGTAAAAGTACAGAAGGAAAATACGGTAATTGTAGACGGTATTGGCGAAAAATCAGCAATTGATGCCAGAATCAGCCAAATTAAGAGCCAAATCGAAGAAACTACTTCTGAATTCGATAAAGAAAAATTACAGGAAAGGCTTGCAAAGCTTGCAGGCGGTGTTGCAGTTATCCGCGTAGGCGCAGCAACAGAGACAGAAATGAAAGAAAGCAAGCTTCGTATGGAAGATGCTTTGAATGCTACAAGGGCAGCAGTAGAAGAAGGTATTATCGCAGGTGGCGGTTCCGCTTATATCCATGCTTCTAAGAAAGTAGAGGAATTAGCAAATACGTTAGAAGGCGATGAAAAGACAGGTGCAAAAGTTATCTTAAAAGCACTGGAAGCTCCATTATACTATATCGTAGCAAATGCTGGATTAGAAGGCTCTGTAATTATTAACAAAGTAAAAGAATCTCAGGCAGGCTTTGGCTTTGACGCAGCAGCAGAAGAATATGTAGATATGGTAAAAGCAGGCATTCTTGATCCGTTAAAAGTAACAAGAAGCGCTTTGCAGAACGCTACTTCTGTAGCAGCTACACTTTTAACAACAGAATCTGTTGTAGCAAATATTAAAGAAGATGTACCGGCAATGCCAGCTGGAAATCCAGGAATGGGTATGATGTAATCAAAGTTTCAAAAATTGCCACAGCATTTTTACAGTAAATGTATAAAATTAAAAAAAATGCAAAGAATCAAATAAGAACCAAAAAACAGATATTCAAATAGAAATATGATAAACCGTCTCGTATGGAGAATCTGGCTCGTTCACAAAGCACGCATGCTTTGCGGAAACTTGAAAAGAAAGCTTGCAGGCTTGCGTTACTGTTCACTCCGTGACCAGTAACATGCAAAAATTCATCTAAAATTGCCTTCGGCAATGGAATTTTTGCACTCCTGAATCATTTTCTTACAGGACTTTGCAGTAAATGCAAAGTCCTGTGTGAACAGTAACAGGCTTACAGCAGGATTCCTTATACCAGGCGGTTTTTACTTGTCAGTATTTAAAGCGTATGTTACAATGCTTTTATGCAGTGTGCGGCAAATCTGCCAAGCAGGGCAGTTACAACAGGTAGTTGCAGAATGGAGGCTATAAAATGAGTAATACGGCTGTGGTAACAGACTCAAATAGTGGGATTACACAAAAACAGGCGCAGGAAATGGGCATTCATGTATTGCCAATGCCCTTTTATATGGATGAGGAAACCTATTACGAAGATATTAATTTGACACAGGAGCAGTTTTATACGAAACTTGTGGATGGCACAGATATTTCAACCTCAATGCCTGCAGTTGCAGATATTACAGATTTATGGGATAAGCTGCTGCAGGATTATGATGATATCGTGCATATTCCAATGTCATCCGGTCTGAGCAGTTCATGTGAGACAGCGCAGATGTTAGCAAGAGATTATGAGGGAAAAGTACAGGTAGTAAATAACCAAAGGATTTCGGTTACACAGCAGCGTTCTGTACAAGATGCGCTGCATCTCATACAGCAGGGGAAAAAGGCAGAGGAAATCAGGGAGATTTTAGAACGTGAGAAATTAGAGTCAAGCATTTATATTATGGTAGATACGTTAAAATATCTGAAAAAAGGCGGACGGATTACCCCAGCTGCTGCAGCGCTTGGGACATTGCTGCGTTTAAAGCCTGTCTTGCAGATTCAGGGCGAAAAATTAGATGCGTTTGCAAAAGCGCGGACTGTGAAACAGGCGAAAAGCATCATGATTGAAGCAATGCAAAACGACTGCAAAAACCGCTTTCATGATCCAACTGGCAGTAGTCTGTCTATTGACATTGCGTATACGTATGACAAGGAGGTTGCTTTGCAGTTCAAAGAAGAAGTACAGGCAGTGTTTCCAAATCACGAGTGCATAGTCAGCCCGCTGTCTTTAAGCGTATCTTGCCACATTGGACCAGGGGCATTGGCAATTGCATGCTCTCATATCGTAGAATAGCACAGCCGCTTTTTGGCTGAAAGGCTTTACTTCTGTGAAAGAGTCGTGTATAATCAGAAAGTAAAAACGGATCACAAAAAAGGCAGGTTTTTACAACCTGCCTTGCTTTATGTACAGCAGGCAAAAGCAGCCTGACCCAAAGGAGGTAGTCAAATGGTAAAAGCAGTAGTAGGCGCTAACTGGGGAGACGAGGGAAAAGGTAAAATTACAGATATGCTGGCCCAAAATGCCGATATGATTGTGCGTTTCCAGGGAGGGGCGAATGCAGGACATACGATTAAAAACGGTTATGGAAAATTTGCATTACATACGCTCCCATCTGGCGTATTCTATGGCCATACCGTCAATATAATAGGCAATGGAGTTGCATTAGATATTCCGAAATTATTTGCAGAAATCAAATCTTTGACAGACCGGGATGTGCCAAAGCCAAACATACTTGTATCAGACCGTGCACAGATTGTAATGTCTTACCATGTACTGTTTGATCAGTATGAAGAAGAACGGCTGGGCGGAAAATCTTTTGGATCTACAAAATCGGGGATTGCACCATTTTATTCAGATAAATATGCGAAAATTGGTTTTCAGGTAAGTGAATTATTTGCAGAAGAATTACTGGAAGAAAAGGTTCAGCGTGTCTGTGAGACGAAAAACATCATGCTGGAGCACTTATATCATAAACCGCTGTTAAAGCCGCAGGATATTTTGCAGGAACTCCATGAATATAAGGCAATGGTTGAACCATATGTAGCGGATGTATCCAGCTGCTTACACGAGGCTATCAAAAACGGTAAGACGATTTTATTAGAAGGGCAGTTAGGTACGTTAAAAGATCCGGATCATGGGATTTATCCTATGGTTACCTCATCATCTACGCTGGCAGCTTACGGCGCAATTGGCGCAGGTGTGCCGCCTTATGAAATTAAACAGGTTATTACTGTATGCAAGGCATATTCCAGTGCAGTAGGGGCCGGAGAATTTGTCAGTGAGATTTTTGGAGATGAAGCGGATGAATTAAGACGGCGCGGAGGCGACGGAGGAGAATTTGGCGCAACGACTGGGCGTCCGCGCAGAGTTGGGTGGTTTGACTGCGTAGCAAGCAAATACGGATGCCGTATGCAGGGTACGACAGAAGTGGCGTTTACTGTGCTGGATGTATTGGGATACTTAGATGAGATTCCGGTATGTACAGGATATGAAATTGATGGAGAAGTTACGACTGATTTTCCGACAACTGCAAAGCTAAAACATGCCAAACCTGTATTACAAAAGCTGCCGGGATGGAAATGTGATATTACGGGAATTAGGGAATACAGCCAGCTGCCGGAAAACTGCCGAAAATATATTGAATTTGTAGAAAGCCAAATTGGATATCCGATCACAATGGTATCGAACGGACCGGGCAGAGACGATATTATCAACCGTGAGAAATAAATGTCAGCGCTAGCGGCGGTTTGGCAGGAAGGAAAACAGATGAAAAAAAATGTGATCGTAAATGTGATCTTAGATGTCGGCATGGTATTGGTAGATTTTTGCTGGCAGGATGTCTTAAAAGACATGGGTCTTAGCGGCGAAGCTTTTGAGGCAGTTGCTAATGCTACGGTACGCACCCAGGAATGGAACGAATATGACCGCAGCGTCATTTCAGATGAAAAAATACTGGATGCTTTCCAAAAAAAGGCACCAGAGTATGCGTCGCAGATAGAGGATTTTTGGAATCGCATTGGAGATATGATTGTACAGTACCCTTATGCAAAACAATGGATGAAAGCGTTAAAAGAGGCTGGCTATCAAGTATATATTTTATCGAATTATTCCCGCAGGACGTATGAACATACGCGCTCAGACGGGCTTAGCTTTTTGCCGCTTGCAGACGGGGCTGTGTTTTCTTTTGAAACGGGCTATGTAAAACCGGAAAAAGAAATCTATCATGTACTTATGGATAAGTATCATCTAAAGCCAGAGGAATGTGTATTTATCGATGACAATGACGATAACCTCGTATATCCAAAACAAATTGGATGGGGGACGATCCCATTTCGTACCTTTGCACAGGTACAGAACGCATTACAAGAAGAATATGGAGTAAAGTACCAGACAGTCGTGTAAAGGAAAGATAACATTTGTATACAAAATGAATACAGTCGAGAAAAGAGAAGGCAGCATTTATATATACAATAGATGCAGTCGTGTAAAGACAACATTTGTATACACAATCGATAGGGCTGACGCATGAAAAAACAGATACTAGCTGAAATGATTTGAACAAAAACTACAATAGCTGGTATGCATTTTCGTGCGTCAGCCTTTTTTTTGTGCAAATTTATGTGCATAAGGGGCACGTTCACAGAAAAAACACAGACTATACGTGAATCTGACACAATTATCCGTTACATTGTAATTTGTAAATTTTGACACAGGAACGGGAGGGATCGCATTGATAGAAATCAGCCATTTGACGAAAAGATATGGTGAGCATGTGGCAGTAGATGATTTGTCAATAACAATAGAATCCGGGAAGATTTACGGATTTTTAGGGCCGAATGGCGCTGGCAAATCTACAACAATGAATATGATTACAGGATATCTGGCCGCAACAGAAGGAACAGTGAAAATCAATGGGTTTGACATTTTAAAGCAGCCAGAGCAGGCTAGGAAATGTGTAGGCTATTTGCCGGAGATACCGCCTTTGTATACGGATATGACAGTAGGAGAATACTTGAAATTTGTGGCGGATTTAAAAAAGATACAAAAGAATAAAAAAAAGCAGATGATTGCAGAGTCAATGGAACTGACTAAAATCACTGATATGAAAGACCGCCTAATACGAAACCTGTCGAAGGGCTACCGCCAAAGAGTCGGGTTTGCACAGGCGGTTTTAGGCTATCCGCAGGTAATTATTTTGGATGAGCCGACAGTAGGCTTAGATCCAAAGCAGATGATCGAGATCCGGGAGCTAATTCAAAACCTGGGCGAACGGCATACGGTGATTCTAAGCTCTCATATTTTAACAGAGGTAAAGGAAATATGTGAGCATATTTTTATTTTATCCAAAGGACGGCTGGCAGCCAGCGACACGACAGAAAATTTAATTAACCGGGCGTCAGGAGATAAGGAAATGCACCTGTTAATGAAAGGCAGACCAGATGCTGCAGCCGCAGTATTCCAAAAAGCAGGACTGTTTGTACCTCAAATTGCGCCTGCACAGGAGGCAGGATGCTGCCAGGCTGTTTTTAAAATTGGTCAAAACAGACAAAACGATATGAGAGAGCAAATATTTTATGCATTTGCAGACGCCAGGATACCAATTTTAGAAATGCACGTGGGCAGTAAGTCATTAGAAGAAGTTTTCCTGGAACTGACAAATCAAAGCACAGAAAAATTGTCCTCAGATGAAACGGAATTAGATGTAAATACAAACGAAAAAGGCGCAGCACAACACAAACACAGTGAAAAGAAAGAAGGCGTAACAGAACACAGTGCATTGGAAGAAGACGCAGCGGAAAATAGTGCATTGGAAGAAGACGCAGCGGAAAATAGTGCATTGGAAGAAAACGAAACGGAAAATAGTGCATTGGAAGAAGACGAAACGGAAAATAGTGCATTGAAAGAAGACGAAACGGAAAATAGTGTATTGAAAGAAGACGAAACGGAAAATAGTGTATTGGAAAAAGGCGTAGCGAAACACAGTACACTGGAAGAAGATATCATAGAACATAGCACACTCAAAGAAGACGCAATGAACAGTACGTCAGAAAATAATACGATAAAAAAGGATAACAGACAGGAGGTGGGCGGCAATGCTGGCAATATGGAAAAGGGAGTTTAAAGCGTGTTTCCAGTCTGTAATCGGATGGCTGTTTTTAGCAGCAACACTGGCATTTTATTTCCTATATTTTTACGTATATAATTTATCCTATGGGTATCCATATGTTGCGTATTCTTTAAGTGCAATGACCATCTTATTTTTAGTTACCGTGCCAGTGCTTACAATGCGTATCCTGGCAGAAGAACGTCATGCCAAAACGGATCAGCTGATTTTGACAGCTCCAGTAAGTATTGGAAAAATTGTGCTTGGAAAATATTTAGCGCTTGCAGCTGTATTTACGTTAGCAGTGGCACTCATTAGTCTGACGCCTCTGCTGCTTGGACAGTTTGGAACAGTCCCTTATGCAGAAAGCTATGTCGCGATTTTAGGTTTTTGGCTGTATGGGTTAACATGTATTGCAGTCGGTACGTTTGTATCTTCTCTCACAGAGAGTCAGGTAATTTCTGCAGTACTGACCTTTGTATTTTTGTTTTTGGGCTATATGATGGATGGAATTACACAGGTGATATCTTCCAGCGGAAACGTTCTGACACAGATTTTAAATTGCTATAATCTGACCGCAGGATTAGACCGTATGTCAAAAGGCGAGCTTGACATAACGGCAGTTATTTATTACGTGAGTGTATCACTGTTGTTTTTATTTTTGACAACACAGTCCATTCAAAAGCGCCGCTGGTCGGTTAGTGTAAAAAAGTTGGGGCTTGGGATTTTTAATACAGGCTTTGCAGCAGCTGCGATAGCAGCAGTAGTTGTATTAAACTTGACGGCAGGTTCTTTACCGTCCACACTGACAAGTATCGATTGCACAGCAGCACAATTAAATACCATTACAGATGGAACAAAACAATTGCTGTCTTCGCTTGACAAAAAAGTAGAATTATTTGTGCTGGCAAGTGAAGCATCGCATGATGAGCAGCTGGCAGACACACTGCAAAAATATGGGGAACTGTCTTCCAATATAAGCGTTACCTATGTCGATCCTGCGGTTTCTCCAAATTTCTATCAAAAATATACGGATGACTTAGTAGCAGCGAATAGTGTTATCGCAGTATGCGGCGACCGTTCTAAGGTAATTGCCTATGGGGATATGTATGAGACAGAGGTAGACTACCAGACATATTCCTCACAAACGACAGGATATGATGCAGAGGGCCAGCTTACAAGTGCGATTCAGTATGTTACGAACGAAGATTTACAGACTGTTTATGAAATCAGCGGACATGGTGAGGAAACAATTAGCGGCGGATTTCAAGAAGCAATTGAAAAAATGAATCTGCATTTACAGCAGCTGACGCTTTTGGAGGTAGAAAAGATGCCGGAGGATTGCGAAGCTGTTATTATTAATGGTCCTACTGCTGATTTTTCCAAAGATGATGTGGATAAAATCATCGACTATTTAGCAGACGGTGGAAAAGTACTCATAACGACACAATATACAACCGAAAAGATGGATAATTTTATGCGCATTTTAGAGACATATGACATGGAGCTGGTATCTGGTGTTGTGTTAGAGGAAGATACGGCACATTTTTCACAAAACCCAATGTACCTTCTCCCGGATGTTGCATATGATACCATTACTGCGGATGTAGCGGAGGAATATATTTTTGCACCATATGCGCAAGGACTTATGTATCAAGAAGAAGGGGGCACAGTCTCTTATACAGAATTGCTGCATACCTCGGATCAAGCATTCTTAAAAACAGATTTTGTCAATATGCAGACATTTGAAAAGGAAGATGGAGATACGGATGGCCCGTTTACGATTGGCATCCGGGCAGAAGATTCTGCGACACAAGCACAGCTTATTGTGTATACATCTACAATGATGTTTAGCGATAATGCAGATGCTGTGGTAGCTGGCCATAACGCAGATTTATTTACTTCCAGTATCCGAAGCCTTGTAGGAGAAAGCGAAACATCCAACCTAATTGTAATTCCAGTAAAAGAGTATACATTAGATACACTTGTGGTATCCCAGGGAACTGTAATGATGGCTGGATTTTTAACAGTACTTGCCCTTCCGCTTGCTTTGATAGCGGTTGGAGTTGTTATATGGGCAAGAAGACGAAAGGCATAATTATTATTTTGCAAGGCAAACTGCTTTGCAGAGTATAACTGCTTTGTAAAGCAGAATAAGAAATAGGAGGTATGGAGCGTGCAAAAAAAACAGATGATACAGTTTTCTCTTTTAGTCGCAGTCATTTTTGTATTGGCAGGCGCATATTTTGGAATCCGTTCATATAATACGAAGCAGACGGAAAAGGAGAAACAAGCAGAGGAAGATGCAAAGGTAGTTTTGACTTCTTTTCAGCCAGAAGATGTCACGGCAATTAGTTATGATTACAACGGTACTACGTATGAATTTACCAAAAGTGGAGAAACCTGGCAGTATACAGACGATCAGGAAATGGTAATAGATGAGGATGTATTTGAAAGCTTTTTGCAGACTGCGGGTTCGATTACGGTTCAGACAGAAGTAGAGCCTGCGGATGATACAGAAGATTATGGATTGGAGGAGCCAATACGTACGGTAACAGTTTCTACAGAAAAAGGCACTTCTTCAATACAGTTTGGGATGAAAAATGAAATGCTAAGCCAATATTATGTAAAAACAAGTGAAAGCAGCAAGATTTATTTAGCGGATGAATCAGTCTATACTGCTTTTGACAAAACGGCGGCAGATTTCGAAGAAACAGATACGGATACGGACGACGACGAAACAAACAGCACGACAGATGCAGATAATAAAGAAACAAATAGCACGTCAGATGACGCCGACGACGAAACAAACAGCACGACGGATGATGCAGACGACGAAGCAAACAGCGCATCAGATGCAGCAGGAGATGACGAAACAAACAACACGTCAGATGACGCAGGCGGCGACGAAGCGAACAGCGTATCTGATACAGATAATAAAGAAACAGATGCAGCATCGGATGCAGATGGCAAACAGTAAACGATGTATAGCAAATATAAAAGTGCACTTGAATCTATGTGAATCATTCAAATGACGGATTTCATTTTATAAAATTGTCTGACTTGTCTGATACCAGATATAGATAAGTTTTTACATGATAAGTCTATTTACAAAAAAGAAGAATCCCTCGGCCGCAATGTGATACGGTTAGGGGATTTTTCTTTTTTATTAAGACCAGGTAAAGAAATGAGAAGTAATTTCTTCGATTTCCTAAATTTGGTATGCTCTCTTGTTCCTAAGGCAGCATCTTGCGGCTGCTATGTTGTTTCTTAATGAGAGATACGTCTTATTATTCTGTATTACTTTTATTTTGTATTACTTTTACTCTGCATTACTTTTATTTTGTATTACTTTTATTCTGCATTACTTTTATTTTGTATTACTTTTATTTTGCATTACTTATTATTCTGCCTTACTTCTTTATTTTGCGTTTCTTCCTTTTTCTGCATTTCTTCTTTTTCAAGCATTTTTAATGTTTCTTGCAGCTCTTGTTCGTTTTTTCCTTTTGCCAGCCGGTAAATTACTGTATAGCCCCAGACCAGGATAGGGACAAGGACCGTGCACATGACCGATGCTTTGAATAAAATCAGACTGCGGCTTGTATCAAAAAGTGCAAATAAAAGTGTGACTAGGTACATGAGAACTAAAAGTGTGACGCCTGCGATGGCAAGCACCCGTTGGATTTTTTTCATTTCTTTTTCCTTTATGAAAGCTACATGGTATTATTTTGTGCCAAAGATACGGTCGCCGGCGTCTCCTAAGCCCGGCACAATGTAGCCATGATCATTTAATGTCTCGTCAACAGCGCCGATATATAAATCCACATCAGGATGTGCTTTGTGCATGGCATCGATACCAGCTTTTGCAGCAAGGATGCACATAAAATGGATATGTTCACATCCTTTTTCCTTTAACATGCGGATTGCCTCTACAGAAGATCCTCCCGTAGCGAGCATAGGATCTACGACAAATACGTCCCGCTCAGCACAGTCTGCAGGAAGTTTGCAGTAATACTCTACAGGCTGTAAAGTCTGTGGATCACGGTAAAGACCAATATGTCCAATTTTTGCGGTAGGGATAAGCGTAAGCATGCCGTCTACCATCCCAAGCCCGGCGCGCAGAATCGGTACGACTGCCATTTTTTTACCTTTTAACATTTTGACGGTTGTCTTACAAATAGGGGTTTCAATCTCAACATCATCTAATGATAGCTCTCTTGTAGCCTCATAGCAAATGAGCATTGCAATTTCGCTGATTGTCTGACGGAAATCCTTTGTACCTGTTTCTTTTCTGCGGATCAAACCAATTTTATGCTGAATTAAAGGATGATCCATAATAATTGTTTTAGCCATAATTTTTCTCCCTGCGTATTGTAATAGTAAGCATTATACCACAGTAGCTTAGGAAAGAAAATTCTTTTTTTGATTTCTTTGAATTAATATGAATAAGTTCCACGAAAGCGTCTATACTATAATTAATCCGAAGATGACTTACCCCCGAAGCAGTCTTCGGATTGCATGCAAAAGATACAATAAATACTTTATCCTCCCCCAATAGAAAAGCTGCCGTACGGCAGCTTTTCTGCATGATTGTTTTATTGTAATTGCAGCAGGTATATGCTACAATAAATTATTGCAAGCTGAAAGGGAGTTTTACATATGACATTAAAGGAGTTGCCAATCGGTAAAAAAGCAACAATTACTACAGTTGGCGGAGATGGCGCACTGCGGCAGCATTTTCTGGATATGGGCGTCATTCCAAATACAGATATTATATTAATTAAATATGCCCCGTTGGGAGATCCGATGGAATTTCGCATCCATGGGTATGAACTGACTTTGCGGGTGGCAGATGCAGAGAAAATAGGGATTTCAAATATCCGGGACGCAGTGGGAAAGTCAGGCGATAGTATCAGCCATCCCAAAGATAAACTGCGTATCGCACATCCTGGTCTTGGTGAGGGTGGAAAATACCATGTAAAAGCAACCGAAACGCCACTGCCAGAAGAAACTGTTTTAACATTTGCCCTGGCAGGCAACCAAAACTGCGGAAAGACGACGCTGTTTAACCAATTGACAGGTTCAAACCAGCATGTCGGCAATTTTCCGGGTGTTACGGTTGATCGAAAAGACGGCGTGATCAAAGGATATCCCCACACATTGATTACAGATTTGCCAGGGATTTATTCGATGTCCCCTTATACAAACGAAGAAATTGTAACAAGAAAATTTCTAATGGGCGAGCACCCGAAAGGAATTATTAATATTGTGGATGCTTCAAACATTGAGCGTAATCTTTATTTGACCATGCAGCTGATGGAATTGGATATTCCAATGGTTCTTGCGCTCAATATGATGGATGAGGTACGGGGAAACGGCGGTTCGATCCGCATAAATGAGATGGAAGCAATGCTTGGCATTCCGGTTGTGCCAATTTCTGCGGCAAAAAACGAAGGAATTAATGAATTAGTCAGCCATGCGCTTCATATTGCAAAATATCAGGAACGTCCCAGCAGAATCGACTTTTGCAATGAGGGACAAAACGGCGGGGCTTTACATAGATGCCTGCATGCAATTATGCATCTTATTGAGGATCATGCAAAGCAGGCTGAAATTCCTGTTCGTTTTGCAGCGAGCAAGCTGGCAGAAAATGATCCCAGGATTTTAGACAGCTTAAAATTAGATCAGAATGAAAAAGAGATGTTAGAACACATAATCTGCCAAATGGAAACAGAAAGCGGGATGGATCGAGCGGCCGCAGTCGCAGATATGCGTTTTTCGTTTATCCAGGAAGTTTGCGAAGCAACGGTGATTAAGCCAAAAGAAAGCAAAGAGCACGCCAGAAGCGTAAAAATGGATAAGATTTTAACAGGCAAATATACAGCGATTCCTTCTTTTATTGCGATTATGGCGCTTGTTTTCTGGCTGACCTTCCAAGTGATTGGCGCGTGGCTGCAGGATTTGTTTGCAGCAGGCATTGATAAGCTTGCTGAGGCAGCGGATGCAGCGCTTGCGGCCGCTCATGTCAATACAGCGCTCCATTCGCTTGTGATTGACGGGATTTTTAATGGGATAGGCAGCGTGCTCAGCTTTCTGCCTGTGATTGTGACGTTGTTTTTCTTTTTATCTTTAATGGAAGACAGCGGTTATATTGCAAGAGTTGCATTCGTCATGGATAAGCTGTTGCGTAAAATCGGCTTATCCGGCAGAAGTATCGTGCCGATGCTGATTGGGTTTGGCTGTACGGTACCTGGCGTAATGGCTACGCGTACGCTGCCGTCAGAACGGGATCGGAAGATGACGATTTTATTAACGCCATATATGAGCTGTTCTGCAAAACTGCCTATTTATGCGTTTTTTGCAAAACTGTTCTTTCCGCAGCACAGTGCGGTGGTAATGGTTGGATTGTATTTACTTGGAATTATCTTGGGCATTTTGACGGCATGCTTACTGAAAGGAACAGCGTTTCGGGGAGAGGCAGTACCATTTGTCATGGAGCTGCCAAACTATCGGATGCCAGGGGCAAAAAATGTCTTTCATTTGCTCTGGGATAAAGCAAAGGATTTTTTACAGCGTGCGTTTACAGTCATTTTTATTGCAACCATTGTGATCTGGTTTTTACAGTCATTTGATTTTCGAATGAATTTGGTGTCGGATTCCAAGGACAGTATGCTGGCAGTTGCGGCAGGTCTGCTTGCGCCAGTATTTGCTCCGCTTGGATTAGGTGATTGGCGGATTTCAACTGCTTTTATTTCCGGTTTTCTGGCAAAGGAAAGCGTTGTTTCTACGCTGTCAGTGCTGTTTGGGTCAACAGAAGCGATGTTTCAAGTGCTGACGCCTCTGGCAGCGGCAAGTATGCTTGTATTTTGCCTGCTTTATACACCTTGTGTAGCAGCAGTAGCAGCAGTTAAGCGTGAACTTGGCGGAAAATGGGCTATTAGCGTTGTCATTGGCCAATGTGTGGTAGCTTGGGTTGCTGCGGCAGTGGTACGTCTTATTGGCCTGGTATGTTTGATGTAGCACCCTAATGTAACGCTGCTTTGTGATATAACGCTGTTTTGTGACATAACACTGTTTTATGACATCACGCTTTTTTCATAAAAAATTAGGAAAGATTGACAGCAGGGGAATCCCTTACGATTGATAGATGCAGAGTTGACGAAAAAAGGATCCCTTGCTATGAATAGATGATGGGAGGAGAATACAGATGGAAAAAAGAATCTCAGGGACAACGACACTTTTGGGACTGATTGGTTCGCCGGTGGGACATTCCGGATCACCAGCCATGTATAATTACAGTTTCCAAAAGCTGGGATTAGATTATGCATATTTAGCATTTGATATCAAAAAAGAAGAAGTAGCAAAGGCAATAGAAGCGATCCGTACATTTAAAATGCGCGGCTGCAATGTCACAATGCCGGATAAGACAGAAGTAGTGCAGTATATGGATGAATTGTCCAAAGCTGCGCGTATGATGGGTGCAGTCAATACGATTGTCAATGAGGACGGCAAACTGATTGGACATATGACAGACGGAGAAGGCTTTGTGAGCAATTTGCGGGATCATGGGATTGAGATTGCAGGGAAAAAAATAACTGTTGCAGGCGGGGGCGGCGCAGCAACTGCCATTCAGGTGCAGTGTGCTTTAGACGGCGCGCGGGAAATATCTATCTTTAATATGAAGGATGCATTTTTTGGACGCACGTTAGAAACAGTAGAAAAGATAAAAAAAGAAAAACCGGATTGCAAAGTACAGGCATTTGATCTGGCTGATGAAAAAAAGATGACAGAAGAAATTGCTTCAAGTGATATTTTTGTAAATGCTACGATTGTTGGTATGAAGCCAATGGAGCAGGAAAGTGTTGTAAAAGATGTGTCAGCACTGCATCAGGGGCTTGTTGTCTGCGATGCTGTATACAATCCAAAAGAAACAAGGCTGTTACGTGAGGCCAAAGAGGCAGGCTGTACCTGCATAAGCGGTGAAGGCATGCTGCTTTGGCAGGGTGTGGCAGCATTTAAGCTTTATACAGGGCAGGAAATGCCGATACAAGAGGTCAAAGAGCTGTTTTTTCAATAAAGGCTGCTTGATTTCAAAATTGACTTCAAATAATCAATAAAGCTGCGGGGGAAAGAGATGGATTTATTTGAATATATGAGAGAACAAAATATGGAAAAAGAAGCCCCGCTCGCATCCAGGATACGTCCGGAGACATTGGATGAGGTAGTCGGGCAGCAGCACATTATTGGAAAAGATAAATTGCTGTACCGCGCAATCCAGGCAGATAAGTTAAGTTCTGTTATTTTTTACGGGCCGCCAGGCACAGGAAAGACAACGCTGGCAAAAGTAATTGCACATACGACAAGCGCAGAATTCCTGCAGCTGAATGCTACTTCTTCCGGGAAAAAAGACATGGAGGAGGTCATAGGCAAGGCGAAAAATAACCAGGGCATGTATGGCAAAAAGACGATCTTGTTTATAGACGAAATCCATCGTTTTAATAAGGGGCAGCAGGATTACCTTCTTCCTTTTGTAGAAGACGGAACTGTGATTTTAATCGGGGCTACAACAGAAAACCCGTATTTTGAAGTAAACAGCGCGTTACTGTCTCGATCTGTTATTTTTGAATTAAAGGCATTGGAAAAAGAAGATATAAAAATACTGCTGCAGCGTGCAGTTGCAGATGAAAAAAAGGGATTGGGCGCTTATCGTGCAGTATTGGACGATGATGCTGCTGATTTTTTAGCGGATGCGGCAAACGGCGACGCACGCAGCGCATTGACGGCAATTGAACTTGGCGTTTTGACTACGCAGCGCAGCTCAGACGGAATCATCCATATTACGCTGGATACTGCGTCTGAATGTATCCAAAAGCGTGTTGTCCGTTATGATAAGGATGGAGATAACCATTATGATACAATTTCTGCATTTATTAAAAGTATGCGCGGGTCGGATCCAGATGCAGCAGTTTACTATTTAGCACGTATGCTGTATGCAGGGGAAGATATTAAATTTATTGCCAGGAGGATTATGATCTGTGCATCTGAAGATGTCGGAAACGCAGATCCGCAGGCATTACAGGTAGCTGTTGCTGCGGCTTTGGCTGTGGAACGCATCGGAATGCCGGAGGCGCAGATTGTATTGTCGCAGGCTGTTACTTACATTGCAAGCGCGCCTAAGAGTAATGCGGCGTGTGAGGCAATTGGCGCAGCGTTTGAAGCGGTGCGTACATCTAAGACACCGCCAGTTCCGGTACATTTACAGGATGCCCATTATAAAGCGAGTGCGAAGCTTGGGCATGGAGTAGGCTACCGATATGCACATGCATATCCGGATCACTATGTGGCACAGCAATATTTGCCGGATGAAATGGCAGGCGCAGTGTTTTACCAGCCGTCTGAAAACGGATATGAAAAAACGATCCAAGCATATATGCAGGCAGTAGACAGGTGGAAACAGGATGGGTTACATCAGCCATAAAGGGTAAAGCAGGCAAGTGAATAATAAAAGTTTCTGATTTTAAATCAGATGAAGGAGGATCTATTATGGAGTATAAAATTGTGGGGGATACACTTCCGGTTGTTATTTGCAATTTGCAGGATGGGGAAAGTATGATTACAGAGCGCGGCAGCATGAGCTGGATGTCTCCGAATATGCGTATGGAGACAACGTCAAACGGGGGATTAGGCAAAGCTTTGGGCCGTATGTTTGCAGGCGAGGCACTTTTCCAAAACCGTTATACAGCAGTTAATGGCAACGGTATGATTGCATTTGCATCCAGCTTTCCAGGTTGTATCCGTGCATTTGAGGTGACACCAGGCAATGAGGTGATTGTTCAAAAGAGCGGTTTTTTAGCGAGTGAAACGTCGATTGAATTGTCTGTGTTTTTCCAGAAAAAAATTGGTTCCGGCCTGTTTGGCGGTGAAGGTTTTATTATGCAGCGTCTGTCCGGCCATGGCACTGCATTCTTAGAATTTGACGGTTATGTGGTAGAGTACAATTTGCAGCAGGGGCAGGAGATTGTGATAGATACCGGGTATCTGGCCGCTATGGACGGTACCTGCTCGATTGAGATCCAAAGTGTACCAGGAGTAAAAAATGCGTTATTTGGCGGAGAAGGCCTGTTTAATACAGTCATTACAGGGCCTGGCCGTGTATATTTGCAGACAATGCCAATCGGACACGTTGCAGGTGCGATTAGTCCGTACCTGATTTCCTCCAAGTAAATTTTGATTGACTTTTTGATAGAATGCGTTATAATAAGTTTGGATAGGGAGATACTATGGATAGAAAAGGGGAGCGTGATTGCGTTTCCCCGTTTTCTTATCGAAACATACCACTGTATTCCTACGGGAATACTATGAAATAATAAATATTGTGAAACGCAAGTACACTAATGTAAGAAAACATTTATGAAAAGCATAAGAAAAACAAATTTTTTGCAATAAGCAGAAGATATTAAAATATAAGATCTGTCAAAAGCAGAAAGAAGAAACAGGACGAGGAGCAAACACAGAGATATGAAGGAGGAACATCAAGGATGGAAAAGTTGATTTATCTTGATAATGCGGCGACGACTGCGCTAAATCCAGAAGTATTTGAGGCAATGAAGCCTTATCTTTTGGAAAACTACAGTAACCCAAACAGTGTTTATGCATTCGCGCAGCAGAGCAAAGATGCAATAGAACAGGTACGGGAAACAATTGCCGGGATGCTGGGCGCAAAGACACAAGAAATTTACTTTACAGGCGGTGGGAGCGAAAGCGATAACTGGGCAATCAAAGGATGCGCGCAAGCATATGCAGCAAAAGGAAAACACATTATTACGACTAAAATAGAACATCATGCGGTTTTGCATACATGTCAGCATTTGGAAAAGAATGGCTATGAGGTAACTTACTTGGACGTCGATGAGGACGGGGTCATCTGTTTAGAGGAATTAGAACAGGCAATCCGGCCGGATACCATTTTGATTAGTATTATGTTTGCAAATAATGAAATCGGCACAATCGAACCTATCCGGGAAATCGGCGCAATTGCAAAAAAGCATGGCGTGCTGTTTCATACCGATGCTGTCCAGGCATTTGGGCACTTGGACATCCAAGTGGACGAGCTGAATATTGATATGTTAAGCGCCAGCGCCCATAAATTTCATGGGCCAAAAGGAGTCGGCTTTTTTTACATGAGAAACAGCGTTAAGCTTGGAGCGTATATCCATGGCGGTGCACAGGAACGTGCAAAAAGGGCAGGGACAAGTAATGTTCCGGGAATTGTAGGTATGGGAAAAGCAGCCGAACTTGCTGCTGCAAACATGGATGAAAGAAATCATAAAATTGAAGCAGTCAGAGATCACTTAATCAGCCGCGTATTAGCAGAAATTCCATACACACGTCTCAATGGACATAAAAAGCTGCGGCTGCCAAACAATGCTAATTTTTGTTTTCGATTTATAGAAGGAGAATCGTTATTAATGATGCTTGATCAAAAAGGCATCTGTGGTTCCAGCGGTTCTGCTTGTACGTCTGGATCACTTGACCCTTCCCATGTGCTGCTTGCCATTGGACTGCCGCATGAAATTGCCCACGGATCGCTTCGGCTGACGCTTTCCGAAGAAACTTCCATAGAGGATGTAGATGATGTAGCGGATGCATTAAAAGGAATTATCGAACGGCTTCGCAGCATGTCACCTTTATATGAAGATTTTGTAAAAACACAAAAGGCATAGAACGGATAAAATATATCAATCAGATACAGAGAAAAGAAAGGAGCAAACATAAGATGTACAGTGAAAAGGTTATGGACCATTTCAACAATCCAAGAAATGTAGGAGAAATAGAAGACGCCAGCGGCGTGGGAACGGTTGGAAATGCCAAATGCGGCGATATTATGAGAATATATCTGGATATTGACGAGGATACAAAAATAATAAAGGACTGTAAATTTAAAACATTTGGATGCGGGGCTGCAGTAGCAACCAGCAGTATGGCGACAGAATTAGTAAAAGGCAAAACGATTTATGAGGCGCTTAAAATAACAAATAAAGCCGTTATGGAGGCTTTGGACGGACTGCCGCCAGTAAAGGTGCATTGCTCTTTGCTGGCAGAAGAAGCAATCCATGCAGCATTGTGGGATTATGCGCAAAAGCATCAGATTGAGATCGAAGGATTACAGCCGCCAAAGGCGGATATTTCAGAGGAGTAAATTAAAAGCAGTGCATGAGCCATATCAAAGTTAGGGAGACTTCAAAATGAAGAAAAAAGTGGTTGTAGGAATGTCGGGCGGTGTAGATTCCTCTGTTGCGGCATATTTATTAAAAGAACAGGGGTATGATGTACGTGGCGTCACCATGCAGGTTTGGCAGCCAAAGGATACGGATACTGCTGCAAAGGAAGGCGGATGCAGCAGTATCCGTGCCGTAGAGGATGCAAGACGCGTTGCCGCACAGCTGGATATTCCGTATGATGTCATGGATTTTCAACAGGAATTTAAGAAAAACGTCATTGATTATTTTGTCCGGGAATACCGTCTGGGCAGAACGCCAAATCCATGCATTGCATGCAACCGGTATGTAAAATGGGAGTCCTTATTACAGCGCTGTATAGCGCTCGGTGCAGATTATATTGCAACAGGGCATTATGCGCGTATTGAAAAGCTCTCTAATGGCCGCTATGCGGTGCAAAAGTCTGAAGCTGTAAAAAAAGATCAGACATATGCGCTTTACAGTCTGACACAGGAACAGCTAAAGCATACACTATTTCCGATTGGAGGATATAAAAAAGAGGAAATCCGCACTCTGGCTGAAAAAATAGGGCTGCAGACTGCGCAAAAACCCGACAGCCAAGAGATATGCTTTATACCGGATCATGATTATGCAGGCTTTATTTGCCGGGAAACCGCTGTGGCAGAGCAGCCGGGTAATTTTGTAACAAAAGAAGGAAATGTATTGGGGCAGCATGCAGGTATTTCACATTATACGATTGGCCAGCGAAAAGGGCTTGGGCTGGCGCTTGGCATGCCAGTATTTGTTACAGATATACGCCCTGATACAAATGAGGTCGTGATTGGAAGTACACAAGATTTGATGTCCACGCAGCTGACAGCAGAAAATGTACAGTATATGGGAGCAGAGCAGTTTGCTGTCGGACAGACAATGACGGCTAAAATCCGCTATTCACATCTTGGAGAACAATGTGAAGTAACCAGGGTGTCAGAGGATGGAAACTGTGTGGATATCCGGTTTGCACATCCGGTACGTGCAGTAACACCCGGACAGGCGGTTGTCTTTTATGATGGTGATTATGTATTAGGCGGCGGAATTATTTGCAAATAACAGCCGTTATGCTAGCGCTGATAACAGGCAGACAAGAAAAAAATGGTTACATTTTATTGCCGAAGGCAATTTAAGATGAATTTTTGCATGTTACTGAGAACGGAGTAAACAGTAACAAAAAATGAGGAGGGACAAAAATGGCTGGAAGTCAATGCGAAGGATGCCCAAGTGCATCGAATTGTACAACAGAACAACAAGAAAACTGCAAAGGAACACAAGATCCGCAAAGCTTTTTAGAGCCTGCAAACAAGTATTCGAATATTAAGAAAGTGATTGGAGTCGTCAGTGGAAAAGGCGGAGTTGGCAAATCATTTATGACAGCGTCTTTGGCAACAGAAATGAAAAAGGCAGGCTGCAAAGTAGGTATCATGGATGCAGATATCACAGGCCCGTCCATTCCAAAGATGTTTGGCGTAACAGGAGAAGCATACGGCAATTCCGAAAATATGATTTGGCCAGCAGAAACAAAAGATGGCATAAAAATGATGTCAATTAACTTGTTAATGGAAAATCCAGAAGATCCAGTCATTTGGCGCGGCCCGGTTATTGGCGGTGCAGTGAAACAATTTTGGACAGACGTCATTTGGGGCGAGCTGGATTATTTATTTGTTGATATGCCGCCAGGAACTGGAGATGTGCCTTTAACAGTTTTCCAGTCTTTGCCAATTGATGGCGTAATTATTGTCACATCACCACAGGAGCTGGTACAAATGATTGTAAAAAAAGCTTACAAAATGGCTATGGCAATGAACATTCCAGTATTAGGTGTGGTAGAAAACTTCAGTTACTTAAATTGTCCGGATTGCGGCAAGCAGATTAAACTATTTGGAGAAAGCCATGTAGAAGAAGTGGCAAAACAGCTTGCAATACCTTTGCTGGGGCAAATCCCGCTTGATCCTAAGGTGGCGCAGGCTGCAGACGAGGGCGCTTTTTATGCAATGGAGAATCCATACTTAGAAAAAGCCATTGAAATATTAAAACAGTGTTAGTAAAAATCAAAGACCCCGCTGTAAGCAACGGGGTATCAAACTTGCAGCGCTGCAGAGCAGCGGGGTATTTGACCCTCACGGCAGTCGCCAAATGTCTGCAAGCAGCCACTTGGCTCGTTGCTCGCGGGAATAAAGGAATCCCCGGACTGTATCATGCGGTTCGGGGATTTTGTCGTATGCGAAGTTCGATGGCAGGAGGAAAATATGACAAGAATTGCGATTATAGAGGACGATATAGGATTGAATCGGGGGATTGCACTTGCATTGCAGCAGGAAGGCTATGAATTTTATCCATATTATACGCTGGGTGAAGCGCAGGATATCGGAAATATGGATCTCATTATCTTAGATTTGAACCTGCCGGATGGAAATGGGCTGGATTATTTGCGCAAAATGCGCGAACATTCAAAAGTGCCGGTATTGATCCTTACTGCAAATGACAGCGAGATGGATGAAGTATCCGGGCTGGAGTTAGGAGCACAGGATTATATGACAAAACCCTTTAGTCTGATGGTGCTGCGGATACGTGTGGAAAAAATTTTAAAGCAGCAGACAAAACAAAACATCTATACAGCAGGCAAATTATGGTTTGATTTTGCAGGTATGGCATTTTACCGGGCTGGGACAAAGGTAGAACTAAGCAAGACAGAGCAGCGCCTGTTGCATATATTGGTGGAAAATACAGGACAAACACTTAGCCGTGATCAGTTGTTAAATTATGTTTGGCAGGATGCACAGTTTGTAGATGCCAATGCGCTTTCCGTAACGATCAAGCGGCTGAGGGATAAGCTTGAGACACCGCAGGATAAATTTATCCATACTGTGTATGGAATCGGATACATGTGGCAGCTAAAAAATACAGACATAGATGCAAGTGAAAGTCATCAGCAGACACAAGAAAAAAACAGACAGGCGGGCGATTAAGATGTGGAAAAAAGTAAAAAGGAGAGAGTATGATCGGATTAACGAAATGCTGGACTCTGCGCTTGATGGAAACTTTCAGGAAATGGATTACGATGAGAGCGAGCTGTCAAAGCTGGAAGTAAAGTGGAAACGGTATCTTGCATCAGCAAAACTATCTGCAAATAAGCTCCAACAGGAACAGGAACAGATCCAAAAGCTGGTGACAGACATTTCTCATCAGACACGCACCCCGCTTGCTAATATCAAATTGTATAGCCAGCTTCTTACAGAACAGCCGTTGAATGAAGCAAGCATGGAGATGGTGGATGAAATACTGGCTTATTCAGAAAAACTGGAATTCCTCATACAGTCTTTGGTTCATACTTCCAGGCTGGAGTCTGGTATTTTTCAATATGTGAAAAAAGAAACTGATTTACGAGAGCTTGCAGCATATGTGTGCGCAGCTGGCGAAAAGCGGGCTAGGGAGAAACATATTCAAATTTGTGCTCCAAATATAGAAGAAAGCAGTGTCAGCGTATGTTGTGATCGTAAGTGGACGCAGGAGGCGGCCTGCAATTTACTGGACAATGCATTGAAATATTCTCCGCCTAATGCGAAAGTGTGTGTCCGCATCTTTTCGTATGAAATGTTTGCTGGGATTGAAATAAAAGATTATGGGGCAGGAATTCCTGCAAAAGAGATCCCGCAAATATTTGCACGGTTTTACCGGGGTACCAATGTCCACGACAGGGAAGGCATTGGCGTAGGGCTTTATCTTGCACGTCAGATTATAGAAGGGCAAGGCGGGTTTATCAAAGTACGTTCCAAAGTAGGGCGAGGCAGCTGCTTTCAAATCTATTTGCCCCGCTAACGGGAGGCCTTAAAGAAGAAACTTACAAAACTGTTAGATTCTCGAAAGTGTGTGGTTAGATTGTTGTGCTATGGTATAAGAAAAGCAAAAAGAATTGATCAAAAAGGCTTGAGAGGAGAAAACATATGGGAGTACTAAGAACAAGTGATTTAAAAAAGTATTACGGCACCGGAGAAAAACAAGTGCATGCATTAGACGGTGTAAATCTGTCAGTAACAGAAGGGGAGTTCCTTGCAATCGTTGGCACGAGCGGGAGCGGCAAATCGACATTGCTGCATATGCTGGGCGGCCTGGATCGGCCAACAGAAGGGAAGGTATTTATAGATGACAAGGATATTTTTGCTCTTAATGACGAGGCGCTGACCATTTTTAGAAGACGCAAGATAGGCTTTGTTTTCCAGGCGTTTAATCTTGTACCAGTACTGAATGTCTATGAAAATATTGTGCTGCCGATTGAATTAGACGGCAACAATGTTGATGAAAAATACGTGAAGAATGTCTGTGGTGTGCTTGGGATTTCTGGCAAAGCTGACAGTATGCCAAGCCAGCTTTCCGGCGGGCAGCAGCAGCGGGTGGCAATTGCGAGGGCGTTGGCTACAAAGCCAGCGATTCTTTTGGCAGATGAACCGACCGGAAACCTGGATTCCAAAACAAGCCAGGATGTGCTTGGACTTTTAAAAGTTACTGGGCAGCGTTTTGGACAGACAATTGTAATGATTACGCATAACGAGGAAATTGCGCAAATGGCAGACCGTATTATCCGTATTGAGGACGGGCGGATTGTAAAAGGTGGTGATTGCTATGCGTAAGGTAAAAAATAAAGCTGTCATCCGTAACATTGCATGGGCGATGATTCGAGAAAATAAAAAGAGAAATATTGTCATATTATTGGCAGTTCTTTTAACTTCAGCAATGTTTACAACTGTTTTTTCTGTAGTTATGAGTACAAACCGATCTTCTCAAAATGCTACGATGCGTCAGGTAGGCACCCGTTCGATGGTAGGATTAAAGTATATGCTGCCAGAGGACTTTGAAAAGATAAAAAGTGATTCTAAAGTGATCCAGCCATCTTACCGAATTTTTCTGGGAATGGCGGCCAATCAGAAGCTGGCGGCACTGCAGACAGAAGTATATTACGCTTCATACGAAAATGCAGAGAGTACGTTTAGCGTGCCGACAACCGGGGCTATGCCAGTGGAAAAATACGAAGTAGCAACTAGTACGCTGGTGCTGGATAAGCTTGGTATTCCGCACAAACTGGGACAAAAGGTTTTGCTTGAACTTTCAATTGGGCAAAAAATTGTGGAGCAGGAATTTACCTTATGCGGTTTTTGGAAAGGTGATCCCATATCAATGGCGCAGATGTGCCTCGTATCCAGAGAGTTTTGCGACGAGGCGGCTCCTACACCGACAGTACCGTCACAAGAAGCAGAAGATATGTACACAGGTTACTGGTCGATTGATTTTGACTTTAAAAGCAGTTTTCATATCACTGGGAAGACAGAAGCGCTGCTAAAACGTTTGGGTTATGATTTGGAGTCTACAAACTATGGCGTGAACTGGGCATATACAGCAAGCGATGTGGATATACCTTCACTTTTGACAGCCGCAGGTGCACTGGTTCTTGTACTGCTGTCAGGCTATCTGATTATTTACAATATTTTTTATATTAATGTAGTTGCAGACATTCATAGCTATGGATTGTTAAAAACAGTAGGGACGACTGGCAGACAGCTGCGGCGGCTTGTACGTATACAGGGAATGTTTTTTTGTGCAGCCTCGATTCCGTTTGGCCTGATCATTGGTACGATAACAGCAACAGGTGTTTTTCCCATTATTATGTCTAACATGACATTACCAGAAGACAGTTATGAGTTTTGTATTAGTCCTTGGATTTATGTATGTTCTGTCCTGTTTACGTTAGTTACCATGCGGTTTAGCTGCAGCAAACCTTGCCGGATTGCGGCAAAAGTATCGCCAGTGGAGGCAGTCTCTTATACCATCCAAAGCAGCATGAAAAAGAAATATAAGAAAAGGCATCACGTCAGCCCATGCGGCATGGCATTTGCAGGGCTTGGACGGAACAAGAAAAAAATTGCAGTTGTTGTACTTTCACTTTCCTTGTCTATGATTTTGGTAAATGGCGTATATACGATTGTGAAGGGGTTTGACCCGGAAAAATTTGTTTCACACAGCATTATCGGAGATCTTAGCATCCAGGATAGCAGCATGCGAAATTTCGCGATGCCAACACACAATACGAGAGGCGTAAGTGAACAAGATCGTGCCTTTTTTGCGCAATTAGATGGGGCAAAGCAGTCAAATATCTATTACCAAAGCAAAGAGTGGCCGCTGCTTGATACCGCAAAACAGTTTATTACACAGCTGGAACAAGAAGGGAGACTGGCGGAAATTTACCAGGAGGATGTTGCGTATTATAAGGAGAGCGGCAAAATGGGCGGCGGTATTTATGGGATTGACGGCTTTACATTAGAGAATATGGAAGTTAGCCAGGGGACAATTGATTTAGATAAATTTTCAACCGGCGAATATGCGCTTGTGAATGCCTCACAGATTTTAGACGATACAAAAAACGAAGGACGTTTGGATGCTTATGAGATTGGGGATACCATTGAGGTGGAGTTTTCGGATGGTATGAAAAAAAGTTATGAGGTTATGGCAATTGCTGAAATACCATATCCGCTGTCCACACAGAGCTTTTCTTTGCTGGAGATGAATGCATTTGTACCAGAAGAAGATGTGCGAAAGCATTCAGAGGATCAAGGGGCTATGTATAGTATCCTGCAAGTAGATCCAGATAAATGGAACTCTGTTGAACAGGCGGTTCAGCAATATGTCGAGCAGTCTGAAAACTTGAGCTATGTGTCAAAGCAGACTTATTTGAAGGAATATGAAGGTTATATAAGGATGTTTTATATAGTAGGAGGTATACTGTCTGTTGTACTTGCATTGATCGGTTTTTTAAACTTTACAAATGCAGTCGTGATGGGCATACTTTCCCGCAGACAGGAGCTTGCGATGATGGAGGCGGTTGGCATGACTGGACGACAGGTGACTGCTATGCTTATTTGGGAAGGGATCAGCTATGCAGTGTTCACATTTATTTTAACAGTGATTGCCAATTATACGGTACTGAGGGTTTTAGTTCAAATGTTTGCAGGTGAAATCTGGTTTTTCACCTATCGGCCGACCTTACTTCCGATTTTTATCTGCCTGCCGTTTCTGCTTATCATGACGACTGCGATTCCCTATTTTTCAGGCCGCAGCGCGCGAAAACAAAGTGTCGTAGAACGGATAAAAACAGCGGAATAAAAAATAGATACTATATAATAGACGATAAATATCATATAAAACATACTAAAAATGTGCCGTTAGTTCAAAAACAAAGCTAACGGCACAAATTATTTTACAAAGAGAATACAGCGTTAGTTATGCTGGTGCTGCTATTTTGCGAAATCTACTTGCTGGATTGTCCCTGCATTTCCATTTTCATATAAAAACATTCCAGACTGGCGGATTTGCGCGTTCGTCTGGTTATCTTGCGCGGAATTTAATGAAAAGTCGGATTTGACATTGCCCAGGTAAATTGCCCCAACACCTGCCTGCCCAAGCCCACGCAGTACATCGTTGCCATTTTCGTCTTTCTGCCAGATCAGCAATTTATCAAAAATTTCATCTGCTTCATCAATCCAGCCGTTGCCGTCTTGATCATATTTTGCTAAATCAGCAAACCCGTTTCCGCTGGCAGTACCAAATAATTCACTGCCGTCATTAATCTTGCCATCGCCATTTTTATCCAAAGCAAGAAAACCGCTTCCTGCACCCAGACGGGATATTTCTTCTTCATGTCCATCTCCATCCAGATCAAAATAAAATTTTTGATCCGAAACAGACGCAACATCACAATCAAGGTTAATGACAAGCGGGTCAGTCAGATCCAGAGCACCAAAATCTACAGATGCAGACACTTCCTCGTAAAAAGAACGTGACATTGTAAATCCTGCCTGAAAGTGAATCTCTTTGCCAGAAGCTGTCACAACAGTGCCTTCTGTAGAAAAGGTAGTTTGCTCATACTCTGCATAAGCATAGTCTAAGTTTAACTGAAATGACGGTATCTCCATCGGTTTTATTGATTGATTCAATTTTGTATAGTCGTCAAATAAAGCAGACAGTGGATCAGATGAAGACGGCAGGTTGCGTTTCCAAAAGAGCTGATGTAAAAAGTATCCGATTGACTGCTTGCGAATCGCATGGATTGCCCGTATGCCACGGTTATTTTCAAGGCTGGATGCCCGTATGCTGCGGCTTTGCGAAAAGCGGGCCATCAGATCATCTTCAGAATCTGCAGTCTGATGATTTTTCTGCCCATTGCTGGAATCTTTATCAATTGCGTTCTGCTCTGCTGAGACTACGGTCTTTACAAAACGGCCGGAACGCAAAATGCCCATACCAAGCTGGCTAGACAAAGAGCCTGCGCGTCTTGTTTGCGCAAAGTTTCGTTCAGAATCCATCTTTACGGCACTAGATGCAATTATCATAATTAACTCCTCCCCTTTCCTGTGCTGTTAATACAGCCAGTTGATAGTGCGCTCATTAAGCCTTTGGCTTAACACACACTTTGTACAGTCAGAATCCGCGGATGATTATGATAGAAAAGAATCCGTTCTTTTTCTGTTCCTTTTTGAAAGAAAAGCTGCAGCTTACGATAAAAAACGGCATACAGTCTAGCTTTTTTGCTAAACCGTATACCGTCCGTGGTTTCTTTCTGTTTTTACAATCCCTGTAACTAAAATTGATATCGGAAAAAATTGGCAAAAACTTAACAAGGCAGTTTCAGAAAAACTCGTTGCTGTTCGTCGGATCTTGAGCCTCAGCACTTTTTTGGGAGGCTAAAATGTGCGGCAGTGCCAGATCTCTGCAGGCAACGCCATGCTGAAACAAAAAAATCCCTGCATAAGTTAAAAGAACGCCAACCGTTAGCCATAACAAGAAGAAAAATGGCTGTTCAGGAGAATAGAATAAATAGGAGCCAACAAATGTCCCGCATACATTATAAAAAATATGAAGCAGTATGGGATGGACAATAGAACCGCCGGCTTCGCAGATATATCCCAAAAATAATCCAAGAAATGCAGCGTAAATGCCCTGTATCATATTCATATGAAAGACGCCGAATAAAACCGCCTGCAGGCAAATGGCGCCAATCAAAGGCAGCGCTTTTTTCGCATATCCAAAAGTAACACCGCGGTAAATGAGTTCTTCAGAAACAGGTGCAATGATACAGACATAAAGGATGAGCAAAAGGGAAGGT
>CANDJR010000009.1 GCA_947385105.1 uncultured Eubacterium sp.
TTTATTGCATTTTCTTTTATTACATTGTTACTTTTTTCTTTTTTATTTATTGCATCTTCTTTTATTGCATTTTCTTTTATTGCACTTTTATATTTTTCATTTTTGCTTGGTTCGGTTTGGATTCTTTCAGCCTGGTTCCTATCATCTTTGTTTTGTTCATTTCCCATATTTGTTTTCTTTATAATCCTTTCCAAATACCCCTTTTTTACAGCAGATACTGCTATGAAATAAGGAGAAAAGCTCTTATCTGCCTGCTTTTTTATCTAACATGAAACCTGCGCTTTAATTCGTTGATGGCCCGCCTGCCTCCAATAATAAAGGTTGCTAAAAACATCATACAGGAAAATCCAAAAGCTGTATAGCTTACCTCCGGCTTGGTTATCACCTCTATGAGCGATAGCAGGATACAAACCCCGCTGCAAAGAATCATTAAAATCTGAAACATCAGGTAGCTTTGCCAATTGCGCATGTTGACAAACATAGCTGCAATAATCATACCGTCAACAGCCAGCAGTGCTGCTGGAATCGCATAATTGATAGACCAGCGTGTAAATCCAAACACACAATCGATCAAAACGACATACGCCATGCCGCAGGCAGTTCCAAGCACAACTTTGCTTCTGTATCCTGCATGTTCATTTTCTACTACAAAAAACAGCATGAGCTGTGCATAGGCTAGCCCGCCCACAACGATAGCACTCCACCAAATATCCGTATGATGCGTAACATTAATGACAATGCACAGCACGCTAATTGCAATCGAAAGAAACAATAAAATGCGCAGAATCAGATCCAGTTTTCTTTCTTTCAATCGGATATCCGGATAGCGTGCCTGGATTTGCTTTCCTTTACATTGTTCCACTACGCAGCAGCATAATGGGCAGCTTTCCGTCTGATCGATAATTCGCACACCACATTTTACACATCTATTCATAATACACCCCATTACTTTCAATTGTCACATCTAGTCCTTCTGCCGCCAGCTTTTGGAAAAAAATCCGCTGCACAACCGGTTCTTGGAACACAGAGCTGAATGTAAAAACAAGCGTATCCTGATAGGAACAAATTGTGCCCTTTAAAAACTGCCCCTTGCTCATTGCAAGAAAGGATTGGAACATTTCAATATAAGGCACGTAGGGTTCTTGCACCTTGATATTGCCAATATTCGTGACTGTTGTTGTATTTGCAAGTGCGGACGAAGTATAGACAAAGCGGATAGCCAGATTTTTTAGCGGAAGGGGTACTGCCCGCATAGCAAAATTTTTTTCATTGGATACATTATAAGAAAAGATTCTTTCCAAATTTTCTTTTGAAATCTGGCTGCGCAGGCTTTCTTTTACTATCTGCAGTACTTCTTCAAATCCATAACTTTCTTTTTTCGGCCAAAATTCTGCTGATATCATTGCGAAAAAATTTTTGGTCGTCACAGAATCAAAATAAGGCCGCAAATTCACGGGTACAGCAGCGCGAATCGGACGTTTTGACGGTGCCCCGTGCAAATATCCTTGATAAATGCTCCAAATATAGACAGCTACCAAATATTCATTGATGCTCATTTCATGACTTTTGCAAATACCTTTCAGCTGCGGAATATGCAAGTATCCGTGCAGTACGCCAAATTCCTGCGCACGCAGCTTTGGCGCTTTCATCAGATAAGCCCGGCCAGTACGGTAGTGTTTTGCATGGCTTTTTTTATAATTTTGCAAAAAGCTGTCTTCCAAATTCAGCGAAGTATCGCTGCTAAGACGGTCGCCTTCCTTTTCCCGCAGCTTTGGATGCGCCAAACGCAAATATTGGTACGTCAGTTCCTTTAAAAAATTGATTCCGCCCATTCCGTCTGTCAATACATGAAATACTTCTAAGTTAATCCGGCATTTATAGTAGGTCACGCGAAACATATAACTATTATTGCGGTTTTGGAGAATATACCGGCAAGGATATGTGCTTTCCTCTTTGACCTCGGGCGCAGGTTTTCCGTTTTCTTCAAAATAATACCAAAAAATGCCCTGCCGCAGGCGCACATTAAATCCATTAAATTTCGGCAGCACAATGTCTAAAGCCTTTTGCAGCGTTTCGCCAATAACCGGCTCTTTTAGTACAACACTGATCCGATACACATTTGTCACATTCTCCCCTGCTATGACGGGAAACAGATGTGCTGTATTATCCAGCTTATCCCATTTTGGCTCATAAGAGCGTTTTGGCGCTTTGCGCTTTTCCTTTTTTTCCTTTTTCATAATCTGCCTACCACATAAATTTTATTTTCTTGTTAAAGGTATACAAAGGCGTGTCAAAAAATACTTTTCTCAAAAAAGTATTTTTCAAACACGCCCTAACTATATTTTTAATCTGTGACACTGCTTTCGCTGCTATTATCTATACTTCGATTTCCTTGATCCATCCTTCTGGCGCCTCAATCTGGCCCATCTGGATTCCGGTTAATGTCTCATAAAGCTTTTGTGTAACAGGCCCTATCTTTTCCATACCGCTTGGCAGACAGATTTCTTTCCCATGATCTACAATTTTGCCAACAGGTGAGATTACTGCTGCAGTCCCGCACAGCCCGCATTCAGCAAAATCTTTTACCTCCTCCAGCGCTACCTTTCTTTGCTCAACTTTTAATCCCAGATATTTTTCTGCAACAACCATCAAAGAACGTCTTGTAATAGAAGGTAAAATGCTGTCTGACAGCGGCGTAACGACTGTCTTGTCCTTTGTTACAAACAAGAAGTTTGCCCCTCCGGTTTCTTCTACATAAGTCCTTGATTCTGCATCTAAATACATATTTTCATCATACCCATTTTCATGCGCAGATACAATTGGGTACAGGCTCATTGCATAATTAAGTCCTGCTTTTACATGCCCTGTCCCGCGAGGCGCTGCCCGGTCAAAATCACTGACACATATTGTCAAAGGCTTGATGCCGCCTTTGAAATACGGGCCTACCGGAGTTGTAAAAACACGGAACTGATACTCATCCGCCGGCTTTACACCAATGACTGCATTACTGCCAAACATATATGGACGTATATATAAAGTAGCGCCTGATCCATAAGGCGGTACATATGCTGCATTTGCACGGACTACTTTTTCGACTGCTTCTACAAACTGTTCTTTCGGATATACTGGCATCATCAGACGCTTACAAGTATCTTCCATACGTGCTGCATTCAAATCCGGCCGAAATGTTACGATTCTGCCATCCACTGTTGTATATGCTTTTAACCCTTCAAAGCAAGTCTGCGCATATTGCAGCACACAGGCGCATTCGCTGATTGTGACCATATCATCGTCGATCAGTGAGCCTTCTTCCCATGCCCCATTTTTAAAATTAGCTACAAAACGCTTGTCTGTCTTGCGATAAGCAAACCCAATATTTTCCCAGTCAATGTTTTTCTTTTCCATATTTATCTTAACCTTCCTTTTATACACTGGTACATCGCATATCGTCCCGTGTCTGTTTTGTTGTCTCTCAAACAGCCTTAGCCCTGCCTTGGCCAGGCTGTTTTTCGTTATCTTGTCTTAGTTTAACTCCACATCGGATTGCTGTCAAGAAAAGAGGCATAATTTGCTTACACTTTGTGCCGGATTTTGTTAGTATTCACCCAGTACTTTGCATTTACTGCAAAGTCCGTAAGAAAATGATTCAGGAGTGCAAAAATTCCATTGCCGAAGGCAATTTTAGATGAATTTTTGCATGTTACTGAGAACAGAGTGAACAGTAACACGGATTTTATTACTGTTTATGTGTTACCATGCGCATACTTCTGTTTCCTCTTTTAACTGATCGATCAGCGTCTGCAGCGGTTTTGTAATGTACATGTCTTTGTGGTATAATGCTAACATTTGATTTTCCATTGTTACCTGATTTAAGTGTATGAAACGCAGTTTCTTTAAAAGGATAGAATCCTGCAATAATTTTTCCGGCAGTATTGTGATACCCAGTCCTGCTTCTGCAGCTTTCATGAGCGCAAGTGAATTCACGCTTTCCCAGACAGGCTCTGCTTTTAAATTAGCAAGTGCGAATGTATTGTCTAACGTATCACGGATTGCACTTCCCTTTTCACGAAGCAGTAACGGATAACTGCATAACTGGCTAAGCGAGATTGTCTGCGCAGGTAAAGCAAACGTCGGTGCACAAGCAGCGCATAGCTGATATGAGCCTAAACGGATGGTATGAAACTTCCCTTTTGGCGCAGCTCCTTCCCAAAAAGCCAGGTCTGCATTTCCGCGCTGTAATATCTCTATGGCAGAATTTGCACTTGCAACCCGAACCGAACATTGAAACTTTGGAAAAGAAGTGTTCCATTCACGCAGTATTTTGGGCAGCAAAAACGAAGCAATTGTAATGCTGGATACAATGTGGACAGGCGTATTTTCTTCCAAATGGTTGATTCTTCTTTCTAAATTTCTATAAGCGGTTAAAATGCTGCGTGACTCCTCTAACAAAGAAAGCCCGCAGCGTGTCATGGCTACGCCTTTTGGCAAACGCTCAAAAAGTGCTGTTCCTGCCTGTTTTTCAAGCTCTGCAACTGCATGGGAAACCGCTGATTGTGTGATAAATAATTTTTTTGCAGCACCTGTAAATGTTCCGGTTTCTGCGATTGCTTCTAAAATCTCCAAATACCGTATCATGCGTTTTCTCCTTTATAGACATGAAAAAAATAGATGGGTTCTATCAAATTATATCATTTTACAGATTGCAAAACAAGCGATATAATAGGTCAGACAAGAACAAACACAGGAGGAGTTGTTACTGTTTACACAGTACTTTGCATTTACTGCAAAGTCCGTAAGAATACGTATGTTCAGCCATGCGTGCATGCAGTCCTTTGCCGCAGGCAAACTTCCAATGGACTGCATGCAGTTACTGTGAGCACCAAAAGTGTGAACAGTAACCAGGAGGAAACTTATTATGAAACAGCAAATAAAAACATATTTCTGGCTTTTAGCCGCTAATCTTTTTATCAGCACTTTTACTTTTGGCGGCGGTTATATCGTAGTTCCGATGGTCCGCCGCTTTTTTGTCGTAAAAAAGAACTACTTTACAGAAGAAGATTTAGTGAATATGGCTGCCATTGCACAAGCAACGCCTGGAGCGATTGCTATTAATCTTTCTGCTCTGGCTGGATATCAGGTAGCTGGCATTGCGGGAGCTGTTATCAGTTGTATTGCCGCTGTCATTCCCCCGCTTGTGATCCTTACCCTTATCTCGGCATTTTATCAATTATTTGTCTCTAACGCGGTAATTGCTGCTGTCTTAAAAGGCATGGAGGCAGGCGTTGCGGCTTTGATGGTTGATTTTATCACAGATATGTGTACGTTGATTTTAAAGAAAAAATCAATTTTTTTGACAGCCATGATACCTGTATCATTTTTTGCAAATTTTGTATGCGGTATCAATGTGGCTTGGATACTCATTGTTTGCAGTTTTTTATGTATGCTGCAAGTGATATTAAAAAAAGGGAAATGAATATGAAGATTGTATGGCATTTATTTTTTACATTTTTAAAAATCGGGCTTTTCAGTATTGGAGGCGGATACGCGATTATTCCGCTAATCCGGGAACAGGTCGTAGAAAACAACCACTGGATCAATGAAAAAATATTTACAGATATTATTACGATTTCGCAGATGACGCCAGGGCCGTTGGCTGTTAATACATCCACCTTTGTGGGCATCCAAATTGGCGGGATAAAAGGAGCACTGGCAGCAACGATTGGGTGCATATTGTGTGGTGTAATTCTTTCCCTGGCTTTTTATCATTTTTTCCAAACGCACCAAACTTCTGCTTATGTATTGGAAGTCTTAAATGGGCTGAAGTCAACATCTTTAGGCTTGATCATTTCAGCCGCAGCCACAATGCTGCTGTTAGCACTCTATGGCAGCAGCCCGTCAAAAATGGATTTCGTATCGCTGCACTGGCCTGCATTGTGGCTGTTTTTTTGCATGCTGCTTCTCTTGCGAAAATGGAAACTGCATCCGCTTGTAGTTTTGCTGCTAAGCGGGATAGCTGGATTTGTGTTGTATGTTTGATGTTAATAAGTGATTGCCAAAATCATTGCCCCAAAAACTCCTGGATCTGTTTTTCCATGCATGCAGCAATATCCCCACCTTGAAAATATACCTCTGACCATTCTACAATCTTTTGCATTGCGGTATCAACATGCCACCTTGGTGACCAGCCAAATGTCTTTTTCAGCCGCGTGCAGTCCAGCTGCAGGAAATTTGCTTCATGCGGGCCGCCGTCAGATTTGTCTATCCACTTTATCGTACCGCCAGTTGCCTGATTCCATGTATCGCAAAACAGAGTTGCCAGTTCTCCTGTAGTCAGGCAGTCTTGTTCGTCTGGCCCGACATTATAGCTGCCTGCATACTTTTTCTCCTCATATTGCGCCTTTGCAAGCATCAAATATACCGTAATCGGTTCTAATACATGCTCATAAGGCCTTGTAGAATGCGGATTACGTACAATGATATCCTCTCCCTGCCTAGCTGCCCGCAGGCAGTCTGGTATAATACGGTCCGGCGCAAAATCGCCTCCGCCAATGACATTGCCTGCACGAACTGTTGATATTGCTACGTTTTCATCCGCAAAAAACGAATTTTTATAACATCCTGTTACAAGCTCTGCACATGATTTGGAATTCGAATATGGGTCAAAGCCATTTAATTCGTCATTTTCACGATATCCCCATTCCCATTCCCGGTTCAAATATACTTTATCTGTCGTGACATTGACAAACGATTTTACACAAGGAGATGTCCGTACACATTCCATAATATACACTGTACCCATGACATTTGTTTCATATGTACATACAGGCTCTTGGTAAGACAGCCGTACAATCGGCTGTGCAGCCAAATGCAGCACGATTTCTGGCTGCACTTGTGCAAATACCTGCTTCATGTGGGCCAAATCCCGCACATCCCCTTCGATAGAATGTATTTGGTTCGCCACATGGCTTAATTCAAATAAGCTGGGATCTGTAGGCGGTTTTAAAGCATATCCTGTTACGTCTGCCCCGGCCATTGTCAACATTTTGCACATCCAAGTGCCTTTAAAGCCTGTATGGCCAGTAATCAATACCTTTTTCCCTTTGTAAAAAGACATATCTAACATGTTGTTTCTCTCCTATTTACAATATAGATTCCTATACATACAAAAAGCAGTGCTACCACACTCAATCCGCCAATACTGTCAGACTCTCCCAAAAGCAGTGCCGATAAAATCACGCCAAATACAGGGTTCATAAATCCAAACACAGCCACCTTTGAAACGGGGTTATACTTTAGCAAAATCCCCCATAAGGAATACGCTACAGCTGAAATCAGCGACATATAAATTAACATAGCCACGCCGGATTTACTCCACACAGACAGCCTGCCGCCTGCTGAAAACCCGCAGACAGTCATCACAGCACCGCCGATAAAAAACTGCCAACCGCTAAGTATCACCGGATTTTCGTCCCTTGCGTACCGTTTTAAATAGACCGAAGAAAATGCATACGCAACAGTACTCAGTAAAATAAATCCTTCTCCGGTGAAAGATAAGTTCAAATCCAATCCGCTGCCAGTAAGATTAACTAATACCACGCCTGCAAATCCGATCAAACAGCCGCATATTTTATCCATACGAAGCGTCTCTTGATGAAACAAAAGGCTTGCGACTAAAATTGCTACAAATACGTTCATCCCTTCAATAATAGATGCCTTTACGCCCGATGTATTTGCTAACCCAATATAAAAAAACAAATATTGCAGCACTGTTTGCAGCATACAAAGCTTACACACGTTTCCCCAAGACTCTTTTTTGGGAATTAATATTTTTTTCTGCAGTATGCTGCCAATCAGAATTGTTAAAATTCCTGCTAATGTAAACCTGCATCCAGCAAATAAAATCTGAGCCGCTACATCGTCCGCTGCAATGGCAAACATCTGATATCCGATTTTGACACATGGAAATGCACTTCCCCAAAGTGCACAGCAAAGCAGTGCCACAAACCAGACAACCACTGTTTTTTGCAGGAATTGTCCTGCTTCTTTTTTCTCTCCTGCCATAGTTATCATAATTATTTTTCCTATCAGTTGTTCTATTTCCCACATAATTGCATCATGCCAGCGTCCTGTTGCGAATCCCCTGCTGCAAAAGCATCCGATACCGGTATATGCAGCCACTGGCATATTGTTTCTGCGCCCTGTTCTTTTGTCGCCTGCTTTGCTACAATCTGCATACAGTTTTCTTCGAGAAAATATCTGGCAGTATGCGAAAACGTATCCGGCAGACTGCCAAAGATACCAGCTGCCTCCTGTTTGCTCCATGGCTTATGCAGCGGCCGCAGCAGTGTAATTTTATAACATTTTCCCTGGTTTTTATAAGTAAGCAGCCGAAAGCCATATGTCTGTGCGTGCATTTGAAGCAGCCGTATACTCTCCTGCGCATCAAAATAAATAAAATGTTCCCGTTTTCCTTCGCTTTTTTGCCATATAAGGTGCGCGCCTCCTGCAAAAATTCCGCCCTGGAATAAATGCCGGATGCCTGCACATCGCTTCATAGCTTCTTGATACGGAAGTGTTGTTGCAAAAAACAACGCCGTCCCCTCTTTTCTAAGTGCTTCTAAACCAATGCGCACATGTGCAGAAACCTGAGAATATTTGCTGCTTTCTTTTTGTTTTGTAGAAAGCAGTGTGCCTTCTATATCAAAAAATGCTGCCTTTGGGCGCCTTGGAATCCGAAACAGCGGGTATGGCCCAAATAACGCCTGATTCATAAAGTCTTCCCGCCCGCCATAGGCAAGATAACAGCTGCAGTGCTTTTTGCTGCAAACCGGGTCTGGAAACCGCATTGCCGCAGTCCATGTATCATCCTGCCACACTACAGGCAGCGGTTTTGTAAGATTACAAGTACGCATCCTGCCGTTTCCTTCCACAAGCAGGCGTCCCTGACAGCTTGCTTTATCTGCTGCATGTACCAGCAGCTCCCTTGGAAAATAAGGATCTATTTGTGAAAAGTCTGCTGTCTCCCGTTCTGTATAGGGGCGTTTTAAGCCATCCATCCGGTTTAGCCAGACATAGACTGCATCTGGCACTTCTGCCCGCAGCTTTTTGAGCAATTCCAGCTCACCCGGTACGCCGACAGCTCCCACGCTTAATGCTATACCTGCTTCGTATAGCTGCCTGCAGCGTCCTGCAAATTCTGATACGGTTGTCATCGTTGGATGAAAAGTCGCCCAAAGCCTGATTTTGTCCATGTGTGCTCCTGTTAGTGCCAGACACGTAAGAAACTGTGTAATGGGAAAGCTCAAATTTGTCTGCGCACCAACCGCATCTGTTTGCTCCATAACGCTTATTTTTGCCATTCCCTTCCAATACCACGGATACAGCATGGCTTCTCCATAAGGAACTACCATAAGCGCCCGGATCTGAAGGTGTTCCGCCCGTTTTTCATACGATTTAACAAAGTCCTCCCACTGTTCCTGATCCTTTGTTAACTCCTGTGCCTGGATATCCTGCTTATGAAACGGGCAGTAACTGCAATGGTAATTACAGCTTTTTATGCTGCCCCGGTATAAAATCATGCGCCCCTTAGGCGTCTCCATACTGCTCCTCCCATTCTTCCATTGCCTTTTTGATTTGCGGCGATATGAGCTGCGGGCCTAAATAATCTGAAAGTCCCATCCCGCGCTGTGTCAGACTCAAATATCGTTCCAGCCCTGACTGCCTGGATGTTTCCTCATGCTGCTGCACATATCCTGCTGCCTCCCAGCTTCTTAGAATTGGAAAATCATCCATTGCCTGACTGCAAAAACGAGCCTCATACTGCTGCTGCGAAAGTCCCGGCTGCACAAATAAATGACGAATCACATATCTTCGCTTTAATTCTTCGTCGGAAAGCAAGATTCCATTTGTAATGACAGTATAATCCTCTGTCTGTTCATATTCTTCAATCTTGCTTAAACAATCTTGTCTTGTAATTGTATACGGCGTGCAAAAATGCAGCCTGCCTAAATAGCTTCTTGCGCCGCATCCAACAGCCAGAGAAGATGATAAGCCGCATTCGGCAAATTCCCTTGCTGTCTGGCTGCGTACAAACCTACGCATCGAATCCTGTCGATAGCCTGCTTGTATTAAAAAGAAAGCTGCTTTTTGATACAATTGGTAAGCAGATTTTGTATCTATCGCTATCCCTTTGTAAACAAGGCCTGCTCCATGCTTTATATAAAGTGGATATAAAAAAATCTCATCTGGCTTGAACTGTAAAATTTCCTTTAGATTCGTAAGCAGGTTCTCCTCTGTCTGCCCTGGTATCCCATAAATCATATCTACATTTACACATGGGAACGCATAGCTTTGAATCAGTGCCAACGCCTCTTTTGCCTGACTGGCTGCATGGTGTCTGCCAAGCACCTTAAGCTGCTGTTCTTCCAGGCTTTGAATGCCTACGCTAATCCTTGTAATGCCTGCCTGCTTTAGTATGTCCAGTTTTTCTTTTGTTGTCTGATTTGGCGCTGTCTCGATTACTCGTTCACAATTTTCGGAAAACATAAAATAGTGATCCAGCATTTGAAACATCCGCTTTAGTTGCGATTCCTGCAAATAAAGCGGCGTACCTCCTCCAATGACAAGCTCTGAAAACACCGTACCGCACGTACCCAGCAACTCTGCGTACTGGATACATTGACGCTCAACTGCATCCAAATACCGATCAACGTCCGCTTTTCCCTGTCCTGTGACAGAAAATAAATTGCAGTAGCCGCATTTTGTCTGGCAAAACGGTACATGCATATAAAGGCTATGGCCTCCTCCAGCTAAGTGTGCGCAGTATTCGCGTAAATTCACGCCAGAAAGCCTGCGGTAAGCTGTCTTATGTGGATAGCTGTACATATATTGGACATATGGATTTTGCATCAGGCATTGTCTCCTTTCGCTGGATGTTCCAAAAAATGTGTTGAAAAGCTTGTTTTTATGAAATCATAAAATGTTTATAAGGCACTGTCAGTACTGCCGGGTGGTTCAGGCCATGATACAGATTGCCGTCTTCTCCATAACATGTACCGTGATCCGAACAGCAAATTACAAACCCGCTCCCCCGCTGTCTTTTCCAACCATCCCACAAACGGCCTAGCTCTCCGTCAACATACCGCAATGCTGCTGCATGGCTGGACAAGCTGTCACAGGTTGCCCCATTTTCATAAAAATAGTTTGGATAATGAATCGCATCTATATTTAAGTATAAGAGTATGTGTTTTTTTGGATCTGCACACGCGATCTTATGCAGGATAAAATCAACCTGGTTTTTGGTACTGTCCTTCACCCGACAGCCAAACGACGGATTCCAATCACTCTTTTGAAAAAAGCCAGGAAATACCTTCCCCATATCAGAGTGTTTATCAAAAAAAGAAACTCCTCCTACGCACCAAGTTTCATATCCCTCCTGCGCAAGCGATTCGATCCATGTACTGCCGTAAAAAGCATATGCCCCTTTGGGCACTTTGCGCCGCAGCCCAATTGCCCTTGGATAAAACAATAGTTCCCGCTGTGCCATATTTTTTGTCTCAAAATGACATGGCAAAAACCCTGCAAACATTGCATGATGGGCAGGATATGTAAAGCTGCCGGCAGCCTGTCGCTTTTCCCATTTACCATAACGGTTTAGAAAAGGCGTGCGTGCTGCCGCCTCCTCCTGCACAGCCACATCATAGCGCAGTGCGTCCAGACAGACAAACAAAATATCATGTGACCCTATGATCTGTCCCATATCTACTGCATCCGTCTGACTCAATTCCTGTATTCCTTGTTCACACATAAATAGTTACTCTTTCTATTTCCCTGCAATCATTCTGTTTCTTTTTCTACGCATTTTGCACGTCCATATTCTCACATACTATTTTTTCTCGTGCTTGTATCCGCATATCTTTTGCATAACGCCTGCCCTGCACAGGCATTTCCTTATTAGCATCAGCACAATTTCTGTTTGTTGACTCGGCTTAGTTTCTGTTTGTTTGCTCGGCTTACTTTCTGCTGTTTCTACTTATTGAATCAACTTAGTTTCTGCTTGTTGACTCGGCTCCGTTTCCGCTTATTTGCTCGGCTTACTTTCTGCGTTTCACTTATTGAAACAACTTAGTTTCTACTTGCTGACTCGACTTAGTTTCTGCTTATTTATTCGGCTCGGTTTTTGCTTATTCGCTCGGCTTACTTTCTGCTGTTTCTACTTATTGAATGAACTTAGTTTCTGCTTGCTGGCTCGGCTTAGTTTCTGCTTATTTACTCGGCTCCGTTTCTGCTTATTCGCCCTGCTTATAACTGCTGCATCATTGCTGCCTGATGGCGGTAAATTAAGTTTTCTCCATAGATATCTCGGTAAATCAAATCTCCCTGTGCGTTCATCTCAATAATCCTTGGCTGCAGGTTTCCTTTTTCCAGCAGCAGATCAATTCCAGCGGTGCGCAGTCCTGGAAAGCATCCCATTGCCTTTTTGCATACACTGTGTACAGACTCCAAGACGTCTTTTGACAGCCCAAGGGCGGCCACATCGCACGGATGATTATTCAAATGCAGGTTTGTAATTGGGCCTTTTGACAGCCTCGCTAATACAAAGTCTAAACTTCCGTCCTGGATAACTGCCCGCAAATCGTAAGAATAGTCCTTGTATAGCGCTTTTGCATGCCACCGCTCTATCAAACAGCCGAGCTTTAATAACTGGTTCAGAAGTGGAAAAATTTCTTCGGGCTGGCAAAAGCATCGGAGACGTTTCGTATTCACTAATCCCTCATCAGGCTGGATGGCTGCACACGTATAAAGCCGCATCCGTCCTGTGGACGGCTGCCAGCGAAATGCCGTCACGCCAGCCCCTCCAGATCCATATACCGGCTTTAAAAATACTTGGGAAACCCGTTTGCTGTGCATCATGTCCAGCAGCATTTGTGCTGAATCTGGGTGCACGCTGCCCAATTGTTCTGTCACAGGCAGTCCTGCTTGTACAAGTGTTTGTTTGCAGAGCCTTTTATCCAACAACTGCATAATCGCATCAGGATGGTTTAAAAACTGCAAACGACTACTGTCTGCGCACACAGATAACCTTTTTAGCTGTGTTTGGTAATCTGACACAAGTACTGGCAGTTCCCGTAATAAGCAGCTGTTCCACAGCGGCGGATCTATCTTTAAACGTCCCTGCATCGTTTCCAAACACGCCTGCCATTTGTCAGACTGCCTTGGGTCGGAATAATCCTTCCAGTCAATAAAAAAGACAGGCAGCCCTTTTTGCACTGCTGCCTGTTCAAAAAAAGCTGTCCGCTTTGTACCTGGATTACCTAAAAGTACTGCATGCCAGATGCTGTCTGCATGCTCCCGGCCTTCTGTTTGTATCCTTGCTTTCTGCATCATTCCGTAAGCATGGCAGAGAGGTAGATCTCACCATCGTATTCTTCTTCTTCATTAGATTCTTCCACATCTACTGAAATTGGCAGTGATTTGAGTTTTTGTGCCATATCCCCAGACAGATAATTATAATAGAGATCAAGGTTTTGTATATTCGGCCATGTAGGAATTTTTTCCAAAAGAAGAGCACCGCCTTGATCGGTCAGCGTGCCCATCGACAAATCCAGCGTGTCGATTTGTCCCATATATTTACATGACAGCACCACTTTCGTAAGCTCATCTTGTATCTCACTGTCTACAATTCCCAAATAGGTAAGCTTTGGAAAATCAGACTTTTCGAGCAGCTCTTGAATCGTTTCTTCATCACCATCAAAGCCATAATCTTCTACCCCAATATAAAGCAGCAGCTTTTTCAAGTTTGGCAGCTTGGCGTTTTGAATCGCCTGTATGACACTGCTTGGCAAACCGCCGCAAATAATTGTCAATGATTCCAACCCTTCATGGCTGATTTCACCTAAGTTTAAATCATTGCTGCCCTTTATCGTCAGCTCACGCAGATTTGGCAATGCTGCCCACAGCTTACTGTAATCCCCCTGTATAATCCATGACACTTCACATTCTTCGTAATCCATGTCTCCTATAAACAGCTTTTGGATATGCGAAAAAGTACCTGCGTTTTCAATAATCTGATCTATGATTGTCTGGCAGCTAGTTTCCCAGGCGCCCCAATCGCCAATTGACAAATCGGTCACTTGCAAAAAATCCGGATCTGCCAGGATATCTGCTACCATTGTTTCTGGCCCCTTATTTTGATCACTATATTCTTCATAACGATATGTATATTTTTTTGCTGGTTTCTTTCCCGTTATCTCCATAAAAATACCCCTCCTTTTCCAAATATGTTTCCGATTATTACTATTTTTTGTTCGTTACAAATCCATCCATTTTCGCAGAACCTGCGCCCGCTGTTTCCATGTATGGGATTGCTCTGCTGTCTCTTTGGCACGCCGTGAGATTGCATACATCCTCTCAGGATCGCGTAAAAGGCTGCATACCAGCTCTGGCAGCTGTTCCAATGTATGTAAATCATAATATACAAGCGTATCCCAGTCCTGAAAATTCTCACGCAAATATTTACTGTCATCGGTTAATGATACTGCCCCCTGCAGCATAGCAGTAAAAATGCGGTCATGAGCACCATCCTTAAACCACGGCATCGTATTAAGCGCAATCTTTGCCTGTGACATAAATTGTACACATTGAGCTGAATCAAGCGCTTTGCCGCTGATAGTTAGGTTTTTCGGCTGTTTCCAGCATACCTGCTCCCAATCCTGTCCGACGACATGTACTGGTATCCCGGCTTCTGCTAATATACGGACCGCTTTTTCCCGAAAGCAAGTCCGTATCCATAAGTCCACCGCCTGCATAGTATTCATTGCGTCCAGCAGCTGCATCTGTGTTAAATCCGGGTCTTCCCTGCGCAAATATGATTCTATTAAGGACAGTAAATCCTTTTGCGGCTGTTGGATAAATGCATCGATAATTTCATAATAAAAATCCCGATAGTCAGTATCCAGCCCATTTAGTTGCTTTTTTATATTGGTAAGCGGCACATAATTTGCAGTAAACACTACCGAATACGGACGTTTTACCCATTGCGCAAATGTTTCTTCCTGTACCAAATTTTCCTGCGCTGTTTCCTTTGCAGTGCTGTTTTCTAAATACTTGTTTCCAGCTGTCGGCAAAAAATCACAAGCAATCTTCGGATAAAAGCGCTGCATGTATGCTACATGATCTCTGTCAAGACAAAACATCTGCATGCCTGGCACTGTTTTTTGCAGTAGTTTGTAGTAGTAAATAGGGTGGTCGACGACCATATTTAGGCATTGGATGTCTAATTGTTCCCAGATACTTGTTTGAACCTCACCGTCTTCATCGATCTCCCAAAGATTTTCTTCATAGCTTAGGCCAATAAAATTAAATGTCAGTAATACAGTATGCTTCTGCGGTTCTTTTTGCAGTGCCTGACGCAGTTTCCATGCGCTTAAGCCAAGCATATCAAAGTCCATCCAAAGGATCTCATAGCCCCAAGAAGCAAATGTTTCCGCCAGCTGCATAGAAAAATACGTTAATGTTTCTACCGCGTTTTTGCAAAAAATAATCCGTGTACTCATTATGATGATCCTGCCTGACTAATTTTTAAAGCTGTGAATCGGTGCCGGAATCCTGCCTTTGCGGTTTACAAACGCACTGCAGTCATATGGATTGACTGGCATCACTGGTGCATGTCCCAATAAGCCGCCAAATTCTGCGGACTGCCCAACACCTTTTCCAATGACTGGTATGAGGCGCACAGCTGTCGTCTTTTGATTAATCATGCCAATCGCCATTTCGTCTGCAATGATGCCTGCAATCGACGTTGCTTTCGTATCACCCGGTATCGCAATCATGTCAAGCCCTACGGAGCAGACACAGGTCATTGCTTCTAACTTTTCCAGTGTCAGCGCATTTGCCGTCACAGCATCAATCATACCCTGATCCTCACTGACTGGAATAAAGGCGCCGCTTAAGCCGCCGACATAGGAAGAAGCCATAATCCCGCCTTTTTTTACCTGATCGTTTAACAGTGCAAGCGCTGCGGTCGTACCTGGTGCGCCTGCATACTCCACCCCGATTTCATGCAAAATATCTGCTACACTATCTCCGATTGCCGGCGTTGGTGCCAGCGATAAATCAATAATTCCAAATGGGATACCCAAACGTCTGGATGCCTCCTGGGCAACTAACTGCCCGACGCGCGTTACTTTGAAAGCGGTCTTTTTAATCGTTTCGCAAAGTACCTCAAAACTTTCTCCGCGTACTTCTTCCAATGCTTTCTTTACAACGCCAGGCCCGCTGACTCCTACATTAATAATAGCATCTGCTTCTGTCACCCCATGGAAAGCGCCTGCCATAAATGGATTGTCATCCGGTGCATTGCAAAATACGACTAGTTTTGCGCAGCCAATCGAATCCTGATCCTTTGTCATTTCTGCGGTCTGTTTCACAATTTCCCCCATAAGGCGCACCGCATCCATGTCAATCCCTGTTTTCGTAGAGCCTACATTGACAGAACTGCATACATAGTCCGTTTCTGCAAGTGCTTTTGGAATCGAACGGATCAAATTCTCATCTGCCTGGGTCATTCCTTTTGAAACCAGTGCAGAGTAACCGCCGATAAAGTTAACCCCTATCGCCTTAGCTGCCTGATCTAACGTTTTCGCGATTTCAATAAAGTCTTGCGGCGTTTTACATGCTGCTCCGCCTACAAGTGCAATCGGAGTAACGGATATCCTCTTATTAACAATCGGTATGCAATAGCTTTGCTCTATCTTATGCCCAACAGATACTAAATCTTTTGCACACGTTGTAATCTTGTGAAAGATGTTTTCCTTTAATTTTTGCAGATCCGCATCAATACAGTCCAACAGGCTGATGCCAAGTGTAATTGTGCGTACATCCAGGTTTTCCTGGTCAATCATTTTATTTGTCTCTGCTACTTCACCTATATTTATCATGGGTTATCTCCTTAGATCCGATGCATTTTTTCAAAGATTTCTTCCTTTTGGCATTTAATGCTGACGCCAATCGACTCTCCTATCTGCTCTAAATCCTCAGAGCATTTGGAAAAGGATACTTCTGATTTCTTCATATCTACAATCATCATCATATGAAAATATCCCTGTACAATCGTCTGTGAAATATCCAGTACATTGATTCGGTTGTCCGATAAATACGTGCATACCTTTGCAATAATACCTACTGTATCTTTGCCTAGTACTGTGACAATAATTTTATCTGCTGCTTGATCCATATTTGTTTTTTTCCTTTCCTGTGTCTTTGGCTATGCCACACCTTACTGCGCCATCAAAAATATTGATGCACAAATTTATGCGCAAATCATTTGCGACGGTACTGTACGGCTTGCCACATAAATTGGGAAGTCGTCGGCTTTGTATGGGTTTTCTCCCATCGCGACTTCCAGCCGTACCGTCTCGTATGCCAGCTGTTCGTAATTATTTTCCTGGCTCAAATGTCCAAGGATGACTGCCTGAAACCGATCATGCAAAAGTCTCCCCAGCAATTGGCCGGATAATGCATTTGACAAATGTCCCATTTCTCCTAAAATACGCTGCTTTAGCGGATATGGATACCGCCCAGCCTGCAGCATGCGCACGTCGTGGTTTGCCTCAAGCAACAGGATATCAAGCCCCTGCAGCTTTTCTACCAATGCATCATCATAAATTCCAAGATCTGTGACAACGCCTACCTTTTGGGTTTTATTTTTTACAATATATGCCACCGGATCAGCCGCGTCATGTGAAATCGCAATCGGGTGTACGGTCATATCCCCGATTTGAAACTCTTGTCCTGGTGTAATGACATGAAACAGCCCTTCATCAATGTTCCCGACCGATTTTGCGGCACGCACTGCATGTAACGTGCCTTTTGTTGCATAAATCGGCAGCCCATAACGGCGTGCAACCACACCTAATCCTGCGATATGATCAATATGCTCATGGGTGACTAAGATTGCCTCCATTTCATTTGTCTTTAATCCAAATGTATTTAACCCTGTTTCAATCCGTTTCCCGCTAATTCCTGCATCTACGAGTAAATGGGCATGTTCTGTTCCTACACAAATACAATTGCCGCTGCTGCCGCTTGCAATACTACACAATTCCATATTAACCTTTTAACCTTCCTTCCAGTAAATATCGATGCGATCGCCCGGCTGAAGGGTTTGGGTATATTGTGCGGATACCCCATTTACTTCTGTTGCCAGCATACGCCCGCGCGCTTGTGAAATATCAAAATCAATAAATTCAAAAACATCCACAAAAATATATTCGTTTTTATTTGTAAGTGTAAGCGTCTCGCCGTTTACAATGACCTGGAAAGGCTGTCCCTCTGCCTGCGGAGGCATTGCCGGCGTATTTTTGCCCTGCTGTTTGATCATACTTGCCGGAGCCGGCGCATTTACAGGCTGCTGTATATTTCCATACGCTGGTACTTGACCTGACTGTTGCAGGTTTCTTGGTGCTGATGCACGCCCTGGCTGCTGCATATTTTCATATGCTGACGTATGGCCTAACTGCTGCGTGTATCCTGAAGCTGACGCTTGCCTTGGCTGCTGCATATTTCCTGAAGCTGACGCTTGCCTTGGCTGCTGCATATTTCCTGAAGCTGACGCTTGCCTTGGCTGCTGCATATTTTCATATGCTGGCATATGATCTGATTGATATCTATTGTCATATGCTGATGCTTGGCCTGACTGATATCTATTGTCATACGCTGGTACTTGACCTGACTGCTGCATGTTTTCTGAAACTGGCGCATTCCCTGCCTGCTGCATATTTTCATATGCTGGTGTATGGTTTGGCTTTTGTATGTTTCCTGAAGCATACGCCATGTCTAATTGATCCATACGGGTTGCTTTTACCTCTTGCTGCTGTCCGCTGTGCAAGCTAAATCGCAGTGGAAACTCAAAATCCTTTTCTTCGTTATTAATATCTTCATTGTTTATATCTTCACTGCTAAATGTTTCATTACTGGTTTGTTTACTGCTGCTTTCCTGATTGAAGTGATCGTTCTTTAAACTTTGCGTACTCTGATTATCTGTATTCAGGTTTGCTGCATCCTGATTCACTTGCTTTTGATGCGCAGTATCTGGACTGTTTGTATTTGCGTTGGCGCCAATATCTGCCTGTACCTTACGCGGTGTCTTTGGTATTAGGCCCGTTGGTTCCTGCAGCTTTGCAAATGCTTCTCGCAGCTTTTGTTCCTGCGTTTTTTCTTCTGTTTGGTTTTCAATTTGTTCTGCTGTTTTAGATTCTAATTGATTTTCTTTTTTAGATTCTATTTGTTCTAATTTTAATTGTTCTAATTTATTTTGTTCTAATTTATTTTGCGCTGCATTTTTTTGTTCTATTTTTTTTGCTTCTGCCGCCCCAGAGATTTGTGCTGGTGCATATGGTACGTTTTCTAATTCCGGCAGTACCGGCAAACTGTCTGCATCTACTAAGCCGCCTACAACCTTCACGCTTACTGCTTTGTCATCGTCAAATTTTGGCATCCTTGCTTCTGCTTTTGTCTCCAGATAGATATCCTGTGGTGTCGAACGGTAGGTAATAACTGTCCAGTTGACGCTAAAATTCTCATATACAAGTGCATCCAGATCTTCAATCCGGTTATTGACATAAATATCTGCATCCGGATCTAACTCTACATCCATAAATTCCGCCAGCTGGCTGACCGTGTAAAAGCCCCGCGTCATAACTGAATCTCCGTCCTTTAGCTCATAGGACGGCGGTTCTAATACGCCGTTTACTTCTACATACCGTGGGCATGTAATAAGCTTACCGTTCACCTCAAACGTAATCGTAGCACTCTGGTATTCATCGAGCTCACCTACCGTACAATGTGCCTCTGCACCTACCGTAGAAGGCTCTATTGTAATAAAACAATTTGGCTCTATCGGATCATTGATTGATGCTGGCCGATCGTTTAATGTAATCACTGCTGCTTCGCCCGATTCGCCGCGGATAATGCGAGGCCTTCCATTTACAAGGATATTCAATTCCCGTCCGCGCCTTGGAAACAGCTGCGCATTCGGAAATCCCGCCTGAATAGCAGCATCGACAATTGTCAGTTTATTATTATCGTATAACTTCAGCCGCTCTCCATTAAAGTGCACCATGATAAAGTTATTTTTCTGCTCATAATAATTCAGGCAAATGCCCACAGGCGTTACAAGCAGCGGGTCCTTTTCAATATCATCTTGTAAAAAAGTAACCTCTTTGAGTACTTCCGCTCCGCGCAAAGCAACGCGTTCCTGCGGTAAATCCAGCTTCTGCGCCAGTTTTTCACTAAATCCATGAATCTTGCCGCCCCCGCCTACAATAAAGGTTGCGCTGACGCTCTGATCTCCGTTTAATTCCTTAATCTTTTCTGCAACATCTGTGGTCATCCGATCTACAAGAGGTTCTGTTAATTTCCATACTTCCTCTGCCTGAATCGTATGCTTAATACTCATGATATCTTCGAATTCTATTTCCGTATCTTCACTTGCTGCCAGCTTAATATGCTCTGCCATCCGGAAATCTACCAGATAATGCTGCACCAGTGATTCTGTCAGCTCATCACCTGCTACTGGTATCATCCCATATGCAATAATGCTGCCGTCTTTTGTCAGACAGATATCAGATGTGCCTGCGCCTACGTCCACGAGCGCGATATTTAACATCCGGAAATTCTCCGGCACTGCTACGTCCATCGCTGCAATCGGCTCCAGCGTCATATTTGCTACTGTCAGCCCTGCAAATCCAACAGCCATATACAATCCGTCTACTACATCTTCCGGCAAAAAGGTTACGATGATTTTTTCTGCGATTTTATCTGCTTTATGACTCTCCAGATTTGTAAATAACTCGTCGTTGATGTAATATTTCATTACAGAATAGCCCACGCAGTAAAACTTGTACTTTGTATCATTTGCTTCTTTTAATACTTGCGCTGCCTTGTCAATTCCAAGTAAGTCCAAGGTGTGAATATGCTCTCTTGTCACAACTGTTTCTTCCGGAAATTCAAATTCCACCTCTGTTGTCACCGTTTTTAACACGCGCCCTGCCGCTGCAATGCATACGTCATCCAGCTCCTGGCCAATCTGATCCTCCAGCTTTTCTTTTACGAGCGAAATCGTCCGTCCGACACGTCCAATATCATGGATCTGCCCATCCAGCATAGCCCTTGTTTCATGTTCAACCGAATACTGTGCGACTACAATAAATTCTTTATCTTCCTTGTAGCCTACTGTGCCGACTACATTGCGTGTGCCAATATCCAGGCCAAATACGTACTTTTTTTCCTGCTGTGTATGTTCTTCCTGATCGACTTCTTTTTCCATCTGCTTTTCTCCTTTATCATTCAGAAGTTGTGCCAATTGCAAATAAACTTGTGCAACCGAGCCATTGTTGTCAATGATGACCTGGCAGTGCCTGCGGTACTCTCTTTCCGAAAGCTGCACCGCAAATATTTGCGCTACCTTTTCTTCTGTATAACCGCGGCCCTCAATCAAACGCTGCCTGCGGTTTTCCTCAGTCACATAAACGTACCATAATTCATCGCAGATTTGATCATAACCATCCTCGATCAAGAGCGCTGCCTCTAGTACAACATAGTCTACCGAACCGTTGCGGCGCTCCTTTTCTACTTCCTTTAAAATATATTCCTTCACTGCCGGGTGTACAATCTGATTCAACCGTTCCCGTTTCTTCTCATTTGCAAAGATAATTTCAGCCAGGCGCTGTTTGTTGAACCTGCCGTTATGGAGCCAGATTTTTTCTGTTGCAAACTCTTTTTGCAGCCTGACATAACAATCAAAGCCCGGCTCCATAATTTCATGGGCAACCTCATCTGCGATCAGCGTCCTTACTCTATAATTTTCCCTCAGATAGGCAAGTATTGTCGATTTCCCTGCACCGACTCCGCCTGTAATCCCTATAAACTTCATCTGTTATCTCCCGCTGTTATGCCCTGCTGTTTTTTATTTTGCTTCATACCAATTCGTTCCAGTATGCATATCGACCTCTAATGCTACCGATAAATCCGCCGCATGGTGCATTTCTTCTTCTAAAATCTGCGATACCTGCTCCACTTCGTTTAATGGTGTTTCCACCAGCAGTTCGTCATGAACCTGCAAGATTAAACGTGCCTGAAGCTTTTCTGCTGCCAGCCTGCTGTGGACACGGTTCATCGCTATCTTTATAATATCTGCAGCTGTCCCTTGAATGGGGGAGTTCATCGCAACACGTTCCCCAAAAGAGCGCTGCATATAATTGCTGGAAGAAAGCTCTGGCACAGGACGTATTCGGCCAAACAAAGATGCAACCATACCGGTATCTTTTGCATCTGCAACCATTTGATCCAAAAATGCCTTGACGCCTGGATAGGTTTTGAAATATTGCTCTATATAATCCTGTGCTTCTTTTTTCGAAATACTAAGATCCTGGCTTAGCCCAAAGGAACTAATCCCATAGACAATCCCAAAATTTACTGCCTTTGCATTGCGTCTTTGCAGATCTGTTACTTCCTCAAATGGGATATGGAAAACCTGGGACGCTGTCATCCTATGAATATCCTGCGCCTCGCGGTACGCTTGAATTAGGTTTTCATCTGCTGACATATGCGCCAGTACACGCAGCTCAATCTGCGAATAATCTGCATCTAAAAAGACACAGCCCTCTTTTGGTACAAAAACCTTGCGGATTAGCCGCCCTAACTCCATACGGATCGGAATATTTTGCAAATTCGGCTCTGTACTGCTTAACCGTCCAGTAGCTGTAATCATCTGATGGAACGTCGTGTGTATACGGCCATCTGATCCGATAAATGCTGCCAGCCCATCCGCATAGGTAGATTTTAATTTTGCAAGCTGGCGGTATTCTAAAATCTTGGCAACGAGCGGATAATCCGGTGCCAGCTTATCCAGCACGTCTGCTGCTGTAGAATATCCGGTTTTTGTTTTCTTGCCATATGGCATTTTTAGCTTATCAAACAAAATCACGCCCAGCTGTTTTGGTGAATTGATATTAAATTCTTCGCCTGCTCCTTCATATATCTCAAGCTCCAGCTGTGTGATGCGCTCCTTAAGCTGCGCACCATATAGCTGCAACTGATCCGCCTTTATCGCAATTCCCTGCTTTTCCATATCTGAGAGCGTATAGACAAGCGGCATTTCAATGCGCTCAAACAACTCCCACATCTTCGTATCTTTCAGCTTCTGTATCAGAAGATCCAGCACGCTGTACGCTGTATATACTTGGTAGCTGATAACCTTGCTGCACGCTTCTGGCTTTTGTACCAGCGCATCCTCATACGACAGCTTTCCCAGCAAATCTGCCCTGGATGGCAATAACTCTCCCAAATAGTCTTTTGCTACGCTTTCATAAGTGTACTCGCTTTTTAATGGATTGAGCAAATAAGCAGCCAGCGCTACATCAAATAACTGAAGCTGCGGCTTAATTTCAACAAACCGCAGCGACTCTTTTAAATGAAACATTGCGATCTGATTTCCGCTGCACAAAAGCTGTGCATACTGATCTGCTAAATAAGCCGGTGTCAGCAAACCTTCTGAGCGGATGAAATACAGTTCCTCTTTGGAAAGCGCAGCCGCAATCCCAGAAATCACACCGTCTTGGGCAATGAATTGAACTGCCGATTTTTCTGCCTGCCTGATTTTGGCAAAGACAGCTTCTGCTTTTGCTAAATCCGTAACCTGCTCTAAATGGGACGCAGCATCATTGGTTGCCGTCCCTTCCTGTAAGGTGTCATTATGAGCTGCAAACCTGGCAAGCAGACTTTTTAATTCTAATTTCTGGCATAGTACATATGCTTCTTTGGTATACAAACTGCCCAATTTTGCCTGAGACAGATCATACGTAATATCCGCATCAATATCAATGGTCACGAGTTTTTTTGAAAAACACGCCTTTTCATAATTCTCCCGAAAAGCCTCCCGCACTTTTGTCTTTGGCATTTCGTCAATATGTGCATACGCATTTTCAATGCTGCCATACTGACTGATTATTTTTGTTGCTGTCTTTTCTCCGATTCCAGGCACACCCGGCACATTGTCTGAGGTATCCCCCATCAGCGCTTTGACGTCGATAAATTCTTTTGGCGTCACATGGTATTTTTCCAATACTTGCGGCGTAAGATAGTCTTCTACCTCTGTCCCTGTTTTCTTTGTCTTTGGGATGCGGACTTTAATCTGATCTGAAACAAGCTGCAGCAGATCTCTGTCCCCAGATACGATGGAAACTTGTAGACCTTGCGACTGTGCACGTTTTGCAATCGTGCCAAGCAAATCGTCTGCTTCGTAGCCTGCCTGCTCCACAATAACAATGCCCATTGCCTGCAGCATTTCTTTCATCACTGGCACTTGTTCGCGCAGCTCAGCTGCCATTGGTTTCCTTGTGCCTTTATATTCTGCGTACATCTGATGCCGGAAGGTCGGTGCATGTACATCAAATGCCACCGTCAAGTAATCCGGCTGCTCCTCGTCCAGTATTTTGAATAAGATATTTAAAAAGCCATAGATGGCATTTGTATGCATTCCTTCAGAATTCGATAAATCCGGTATTCCAAAAAATGCCCTGTTTAATATACTATGTCCGTCAATTAAAACCAGTTTTCCACTCATGGACGACTCCCTTTGCTGTTATTTCATAATTTCTTCTCCGTCCTCATCGTATAAGGTGAAGAATTTCGTATCGATCTCTGGATAAGAACGTTTTAATGAGATCGGCTTGCCGCTGTGGCTTAAAAAGCAATGTTCGCTTTTTGCAACTGCCCGCAGCTCTCCGGTTGACTCATCTACCATCCGGTAGCACATTTTCATCTTGACGCCATTATAGTCAACCATTCTTGCTTCTATCACTACAGTATCATGAAAATGCACCATACTTTTGTACTCGCACTGCACAGACAGCACTGGACTGATAATTTCCATATCTTCCATTGCTTTGTAGCTAAAGCCCATCTGATCCATTAAATCCATCCGTGCCTCCTCCATCCAGCGGATAAAATTGGAATGGTGGATAATTCCCATCTGGTCTGTTTCATAATATTGCGCCACACGTTTGTATGGTTTTATTTTAATTCGTTCTCCTTCGTATGGTTTTACCCTCGTATCTTTTACTGACATCTGATTCACCTTCCTATCTTTTTAATTTACTCACGCTCCCCATAACCTGTCCTTTATTATGCCACAGTAAACCAGCAATTTCAAGATGCAACCACAACCTTCTGCAAGGGCAGGTGCACAAAAAATGTAATGCTCTCGTTCTTACTTTCCGCCCGGATCATCCCGCCATGCAGCTCTATAATTTCTCTGGCAATCGCAAGCCCAAGCCCGGCTCCTCCGGTTGCAGAGGCACGGGAAGAATCCACACGGTAAAATTGTTCAAAAATATGCGCCAGCTTTTCTGCTGGTATCGTTTTTCCATGGTTTTTTACGCAAATTTCCACTGCCTGCTGCGAAGACATCTCCATTACAAGCATGATTTCAGTTCCTGCATAGCTATAGCTAATTGCATTACGGATTAAATTATCAAAAACTCTTTGCAGCTTATCCGGATCGCACAAAAGCTCAACATTTGGCTCGATCTGTGTTTTCCATGTCAGCTGCTTTTCTGCAAGCACTGGCAAAAACTCATTGACTACCTGTTCAAGCATCCGGCTTAGATTAATCCGTTCTGGCTCTAAAGACAGTGTCGTCAGATTAAACCGGGTAATATCAAAAAATTCATTAATCAAATCTTCCAGCCGCTCTGCTTTATCTAATGCAATGTTTGTGTAGCGCATCTGCAAACTTTCTGAAATCTGCGGCTCATCTCTAAGCAGCGTCAAATACCCGATTACGCTTGTGAGCGGCGTCTTTAAATCATGCGCTAAATAAACGATCAAATCATTTTTGCGCTGTTCGGCCTCCCTGGCAAGCGCAGCATTTCGCAGCGCCTGCTCACGGGCCAGGTTCAGTTTATCTTCCACATCATGAATTGCCTCCGGCAGCTCAATCACTTCATCTGTCGGATGCGCCAGCTTGCCTGCTGCAAGAATCACTGCATCTAAATAACGCAGCGGCGCTAATAAAAACAGACAGGCAATCCCAATCGCCCCGATCAGGCTAATCACCGTAAGTACGAGCAGCATATTGTGTTTGACCCATACAAGGACACGATACATTGATTCTGTACCGTACCAGGTGCGGCTGTTGCAAAATGCCCACCCAAAAAAAGCTGCAATACAGATAATCACTACAAAAACAAGCAGTGATGTAATATATTGATACATCAACCGCCTCGAAAGGCTGCTTGCCTGTTTTAGCTGCGTATTCCAATTTTTACTATGCCGTTTTAGATACTGCGTATACTGCAGTTTTTTTTCACCTTTTTCATTTAGTGTTATTTTTCTCTTATCCTGCTCCATTATTCGATGGTATACCCCACTCCCCATACTGTTTTGACAAATTTAGGCTTGCGCGCAGGTTCATTCATTTTCTCCCTGAGCCTGGCAATATGCGTCATGACCGTATTATTACTTTCTAAATAAGGTTCTCCCCATACTGTTTCAAACAACTCCTCAGAAGACACAACATTGCCCTGATGTTCACACAGACACCATAAAATATTAAATTCAATCGGCGTTAATGTCAGCTCTTTGCTGTTGAGTGTGCATTTATGACTGCTTTTTGAGATGTGCAGGCCTCGAATATTATATTCCTCTGCTACATGTACTTCTGCAGTATTATAACGCGTATACCTGCGCAGCTGGGTTTTGACTCTTGCCATCAGTTCCAGCGGATTAAACGGTTTTGTAATATAATCGTCTGCGCCAAGTGTAAGCCCGGTAATTTTGTCTATATCCTCTACTTTTGCAGTGAGCATAATAATCGGATACAAATGATGTTCACGGATTTTTTGGCAAAGCGTAAAGCCATCCATATCTGGCAGCATCACATCTAAGATCGCAAGGCTGATTTCTTCCTGCCCCACACACTTTAACGCATCAGCGGCATTGTAAAACTTAAATACCTCATAGCCGTCGTTTTTCAAGTATACTTCTACTAAATCTGCAATCGCTGTTTCATCGTCTACAATTAGTATTTTTTCATTCATATTTTAACATATCCCGGTAACCGGGATACTTATTCCTTTCGTATTTTTGGTTCCTTGAAATTATACCCAAAAGTACAGGATGTGTAAAGGGCTTCTGGAAAACATGCCTGAAGTTCGCCTTTGTTACTGAGAACGAAGTGAACAGTAACTTGACAAAGAAGCTGTAAGGGCTTCATACTGTATGAAACGTAACGTTTGTGCAGCTGCAGTCTGGCAGACAAGATAGCTGCAGCTGCTTTATAAAATTTTAATAATTTCAAAATCCCTTACAAATCAAGCCTTTGCGCCAGATTGTTAGCACTCATTTTAAAAGAGTGCTAATTTTCTATTGACTTTTTAATTTACACGTATTACTATGTCAATTAAGAAAATTAGCAGATTTTATTTGTTTACGATATCCTCAGTGGACAAGGGGATGTAAAAGCAGAAAAGAAAAGGAGTGCATATTTATGGATAACAAACACGGAAGTCTTTCTATTAACAGCGAAAATATCTTTCCGATTATTAAAAAATGGCTGTATTCAGACCATGATATTTTTTACCGCGAGTTAATCTCCAATGGCTGTGACGCTATCACAAAGCTGAAAAAGTTGGATATGATGGGAGAGTATACGCTTTCAGACGACTATAAGCCGCAAATACAGGTTACTGTCAATCCGGAAGAAAAAACATTATCCGTAACTGATAACGGCATTGGCATGACAGCTGAGGAAGTAGAAGAATACATTAACCAGATCGCTTTTTCCGGCGCTTCTGATTTCCTGGAAAAATATAAAGACAAAGCTAATGAAGATCAGATTATCGGCCATTTCGGCCTTGGTTTTTACTCTGCTTTTATGGTTGCCGATGAGGTAACTATTGATACGCTTTCTTATAAAGAGGGTGCTACACCTGTTCACTGGTCATGTGACGGCGGTACGGAATTTGACATGCAGGATGGCACAAGAGACAGCGTTGGTACAACGATTACGTTGTATTTAAATGAAGACTGCCTGGAATTTTCCAATGAATACCGTGCAAGAGAAGTCATTGAAAAATACTGCTCTTTCATGCCAATCCCGATTTATTTAAACAAAGCAAATGCAGAGACAGAATATGAAACCATAGACCCTGCTGACAAACGGGAGGATGATACTGTCATTGAGACAATCATCGAGGAGGCAAAAACAGAAGAAAAGGAAAATGAAAACGGGGAAAAAGAAGTTGTCGAGATTTCTCCGCGGACAGAGAAATTAAAAATTGTAAAACGCCCGGTAGCTTTAAATGATATCAACCCGCTTTGGGGCAAGACGCCAAAGGATTGTACGGATGACGAATATAAAGAATTTTACCGTAAAGTCTTCCATGATTATAAAGAGCCGTTATTCTGGATACATCTGAATATGGATTATCCGTTTAACTTAAAGGGTATTTTGTATTTCCCAAAAATTAATACAGAGTACGATTCGATTGAAGGTACGATTAAATTATACAATAACCAGGTATTTATTGCAGATAATATTAAAGAAGTAATTCCTGAATTTTTAATGCTGTTAAAAGGTGTCATCGACTGTCCGGATCTGCCGCTGAATGTATCCAGAAGCGCACTGCAAAACGATGGCTTTGTGAAAAAGATTTCTGATTATATAACGAAAAAAGTTGCGGACAAGTTAATTGGCATGTGTAAGACAGAAAAAGAAGATTATGAAAAATATTGGGATGATATCAGCCCATTTATCAAATACGGCTGCTTACGGGATGAGAAATTCTGTGATAAGATGAACGACTATATCTTGTTTAAGAATTTGGATCACAAATATTTGACACTGCCAGAATGCTTAAAAGCAGAAGAACAGGCAAAAGAACAAACAGAAAACGATCAGCCGGAAGTAGAAGTAGAAAATGCTGACAGCACCTCTGCAACAGGCGATGATACAGATGCTACAGAGGAATTTGACGAAAAAGATACGCGCAAAACGATTTACTATGTGACAGACGAACAGCAGCAAAGCCAGTATATCAATATGTTCAAGGAACAGGGCATGGATGCTGTCATTTTAAATCACAATATTGATTCTTCCTTTATTACACAGCTGGAACGCAGGAACGAAAAGTTCAAATTTATGCGGATTGACGCAGATGTAACAGAGACGTTAAAAGAAGAAGCTTCCGAAGAAGACGCTGCTTCTTTAAAGGAAGAAACAGACGCGCTCACAGAAGTATTCCGCAAAGCAGTTGGCAATGACAAGCTGACTGTCAAAGTAGAAAAGCTGAAAAATGAAACGATTTCTTCTGTTATCACTTTATCAGAAGAAGGCAGACGAATGCAGGAAATGATGAGAATGTATGCTATGGGAGGCATGGGAGGTATGGATCCTGCTATGTTTGGCGGTGATGCAACACTGACTTTAAACGCAAACCATGCGCTTGTAAAATATATTTTTGAGCACAAAGACTCTGAACATGTACCAACGTTCTGCCAGCAGCTTTACGACTTGGCTATGATCAGCAATCAGCCATTAGCACCAGAAGCAATGACAAAATTTATCGCTCGCAGCAATGAAATCATGATGCTGCTTGCGCAATAACCCTAGCACCTAACAATACGCTAGGGCTGCCGCACAAAACGAATGACATACAATCTCAAATAGTCCTTAGTGGAACATGTTCTACAGATTGTATCCTTTTCGCTTTCAGCGGCAGCCCTAGTTTTTTTCTATTTTTATTATTTTTATATTTTTTTATTCTTTTTCTTATTTATATTTTCTTAATTTAACTTAAGTACGTTTCCGAAATGCTTGCTCAAACGGCAAGTTCTTTTCCTGGGGCTGCCTGGCGAGATACTCGTTATGTACTTTTGCACTTTCCCGGTATACTTCATCCTCCAGCTCTCTTGCAGATACAAGCGTACAGCCTTGTCCATGGATAATAATTTGTTCCAATCCATCCGAAGTAGCTACTGTCACCTCATATTTCCTGCCATACTCATGCGCAAAACGTTCGATATATTGATCTGCTGTCTCCGCCTCTTTGGTAAATACAACATGGATATTATGGTAGTCGTAGTATTCTGTTACATGCCCTTCGACGCGGTAAGCGTCAAATACTACAATCAGGCAGCACTGCTTTAACGCCTGGTAGTTGCACAAAATATCCAGCAAACGGCCTCTTGCCCCTTCAATATTGTCTTTTGCCAGTTTACTTAATTCGTCCCAGGCAAAAATAATGTTGTATCCATCCACCAGAAAATAAACCTTTTGCTTTGGCTTGTTCGGTTTTGCTGTATGCGTACTGCCCGTTTGGTCAAATACCCGCTTTTTTCTTGGTATCCCGTTTTTACGAGGCTGCGATTTATCCCGCTGATTCGCCGACAGCCCGGATAAAATCGCATCTATTTCATCCGTCCCAATGGTATCCGGTACGATAGAAGCATGTTTTTTTAGTCTCTGGGCTTCTTCCTGCAGCTGGACTTCCTCTGATTTTTGAAGTGCCAGCGGACTTTCAACATGCATATATTGGTGCACTTCAAACCAATCAACCAAAAAGCCTGCGCCATGGGCACAAAATACAGATCCCGATGGATTTGCAGTATCTGCCTGCGGATCGTATCCCCTTTTTTCTAATACTTCCTGCGTGTTATGGCACGGAGCGTATCCTTTTAACGTACATTGCAGATGGCCCAGCCCTCTTGTATATTCTGTCACTTCTTTTTGATAGCCGCGCATTGTAGCAACAGGCGCGCTGCCAGTCAGGATTGACATTCCCTGTTCAAGCTGCGGCAGCTCCAGTTTTCCATGCATAGCTTCAATGTCTGTCATTGCCCTGCCAATCATTGTTTCCGGCAGCTCTATGCGAAACTCATAATATGGCTCCAGCAATACGGACTGCGCCTGCATCAGTCCCTGGCGAACTGCCCGGTAAGTAGCCTGTCGAAAATCTCCGCCTTCTGTA